>NZ_JBFHQR010000136.1:0-6155 GCF_041592135.1 Porticoccus sp. | reverse complement strand
GTCGGCGTGACCGCGAAATACCGTTTCTAGGGCCTGTTCACACTAATTTGGTTGCCTCTGTTGTGACTAAAAAAGCGCCAATCTAGGCGCGAGAAATGAATTTAGTGGTTCTAACTGAGTGACGAGTAACGACGAGTGGCGCTTTTTTAGCCGCAACCCAAAGGGCTGGGGCCATTTTTGCCCCCAGCGTTGTTGTCATTCGCTCATTTAGAATAACTAAACCACGCTCATTCCGCCTCGCTGGAAGCAAAAATGACCTCCAGCAGTGGTAATCAAATTAGTGTGAACAGGCCCTAGGGAGATATAGAAATGCTTGTGACCATCGACGTCAGCATGTATCCGAACCGGGAGGATTTTATTACGCCCATCAAAGGATTTATCGACAGGATCAACCGCTATCCAGGCCTGCAGGTGCAGACCTTTCCCACCAGCACCGTGGTGCAGGGTGAGTATGAGGAGGCCATGCGGGCGGTGCAGGAAACCATTGCCGCCTGCCGCGAGGAGTTTGGCATGGCGGTATACGTGCTGAAGGTCATTCCCGGTTACGAGGCGCTCTGAGATGTCGGGATGGGCGGTGCCGGCCTGGCTCAATCTGGAAATGCTGGCGGTGCTGTTGTCCCTGGCGTACCTGTTGCTGGCCATGAAGGAAAACAGCCTGTGCTGGTACTGTGCCTTTTTCGGTACCGCCATCTACATCTGGATTTTTGGCGGCGTAAAGCTGTACATGGAATCCCTGCTCAACGTCTATTACCTGGTGATGGCGGTTTACGGCTGGTACCAGTGGCGGCGGGGCGGCGCGGCGCACCACGGGCTGGAAATCAGCCGCTGGTCGTTTGAGCGCCATCTCTATGCCTTTTTGGGGGTGTTGCTGCTGTCGCTGATTTCCGGGTGGCTGCTACAGCAGCATACCGATGCCGAGTTGCCCTACCTGGACTCATTCACCACCTGGGGCGCTGTGCTGACCACCTATATGGTGGCCCGCAAGGTGCTGGAAAACTGGCTCTACTGGATTGTGATCGACAGCCTGTCCATCTACCTTTACCTGAACCGCGGCCTGTATTTTACTGCCGGCCTGTTTGCCCTTTATGTGGTGCTGGTGGTGATCGGATTCATCACCTGGAGAAAACATTACCTTGCGCAACATCGAGCGTACCCTACAGCAGACCCTGTCTGACTGGCAGCACTGGCACCAGCCGCTGCCGGGAAAGCCGCGGCTGGTGCGTCCGCTGCCGGGGGGCAGAACCAATCATTCCTTTCTGGTAGAGAGCGGCGCCCATCTCGCGGTAGTGCGGGTCAATGCGGTGAACAGTGCCGCACTGGGTATTGATCGCCGCAGGGAGCTGGCTCTGCTGCGCCAGCTGCAGGGAAACGGTTTTGTCCCCCCGCTCTGGTATGCCACCACCGCTGTGCTGGTGACCGGATTTGTGGAGGGGCGTCACTGGCCCGCAGATGCCCTGCAGCAGGACAACTACCGGGAACGGCTGGCGCAACTTGTGCGAGGCTGGCAGCAGTTGCCTGCGCCCGCCGCGACAGCAGGTTTCAGTTATTTGCACCACTGCCGGGGCTATCTGGCACAACTGGGCCCTGGCCAGGTCGATGCGCAACGGATTGAAACGCTGGCGGCGGCGGTGGACCAGTCAGCTTGGCAGCCGGTGATCTGCCACCACGATCTGGTGGCGGAAAATATCATTGATACCGAGCGCGGCCTGGTCGTGCTGGATTGGGAATACGGCGGCTGGGGTCACCCGGCCATGGATCTGGTGCGGCTGTATGGCGGCGATTACGCCCATGAGCAGGCGGGGATGGTGCACCGACTGCAACAGGCCATGGACGCCCTGTGGCAGGCCGTACAGGCCATGCCGAATGCCTGAATACAGGGCTCAGGGTGCCACCGGCAGCTGCGAGAGCATATAGTTTACCGCTTGGGCCATTTGCTCATCGCTGAGTGCCGAACCACCGCGGGGGGGCATCAGCCCGAACCCGTGGATGGCGTGTTGCACCAGCGTTTCCTCACCCTGGGTTACCCTTGGCCCCCACATTTTGGCATTGCCGATAATGGGGGCGCCGTTGAGTCCCGGTTTGTGACAGGCATGGCAGTTCGCCTTGACCAGCGCTGCCCCGGGATGCGGGGGCTGTTCCTCGATTGCCGGAGCAGCGGCACTGGCGTGCTCGCTTTCCGGTTTCTCCGAACAGGCCAGCAAGACCAGGCAGGCAGTGGCAATCAACAAGACAGGTTTCAACATAGGGTCACCCGGGTTTGGAACGCCGTATTTTTACAGTGGCACGCGAATTACCACGCCACCCATCACTTCACCGATTTTGAAGTCGGTTTTGGGTGAGTCCTTGTGGCCGTTGTGACAGCCGGTACAGGCTGGCGAAACGGCCACATCCGGGTAGACCGCGGTGTAGTAGGTGACATCGCCGAGGGTCTCTTCACCGTAGTAATTCTCGCCCGGGTTTTCCGCAATGAATTTCAGACCCGCTTCCTCGACCGGGGTCTTGGGCGCGTTCTGTTTGTTGATCGGCCACAGGGATTGCAGTGAATAGGTGAAATCGTCGGTCATGGTGGCCACCGCTTCAGCTCCGGCGCGGAACATCTGGGCCGGCAGCAGGGCGCCATTTTCGATGTCTTCCCAGTGCTCGTCGGGCTTGATGGCCCCGGCGCCATTGGGGCCGAGGCGCTGGATAATCAACTTGGTGTAGTTGGAGCGGTCAGCCTTCATCACCGCAAACAGCGAGTCTGTGTAGACTTTCGGGTCGATGCCGGCCTTGGCTTCGGTTTCTTCCTTGCAGGCGGTCAGGGCGATCACCGAGGTGACCAGGGTCAGGATCAATGCTGCTTTCTTCATGGTGTAGTCCTCAGGGTTGGATGAGTGGTTGTGGGGGTAGTGGCAATACGGTTGGCGCGCATCATTCAGCCTCCCGGCGCAGTGCCCAGTCGATGGCGGGGATGTGCTGTGACGGCTTGCCGTTGAAGTTGTTGTCGATCAGCGCCGGGTCCGCCAGGGCGTCGATGGCAAACCCCAGGCTGTGGCACTGCATGCAAACCGGTCGAATCATTTTTTCGTTGGGCCTGAGGTTGTCGTTCTGGTTGTGGTTCACCTGGATGACTTTCTGGCCCAGCTGGACTTTTTCTTCCCGCGGCATATGGCAGGTGGCGCAGGTGACCGCCTGTTCGGCGGGCAGGGCCCCGGCGATGGCCTGGCTGAGCAGCTTGCCGTGGGGGGAGGCTTCAAAGGCCAGGGAGTGCTGGTCATTGTGGCAGCCGAGGCAGGCCTGGGTGGCGGCGAATTGGGTGTCGGTACTGTGGGCGCTGTGGCAGCTGTTACAGCCCTGGTGCAGGGACAGCGACTGCGCCTTGAAGGGCAGGTGGGATTCCAGCGGGCTGATGGCGGGCAGGGATTGCGCCAGGCGCATGCCGTGTTTGCCGGCCTGGTAGCTCTCTGCCTCGTTCCCATGGCAGGTCTGGCACTGTTCGATACCGGGTTTTTCAACCCATGCCTGGGTGGCCGCATCAGCGTGGCAGCCGCCGCAACTGACCCCGGCCCCGGCGTGGCTGCTGGCGGACCACTCGCCGTGAATATCCGGGTGTTGCGAAACCTGCTGGGGGAATTCCGGTTGCTGTGCGGGAATCTGTGCCGGCGCCAGCCTGGCGGCGGCGTCGGGTGGGCTGAGCTTGGCCAATGCATTGACCCAGGCGCCCTGGTGGTTTTCCAGCAGAAAATCTTCGTACAGTGCGCGGTTGTCGTGGTAGTTGTGGCAGCCGGCGCTGGCACAGCTGTCAAAGGCCAGGTTCTGGTGGCTCTCCCGATCCTCACCGATATCCTGATGACAGTGGAAGCAGTAGTCTTTTGGTAGGGTCAGACCCATGGGGTGGGTCTGTTCCTGCTGGTGTTCGGTGTGGCAGCTGACACAGTAGCGGGCGTCCAGCACCGCCAGCAGGTTGGCGTTGCGGGGATCGGTGAATTTCTTTTTCGGGTGGGAGTCGTGGGCGGCCTCCAGTTCTTCGCCGTGGCAGCCCACACAGGCTTTCTGGATGGATTCCTGGCCGCCGAAGGCATCGCTATGGCAGGCATCGCAGGCCAGCTCGATCTGGTAGTGGCCATAACTGGTCTCGCCAATCAGCAGGTTCTGCTTGTTCTCTGACTGGAAAAAGCTATAGCCGTAGTAGCCGGCGAGTCCCAGCGACAGAATGATCCAGCTGAACCACAGCCACTTTTTCATTGTGCTGGCGCCGCCATCAGAAGTAGTACACCGAGAGAATGTGGAAGCCCAGCAGGATCGGCAGCGGCCAGGACACGATGATGTGCAGCCATTGCAGGTACTTTCTCGATCCGCTGGCGGTGCCGGCGGAAAGCTTGTGGCCCACGCCGATGGCGCTGCTGGTGACCGCCCCGAGCAGCACCACCGCCAGGAAATTGAGCATCAGCAGCTGGTTGAGGTTGGCGCCCAGGTGAAAGCCGCTGTGCAGCACCAGGGTGATGCAACAGAACAGCCCGAGCAGGCTATGCAGCAGCCGCCAGGCGGAGAATTTTCCCATCCAGGCCCAGCTCAGGCGTTTGCGCAGGGACATCAGCAGGCCGACGGCCGTAAGGCCCAACAGGGTGAAGCCGGTGACCTGTTTCCAGAACTTGTCGTTCCAGATGCCCTCAAACCAGCCCTGTTGCTGCACGCTGTCGGCCACCTGGGCCTCGGGCCAGAAGCTGATCAGGGCGACCAGTAGCAGTGCCAGCAGGCCGGCGGTGGTCAGTGTGGATGCACTGGACTCTTTTTCCGGGGCGCTGTTATCGCCGACAATCTGCTGCAACAGCGGCTTGCAGGAGCCGCAGACGGTGCCGGCTTTGGTGCAGTCCTGTAGCTGGGCCACCGAGCAACAGCCGGTTTGTACTGCGTCGCCCAGTTGCCGCAGACTGATATTGTTGCACTGGCAGATGATGGTGCTGCCCGGCCATTGGCTGACAGCATTGCCCTTATCCCCCCACAGCCTGCCGTTGCGGCGGAATTGGTAGAGCTGCCAGCGGTTGAGTTTGCGCCCGTTCTGGTAGGCCTCCTGAATGCGTCGGGATTCGGGCCAGTCCCCGATGCCCACCGCGCCAATAATTTTGCCCTTGAGGGTGACCAGCTTGCGGTACTGGCCACTGCCATCCCGGTAGCGGGTTTCTTTCTGGAAGGGCCGGGCCGCCAGTTCACTGACTTCGCCGAGGCTGCATACCCGGGTGCCGACCACCTTGAGATTGCTGACGGTGGCCGACCCCTGGTAGCGGGGCAGCGGGTCCTGGTCGGGTGCGGCGATAATGGAGGCGGCCACCGAAGCCTGTTCATAGCCGGGGTTGACCAGCCCGTAGGTGGCGCCCTGGTGTTCGCAGCACTCCCCGATGGCATGGATGTCGGGGTCGGAGGTCTGCAGCTGATCGTTGACCACGATGCCGGTGCCCACCGTCAGGCGCGCCTTGCGGGCCAGCTCGATATTGGGGGTGATGCCCGCGCAGAACAGCACCGTGTCGCAGGGAATCGTGTCGCCGTTGCGGGTAGTGACCGAAGTGACGTGCTCAAAGCCGTCGATGGCGCGCACCCCCGCGTGGGTGATGACGTCGATGCCCAGGCTTTTGACTTCCTGTTCCAGCAGCTGGGCGGCATCTTCATCCAGTTGGCGATTCATCAGGTGGGGACCCTGTTGTACCACCGTGACCCTGGTGTGGAATTTCAGCAAGCCCTTGGCCGCCTCCAGCCCCAGCAGCCCGCCGCCCACCACCACGATATGGCGCGAGCGCAGGATGCGGGCGTAGAGGCTCTCGGTATCGCGCAGACTGCGGAAGCTGAACACCCCCTGGCGTTCAATGCCGGGAATGTTGGGAATATGCGCCCGTGCGCCGGTGGCGAAAACCAGTTTGTCGTAGCGGTATCGGCCCCCGCTGGCATCGGTCACCGTGTTGCTGTCGCGGTCGATGTCGGTAATGGCCGAGGGGGTAAAGCGAAAGTTACGGTGCCGGGCGATGTCGGGCAGGGGCAGGTCGATGGCATCGCGGTCGATTTCGCCCGCCAGCAGCGCCGACAGCTGGATGCGGTTGTAGGGCAGGCAGCTTTCGTCGCCAAACAGGTGGATCTGGTCTTCCGGGCGACGGCACAGCAACTCGTCGGCAAAGCGGATACCCACC
>NZ_JBFHQR010000135.1:0-6212 GCF_041592135.1 Porticoccus sp. | reverse complement strand
CCAGGCAATAGCCTCCCCCTCACGGTCAAGGTCCGTCGCCAGATAGATGCGGTCGGCGGTCTTGGCCAGCTTCTTGAGTTCGGCAACCACTTTTTCCTTGCCGGGGAGTATCTCGTAACGGGCCTTCCAGCCATTTTCAGGGTCAATACCCATGCGGCCGACCAGTTGCTCCCTGGTTTTGCGGGCGCGGTGGGCATCTTTTTCGTCCGCGGACATTTTTCGTGTTGCCGCGGCGGCCTTGGCGCGCTCTTTCGGGTCCACGGCCTTGCCGTTGCCGCCGGTGGGCAAATCGCGAATGTGGCCGACACTGGACTTCACAATGAAGTCGTCGCCTAAGTACTTGTTGATCGTTTTCGCCTTGGCGGGAGACTCCACGATAACGAGTGATTTGCCCATGAAACTATCGTTAACTCACTGAATTGGTTGAGTGGCACGCGCCGGCGTGGGGCCGACAGCGCTTTCCGAGGGGGCGAATATACATGCGCGGCCTGTGGGTCGGTCAAGGAAATTCTTCAATTTATTGACTTTTCGCTCCTGCCGGCGGATGGCCTGAGGACCTCTCGCAACGCAGTCAGCTGACTAGTTATAGCCTCGATATCCGCCAACTCGCCGCGCTCCTGCCAATAGATGGACAGTCCCGCTGCACTCGCTTCGAGCGCGCTGACCGAGGGCGGCAGCCCCTGTAGCGCCGCCCCGATGGCATCGTTGATAACGGGATTCGCTTCCCGCCCGAGCCACTGCCAGTCGCCCCAGGGAGACGGGTCCCCCCTTCGGGTCTGGTGCACCAGCATCCACTTTTCCATGCGCGGCAATGGCGACGACGCTGTTTTCGGCAACCAGGGCAAACTGTAACGGACATATTCCAGACGCCCTTCCCCTTCGCGGGCATCCGCTGGCCGCGCCAGCTTGACCTGAATGCCCGCACGGGCCGCCTGCTGGCGCATCGCTGTCACCAGCTTCTGCCTCGGGGTCTGCCGCAGCCACAACATGGGAGAAATAATAATGGCCAACACCAGCACTATTAACAAATAGGTCATTGTCTGCTACAACTCATACTATTAGAGATTGTTATGTGGCAACCGGAGTCGCCCTATGTCCGCTTACAAACATGTCCTGATTGGCCTGGATTTACAGCCAGAATCACAACAAGTGGTCGAGCGCGTCAAGTCTCTCTTCCCGGAAAGTTCGCTGCTGCGAACCCTGATGCACGTTCAGGAACCACTTTCCTTCGCCTACGGCGGTGATATTCCCATGGACCTCACCGAAGTGCAAAACCAGTTGGAAGAACAGGCGCGGGAGCGGCTCGCGGTCGTCGGCAAGGAGTTGGGAATCCCCCCGGAAAACCAGCACGTCATCATCGGCCAGCCCGCCCATGAAATGCACCGCTTTGCCTCCGATAATAATGTTGACCTGATTGTTGTCGGCAGTCACGGCCGCCACGGCCTCAGCTTGATTCTAGGCTCCACCGCCACAGGGGTTTTGCACGGTTCCCAGTGCGACGTGCTGGCCGTCAAAGTCTGAAAAAGGGAGCCTGGCTCCCTATCCAAGTCATCCTGATCTGTCTAACATAGACGCAACGCACTTCCACCCCGCAGCAATGGATAGACATCAACCACCATGGAGCCACGCCTCGGCATAAAAGCCTGCACAGTATCTGTCGCAGTGCTGATTACCCTGTTTTCCCACCTCACTTTTGCCAAAACCCCCAGTCTCGATGAACAGCGAGCCCTCTATCGGGAGGGGAAGATTGCCATTGCCAAAAACGACCGGGGCAATGTGCAGCGCATCCTCGGCGCCATTGGCGACTACCCTCTCAAACCCTATCTCGAATACCTGTGGCTCAGCGACCGGCTGCGGGGGGCGAACTACGGGGATGTGGACGATTTTCTCACTCGCAACGGGGACAGTTCCCTCGCCAACCGCATGCGTTACCGCTGGCTGGAAACTTTGCGTGCCCGCGACCGCTGGCAGGACTACCTCAAGTACTACGATCCGCGAACAGCCACGACGGAACAACAATGTTATTACCAGCTGGCCCGCATGCGCCACGGCGAACGGGATGCCGCCAGCGCCGCAGCGATCAAACTCTGGACGGTGGGCAAGTCGCAACCGAAGGGCTGTGACCGGTTATTTGACCAGTTGATTGCCAACCACCAGATTACCGAGGATATCGCCTGGCAGCGCTACACCGCCGCAGTGCTCAACCACCAGTATCAGCTCGCCCGCTATCTGCAGCGATTCTTCACCTCGGCAAAATACCAGCGGTTAGCCGCCAGCTTTTACCAGGTGGACAGTGATCATGCAAAAGTGGGCGACTACCAGCTCTTCATCCACCAGGGCAAATCCCTGGACGATGCCGAGATCCACAGCATTATCATTCACGGTCTCACCCACTTGGCCCGCGAGGATGCCACCACCGCGCTGAAACATTGGAACCGCTACCAGCAGATCCATCCCTTCACCGCGGAGCAGAAAACCCAGGTCATCGGTGAACTGGCGAAAGGGCTCTACCAACAGGCGCACCCCGAGGTGGCCGACCAGTACCTGATTGAAAACGTCGAGTTGATCGATCCCAGCCTGTTGGAGTGGCGTGCCCGCGAAGCGATCCGCCAGACCGACTGGCAACAGTTGCTGGCGTGGATTGGTTACATGCCTGCCTCCCTGAGCGAACAGGACCGCTGGCTCTACTGGCGTGCCAGGGGCAGCGAGCTCAGCCGCGCCAAAGGTGCCAAACCCAGCATCAAGTCCGCCTACCAGGTGCTCTCCCGCACCCGCAGTTTCTATGGTTTTATGGCCAGTGAATGGCTCGGTACCGACTATGCCATGGCGTTCCGTCAGGCCAGCGTGACCCAGGCTCAAATCGACGAATTGCAACGATTGCCCGGTTTGCGGCGCACCCGTGAATTGATCTACCAGGAAGACTACCTGTCAGCCAGGCGCGAGTGGTATTACACCAACCGTCATTTTAATGAACAGCAATGGATCGGCGCCGCGCTCATTGCCAGTCAATGGCAATGGCACAATGGCGCCATCACCAGCCTGATCAATGCCGGTTTCTGGGATGATATCAACCTGCGCTTTCCCATCGCCTTCAAACAGGCATTTGACAAGCAAGCCAGGGAAACCGGGGTACCGGTGCACCTGCTGTTTGCCGTGGCCCGCCAGGAAAGCGCCCTGGCCCAGGATGTCGTCTCCCCGGCTGGCGCACGGGGGTTGATGCAGTTGATGCCTGCCACGGCAGAACAGACCGCCAGAAAAAATCATATTCACTACCGGGGCAGCAACGATCTGTTTGAACCGGAAATCAATATTACCCTCGGCAGTCGCTACTATCGGGAAATGCTGGCGCGCTTTGGCAACAACCGGATTCTCGCCACTGCCGCCTACAATGCCGGCCCCAGCCGGGTCGATCGCTGGTTGCAGGACTCTGAGGGAAAATTGCCGTTTGACGCCTGGATCGAGACCATCCCCTTCCGGGAAACCCGCGGCTATGTGCAAAATGTCCTGGCGTTCTCGATGATTTACGCCCACCACCTGGAGAGCAAGGAGCGGATTCTCACAAAACAGGAAAAACAGCGCAGCCTATGACCGTCGCCGAACCCTCTCTGGAAGCATTGGTCGATATCGGGGTTAACCTCGGCAACAAAGCCTTTCGCGATGACCTGCCAGCGATCCTGCAGCGCGCCCTGGATGCCGGTGTCACGCGCCTGATTGTCACCGGCACCAGTGAAGCGGAGACGGTGCATGCTCAAGAACTATGCGGACAATTCGCGGCTGACTTTCCCGGCATGCTCTACAGCACCTGTGGCGTCCATCCCCATGATGCAAAAACATTTACCACCAGTACTGCGGCCACTCTCCACTCGCTGGCCGCTGAACCCTCGGTGGTTGCCATTGGCGAAACAGGGCTGGATTTCAACCGCAACTTCTCCTCGCCCGCCGACCAGGAAAGGGCTTTCGAGGCACAACTGGAACTGGCCGCCGAATTGCAGCTCCCCGTCTTCATGCACGAACGGGATGCCCACCAGCGCCAATTTGAAATTCTCCGGCAATACCGGGATCACCTGGCAGATGGCGTGATTCACTGTTTTACCGGCGACCGCACTGCGCTGTTCAACTACCTGGACCTGGATCTCCATATTGGCATCACCGGCTGGATTTGCGATGAACGGCGCGGCCAGTCGCTGCGAACACTGGTGAACAGCATTCCCCTCGAGCGACTGATGCTGGAAACAGACGCACCCTACCTGCTGCCGCGCACCCTGGAACAGAAACCCAAGAACCGTCGCAATGAGCCCGCCTACCTGCCCTGGATCCTGGCGGAAGTGGCCCGCTGCCGCGATGAACAGGAAGCGGACATTGCCCGCCAGACCACCCTGAATGCCTGTACTTTTTTTCGACGCATCAAGGCAGAAAACGGCATACCCCGTTCGTAGTGGCCATGCTTGCGACACTGCCCGCACCCGCAATGAAAAGGAAGAGCGCGATGAAGGCCAAAATCGGCTATCTATCCCTACTCCCGACGCTCCTGCTGGCGCTGCTGCTTCCCGGCCAGCTATGGGGCGGTGCGGATACCACAGATGCCCTGCAGCGGGAGGCAGAGGCAATCGTCAAGCAATTTGCCGGCACCTTGAAACCGCGACTGATGTCCGCCATACAGCAGGGTGGCCCGGTCAACGCGATCAGTGTCTGCGCCGAGACGGCACCGGCAATTGCACAACAGCTCAGTGACGCGAGCGGCTGGCAAGTGAAACGGGTCAGCCTGAGGGCGCGGAACCCGGGCGCCACGCCCGATGACTGGGAAAAAGCCATGCTGGAACAGTTCGATCAGCGCCGTGCCAGCGGAGAAGCCGTTACAGGTATCGACACGGCGGAGACAGTGGGCGGGTCTTTCCGCTACCTGAAAGCACAAGCCGTTGAACCACTGTGCCTGAGCTGTCATGGCACATCACTGGATTCCGCGGTGGAAAAAGCCCTGAAACAGTATTACCCCGACGATCGCGCCACCGGCTACCAGGCAGGGGAGGTACGCGGGGCATTCAGCCTGTCCCGCAAACTCTGAATACTGTATTTTCCCTTCCCACATGCTTGAAGGCGAATGAGACCATGCTCGACACCAAACTGGATGACTGGCAACACGACCACAATTTTTATGCTGCCAACGAACATGGCGAACGCCGCACCCGCTATGTGCTGCTACTGACGGCCATCACCATGGTGGCGGAAATCGCTGCCGGAACGGTATTCGGTTCCATGGCACTGCTGGCGGACGGCTGGCATATGGGCACCCACGTGGCCGCTTTCCTGATTGCGATCTTTGCCTACCGCTATGCCCGCAAGCACGCCAACAACCCCGATTACAGCTTTGGCACCGGCAAGGTCGGCGTGCTGGGAGGCTTCGCCAGCGCCGTGGCACTCGCCGCCGTGGCGCTGATGATGCTGATCGAGTCAGTGCAGCGCCTGCTGGTGCCACAGGAAATCCAGTTTAATGCCGCCATCGGCGTAGCCGTATTGGGGCTGCTGATCAATCTGCTCAGCGCCCTGCTTTTGCAGGATCACCACAGCCACCATCACGAGCACGAGCACCACCATCGCCGCGACCACAATCTTTATGCCGCCTATATGCATGTACTCGCCGATGCGCTGACCTCGGTACTGGCAATCACCGCGTTGCTGTGCGGCAAATACCTCAACTGGCAGTGGCTGGACCCGATGATGGGTATTGTCGGGGCAGTGATCATCAGTCGCTGGGCGCTGGGGCTGATTCGACAGTTCAGCCCCATTTTGCTGGACTGCGGCATGAACGAAGACGATCGGGACAAGATCCGCAGGTTAATCGAGCGGGATGGCGGGAACCAGGTCACAGATCTGCACACCTGGAAACTCAGCGAGCACCATTTTGCCGCTATGATTACCATCGTCAGCCGGCACCCGCTACCCAGCGAACACTACAAGGCGTTGCTGTCAGGTTTTCAGCAACTCGCCCACCTCACCATTGAGGTCAACCAGTATCGGGAGCGCCATCCCAGGTCATCGGCCGGGCGGCCCGCAACTAAAAATTAACCAATCAATTCGACTGATTCGAGGACTACACCATGCACAAGCACCCGGTAAAGGCACTGACATTCGCCCTGCTTCTCGGCGCCACCGGGCTGTCTGTCCCCAGCCAGGGACAGGCTGAACTCAGCCCTGCCGGGGAAGCGATGGCGGTG
>NZ_JBFHQR010000134.1:0-6310 GCF_041592135.1 Porticoccus sp. | reverse complement strand
GGCGGTGGCCACGGCGGTGTGAAACAGGTCGATCAGTAACTGGCGCGGATCAAACTCAGGCATGGCAATGTGGGTTAATTTTTGCAATAAAGTCATTATGGCGATAGCACTGGTGCCGCGCCAGCGAACATGGATAATCAGGGTTTTGACGGAGGACTAGGGCGTTGACCAAACAGTATATTGATGCACAACAGTTGCTGGACGATTCCTTTCGGCTCGCGCTGAAAGTACTGGAGAGCGGCTTCCGTCCCCATTTCATAATCGGTGTGTGGCGGGGTGGTAGCCCGGTGGGTATCGCCGTGCAGGAATTGCTGGAATACTTCGGTATCAGCACCGACCACATCGCCATCCGCACCTCATTCTACACGGCCCCCGGCGAACACGCGGCGGCGGTGCGGGTGCACGGACTGGGCTATGTGATCGAGCATATCCGCCAGGCCGATTCGCTGCTGATCGTCGACGATGTCTACGACACCGGCCTCAGCCTGCAACAGATTGTCACCGATATTCTGGAAGCCTGTGCCGACAAGCCGCCGGAAATCCGCCTCGCCACCCCATACTTTAAACCGGACAACAACCGCACCGAGCGGGTGCCGGACTACTACCTGCACGAGACCAATAAATGGCTGGTATTCCCCCATGAATTGGTGGGCATGACGGCGCGGGAACTGCTGGCCCACAAACCGGGTATCGAGGCGTTGCGGGAGAAGTTGAGCGCGCTGCAGGATGAGGCCGTCTAGGGAGGAGTCCGTCTAGGGAGGAGGCCGTCTAGGGAGGAGGCCGTCTAGGGTTGCGCCAGCGCCCGGGCCACTTTCGAGCCGCTCTCCCGTCCCAACTGTTCGGTGATATAGCGGCCTGCCGCCAGCAGCTTGTCCAGGTCGACGCCGTGCTCGATGCCGAGACCGTTGAGCATATACACCAGATCCTCGGTGGCGACATTGCCGGATGCGCCTTTGGCGTAGGGGCAACCCCCCAGCCCGGCGATGGCGCTGTCCACCACCGCCACACCCATTTCCAGTGAGGCGTAGATATTCGCCAGTGCCTGGCCGTAGGTGTCGTGCAGGTGCACCGCCAGTTGTTCGATGGGCACGGACTGGGTTGCGGCCTCAATCACCCGGCGGATATCGGCGGGGGTGCCGACACCGATGGTATCGCCGAGGGAAATTTCATAGCAGCCCATTTGCAACAACCGCTCCGCCACCTGCCGCACCTTGTCCGCAGACACGGCGCCTTCGTAAGGGCAACCCGCCACACAGGAGATATAGCCGCGCACCGGCAAGCTGGCGGCGCTGGCCGCAGCCATCACCGGGGCGAAACGGTCGAGACTGGCGTCGATGGAGCAGTTGATGTTTTTCTGGCTGAAGGTCTCCGAGGCGGCCGCAAAAATGGCCACCTCATTGGCACCCGCGGCCAGTGCCCGTTCGAAGCCCTTCAGATTGGGGGTGAGGGCGGCGTAGCTGACGCCGGGCCTGGGGACGATACCCCTGAATACCTCGTCACTGCCCGCCATTTGCGGTACCCACTGGGGGTTCACAAAACTGCCGGCCTCGATATAGCGAATGCCGGCATCCGCCAGCCGTTCAATTAGTTCGATCTTGACCGCCGCACTGATCGGCTGCGGTTCATTCTGCAGGCCATCGCGTGGGCCGACTTCAACAATGCGGACTTTCTTCGGCAGGGGCATGGGTGTCGCCAGAATCCTCTCAATAGATACAGCATACGTTACTGGCTTTAAACGGGCAGGGAAAGTGAGAGGGCAAGTTGAGTGTCACGGGGCATGGTTGCAGACAGGGTCGTTGGTAAAAGCCCCTTGACGGAATTCCGGCGCCGCCACAGACTCCAAAAGATCAAATCGATTGGATTGCGCCCATGGCCTCACCGAACCCTTCAGACAAGCTCGACCGCACCGTTGCCCAGGCCCGCGCCGCTCGGGATGAGCGGGACAAAGGCTATCGGGAACAGGCACTGAAACTGTACCCCTGGGTGTGCGGGCGCTGTGGCCGCGAGTTCGAGCGCAGAAACCTCAGTCAACTCACCGTGCACCACCGCGACCACAACCACGACAACAACCCGTCCGACGGCAGTAACTGGGAGCTGCTGTGCCTGTACTGCCACGATAACGAGCATTCCCGCTATCTGGATGCCGGTTACGGCGATGTGATACCCGACAAACAGAAAAGCGCCGCTACCCACAATCCATTTGAAAAACTCGCAGAGATGATGAAGGGCGATAAGGATAAGTAAGGCTTATCTGCGATCAGGTTAGCTGGACAATAAAAAACTAGACGACTGGTCTATTCTGTCGTAGGATCTCCCACCATGTCATCCGATAAAACCCAGGCCAAGTTCGCCGACACCCGCCAGAGAATCCTCGATTCCGCCAGGTCCATCATCCTGGGCAAGGGTTACGCCGCGGTGGGCCTCAACGAAATTCTCAGCAATGCCGGCGTGCCCAAGGGTTCGTTCTACCACTACTTCAAATCGAAGGATGACTTTGGCCGCGTGTTGCTGGAAGAGTATTTCAGTGAGTATCTGGTCAAAATCGATTCCTGTCTGGGCGACACCACCATCCCGGCGGTACAGCGGCTGCTCAATTATTTCGAGCATTGGAAGGATTCCCAATGCAGTGATTGTCAGGAAGAGAAATGCGCGGTGGTGAAACTCAGTGCGGAGGTCGCCGACCTCTCCGAGCCGATGCGTCTGGCGCTGCAAAATGGCATTGAGAAGGTTCAGGCGCGACTTGCCCAGTGTATCGCCGAGGCTGTCGCCGCCAACGAACTGACATTGCAGCAGCAGCCGGAAGAACTGGCCCGTGAACTCTATTGCATGTGGCTGGGTGCCACCCTGGTCAACAAGGTCAACCGCACCCCGGATGCGCTGCAACTTTGCCTGTGTACCACCCGGCAACGGCTGGCGGCAGAGGTCATTCACTAGGGTGGGCTTTTTTTTACTCTAAATAATAGACGACTGGTCTAATAAGTATTTGTAACAAAACCGATTGATAAAGGAGATAGCCGTGGATAACGACTCAGCAGCAAAAAACATTTTTCAGCCGTTCAAATTCGGCAAGATTGAACTGCGCAACCGCTTCGTGATGGCCCCCATGACCCGCAATAAATCCCCCCACGGTGTGCCCGGTGACGATGTGGCGAAATATTACCGCGCCCGCGCGGAAGGCGGCGTCGGGCTGATCATTTCCGAGGGAACCTATATCAGCCATTCGGTGGCCAATGGCTACCCCGATGTGCCCGCGTTCCACGGCAGGGAAGCCCTGGCGGGCTGGAAAAAAGTCATCGATGGCGTCCACGCCGCCGGTGGCAGAATGATCCCGCAAATCTGGCACACCGGTGCGGCGCGTATGCCCGGCAGTTGGCCCAACCCGGAGTTGCCCGGTGTCGGTCCCGATGAGGTGGTGGTGGATGGCGTGGTGACCGTCAAGGCCATGGATCAGCATGATATCGACCTGGCGGTAATGGCCTACGCCCAGGCGGCGGCCGATGCCGAACTGCTCGGCTTCGACGGCGTGGAAATCCACGGCGCCCACGGTTACCTGATCGACCAGTTCCTGTGGGCCGGGAGTAACCATCGCACAGACGGCTACGGCGGCTCACTGGAAAACCGCACTCGCTTTGCCCTGGAAGTGGTGAAAGCCGTGCGCGCGGTGGTCAGTGATGATTTTCCGGTGGTGTTCCGCTTCTCCCAGTGGAAACTCGGCGACTACGGTGCCCGTATCGCCGATACCCCCGAGGAGTTGAGGGCCGTCCTCAAGCCCCTGGCCGATGCCGGGGTGGACTACTTCCACGCCAGTACCCGCCGCATGTGGGAACCGGCCTTTGACGGCTCACCGGACAACCTCGCCACCTGGACCAAAAAAGTCACCGGCAAACCGGTGATTACCGTCGGTAGCGTCGGGCTGGACAAGGAGTTCCGGGTAGGGCACTTCACCCGCGAGGAAAACCCCGATGCCAACAGCAGCGTCGACCTGAAGCAACTGGCCCAGGGCATCAGCGACAACCGCTACGACCTGATCGCCGTGGGTCGCGCCATCCTCGCCGATCCCCAGTGGGCCAACAAGGTGCGCGATAACCGTCTCGATGAAATCACCAACTTTGATGTCTCGGCACTGGATGAACTGGTGGTCTGATTCTGTTCATCCCCCTTTCACCCCTCTTTACCCCAAGAAGTTGCGTTGACAGCTAGTGCAACGCAAAGCTTTGGCCCCGCCAGTGATGGTGGGGTTTTTTTTATGGTGTGGGGAAAGATGCTCGACATCGCTCACAGCCTGTTCAGCGGAATCAGTCTCTATAACAAGAAAAAAAGTATGGTAACCAATTGATTTATAAGAGTGTTGGAATATGATAGGCGGACAACGGAATGAACCAATAACATCGAGGAGATGCACTTTATGCCGAACGGCACCCTCCCTATATACCGCCAACCTGTTGTTTTAAAAGAAAATGAATCGCATTCCTTCGCGCGGCTACCCTGGGATAGGGTGCCAGAGTGATATAGTGCCCGAGTCTTTATAATTAGCTGTTAAGCGCAAGGGAGATATTAGAGCTCGATGAAGGCACACACAAAAATTGGCCTGGTGGCTATCTCCTTTATCTTTGGTTTTTCGGTCGGTGCTCGGATCGTCGATATGGGATCCATTACGCCGCTTTTCGATTATTTCTTTACTCCGTTAATCACTCTAGCAGCGGCCTTTTCCGGTGCTTGGTATGCATTTAAGCTTCAGAATGAAAAGGCCAGAAAAGATGTCGAAGCGCGGGATGTCAGCGCCGCAAATAACGCTATATTTGAACTTTCTAGGTGGTATAACAAGCTTCACGCTTTCAAAACACAATTCATTGATGAGCACCGAGCAAACTTAATGCGGCATCTATATATCATGCCGGCTGCGGGAATGGCTTTTGGCAAGCCTGAAATTGACTATGAATCTCTCTCCTTTATATTTAAGTCTTCCGATCCAAATATTCTCGGCACTATCTCTCTAGCAGAGCAGGAGATTGCGTCGACAATGGATGTAATACTTCAGCGTTCGAAAATGCATGTAGAAGTGCTACAGCCTGCGGTAGAGCAGGTAGAAAAACGCCTTGGCACGTCGTTTCCACCATCGGAACTAGAGAAGGAGCTTGGCGGAAGAAATACGCAAGTCCTTAAAATGCTGACTGAATATATGGTGGCCGGGGTAGATGATTCTTTAGCCGCGCTACGTCAAAATATAGACAAATTGAAGGACAAAACGCAGTCTATGTACCCTGGGCATACGATTATCGGAATGATCGATCCGCCGTCAGTATCTGCTGCTTCACCGGGGCACTCATAGTGTTTTCGCATAACAAATGTAGGCTGTCGGGCAAATTACTCGCTGCGCTCGCAATTTGCCGCAGCTACAGGTGTTAACTTCTAATCGAATCCGAGACTAAAGGAAAAATCATGATAGTAGGTAAAGAAGAATTATATGAAGAGGCAAAGGAGTCTCTAAATCGGATTCAAAATTTCGACGTTGAAAAATTACCAAGAACATCTGACTTGGGAAGCAGGTTGAATTTTAGTGATGTGGTTGAGCCTGCGAAGCAGCTTATTGATTTATATAAACGATTGTCTCTGACAGCACTAGAAGATTTTCCTGATAACATCCTCACGGTTGTTCTTAATAATGCGAACAACCATTTCAAATTATTTTCTCAGATTTTAGAATTCAACCCTGAACAACAAGATCCTGGGGCTGCACGCACAACTTTAATAAATCAAGTAGTGGCTGCATACCAGCCAGCCTTTCTGGCCCTACATGCCTATATCGCATATTCATTGCATAGGTCAGCCGATTTTCAGCGATTAGATTCAGAGGCACGAGCTACGCTTCAATCTATTGAAGATAGAGCCATTAAAATAGCTGACTCTCTCGCTCAGCATGAAAAGGATGCCCAAGACGTTCTGAATGAAATTCGTCGTGTCGCAGCAGAAGAAGGCGTAACAAAGCAGGCCGCTCATTTCAACGCTGAGTATGAACATCACAGCGTTGAAGCGAATAAATGGCAAAAAAATGCGGTTTACCTAGCAATAGGCCTGGTTGTATTTTCAGTTATCAGTTTGTTCTTGCACAAAATCCCATTCCTGAAACCTGAAAACACATACGATGCCGTTCAATTATCTATAAGTAAGTTTCTAATATTTTCTGTTATTGCTTACATGATGTTTTTGTCAGCAAAAAATTTCCTTAATCACAAGCATAACGCGATTGTTAACAAGCATCGTCAAAATGCATTAATGACCCATTCAGCTCTCGTCGAGGCATCTGGAGATC
>NZ_JBFHQR010000133.1:0-6477 GCF_041592135.1 Porticoccus sp. | reverse complement strand
GCACCATCCAGGTGGATTTCTCCATGCCGGGGCGTCTCGACGCCCAGTACGTGGCGGAAGACGGTTCCCGCCAGGTGCCGGTGATGTTGCACCGGGCTATTCTCGGTTCTTTCGAGCGTTTTATCGGTATCCTGATCGAGCACTATGAGGGTGCCTTCCCGACCTGGCTGGCACCCTGTCAGGCGATGGTGATGAATATCACCGATTCTCAGGCCGATTATGTTGCCAATGTGGCGGATGCCTTGAAAAACAAGGGCTTCCGGGTCGAAAATGACTTGAGAAACGAAAAGATCGGCTTTAAAATCCGCGAGCACACAATTCAGAAGGTTCCCTATCTGCTGGTGATTGGCGATCGGGAAGTAGAAACGCAGACCGTGGCTGTACGTACACGGAGCGGTGAAGATCTAGGCATTATGCAGGTTTCAGCCTTTGCCGAGCTTCTCGCCCAGGACGTCAAGCGCCGCGGTCGCGTCATTTAAAAGACTGAAGTCGGAGATTAGATTATCAAGAAAAGTTATGGCAAGGGGGCAGCGAAACGGTCTCGAATGAATGAGGAGATCGACGTTCCCGAGGTACGCTTGGTTAACGCTGATGGCGAACAGGCAGGTATTGTCAGTATTGAAGATGCCTTGAGCGCGGCTTTGGCGGCAGGTTTGGATCTGGTGGAAATAGCCCCCGAAGCCGAGCCCCCGGTTTGCAAGGTCATGGACTACGGCAAAAAGCTGTTTGAAGTGAAAAAGCAGCAAGCTGCGCAGCGTAAGAAACAAAAGCAGACTCAAGTCAAAGAAATGAAGTTTCGTCCGGGAACGGACATTGGGGATTACCAGATCAAATTGCGTAATTTGACCCGGTTCCTCGAAAATGGGGACAAGGCCAAGATAACCTTGCGGTTTCGCGGTCGTGAAATGGCACACCAGGAACTCGGCATGGAAATGCTCAAGCGCATTGAGCAGGACCTCGAGGAATTGGGTACCGTTGAACAGTTCCCCAAAATGGAAGGGCGACAGCTGACCATGGTCATCGCCCCCAAGAGCAGGAAGAAGTAACGCGATCCCCCTTGGCCGCTGGCCAGACGGATTCACAAACACTACCCGCGTTCAGCCGTTGGCAGACTGTCCGGGAGTGACGGCTTCCTATATTTAACCCGTCTATAAACGGAGAACCCAAATGCCAAAAGCAAAAGTACATAGCGGTGCAGCCAAGCGCTTCAAGAAAACCGGCGCTGGCTACAAGCACAAGCACGCTAACAGAAGTCACATCCTCACAAAAATGTCGCAGAAGCGTAAGCGTCACCTGCGCGGCACCAGCACCATGAATGGTTCTGATTCCCCGCTGGTCGATCGTATGTTGCGTTCCTGATTAACCGAATTGTTTGAGAGGAGATTGATATGCCACGTGTAAAACGAGGTGTCACCGCACACCGTCGCCACAAGAAAATCCTGAAGGCAGCAAAAGGTTATTACGGCGCTCGCAGCCGTGTATTCCGTGTTGCCAAACAGGCCGTTACCAAAGCTGGCCAGTACGCTTACCGCGACCGTCGCGTCAAAAAACGCACCTTCCGCGCCCTGTGGATCACCCGCATCAATGCGCAGTCCCGCGTTGAAGGTATGAGCTACAGCCGACTGATCGCCGGTCTGAAGAAAGCCAATATTGAGCTTGACCGCCGTGTGCTGGCCGATCTGGCTGTTCACGACAAGGCCGCTTTTGCCGCTGTTGTAGGACAGGCGAAGGCTGCCCTGGCTTAATATTCGCGCCGGGTCTCCCGGTGTTGGATAGTGCATATTGAAAAGGGAAAGGGCCGCCGCTCTTTCCCTTTTTTATTTTTCAGAAACGCTTGAAAGGTTGTGACTATGGAAAACCTGGAGCTACTGGCCAGTGAGGCACAGAAGGCCATTGAGCAGGCCGATGGTCTGGCTGCCCTGGATCAGGTGCGGGTCGAGTTTCTCGGCAAGAAAGGCAAGCTGACGGACCTGCTGAAAGGCCTCGGCAAGCTGTCCGCCGAGGAGCGTCCGGCTGCGGGCGCCAGGATCAACGAGGTCAAGCAAGCGTTGCAGGCCCAGATTAACGTGCGCCGCGACGGTCTCGAGGACGCCGACGTGGCCGCGAAGCTGGCCAATGAGGCGATAGATGTCACCCTGCCCGGTCGCGGTGAAGAGAGTGGCGGACTGCACCTTATCACCCACGCCATGGAGCGCATTGAGGCCTTTTTTACCCAGGTGGGTTACCGGGTGGAAGAGGGGCCGGAAATTGAGGATGACTACCACAACTTCGAGGCGCTCAATATTCCCTCCCACCACCCCGCGCGGGCCATGCACGACACCTTTTATGTCACCGACAATACGGTGCTGCGCACCCATACCTCGCCGGTGCAAATTCGCACCATGGAGACCCAGGAGCCGCCGATTCGCATTATCTGTCCCGGCCGTGTTTACCGCTGCGATTCGGATTTGACCCACACCCCGATGTTTCACCAGGTGGAAGGCCTGGTGGTCGATCGGGATGTCAGCATGGCCGACCTGAAGGGCACCATCGACCAGTTCCTCAAGGCGTTCTTCGAGATGGATCTGCCGGTGCGCTTCCGGCCCTCCTATTTCCCGTTTACCGAACCCTCCGCCGAAGTCGATATCCAGTGCACCAATTGTCGCGGTGCAGGCTGCCGCATCTGTAAAAATACCGGTTGGCTGGAAGTGATGGGCTGCGGCATGGTGCACCCCAATGTGTTCGGCCACTGCAAGGTGGATACAACGCTGTATTCCGGTTTTGCCTTTGGCATGGGTGTCGAGCGGTTGGCGATGCTGCGCTATGGTGTGAATGACCTCCGACTGTTCTTTGAGAACGATCTGCAGTTCTTGAACCAGTTTTAAAACAAATAGATATATTGTTTATTTAAAGTAAATAATAAATTTGGTGGACAATGAAATTCAGTGAATCCTGGTTGCGGGAATGGGTAAACCCATCGATTAATACGGCGGAACTGGTTGCCCAGTTGACGATGGCGGGTCTCGAGGTGGATGCGGTGGAAGCTGTGGCGCCGGCCTTCAGCGGTGTGGTGGTCGGCGAGATTGTCGCCGTGACAGCGCACCCCAATGCCGACAAGTTGCGCGTCTGTCAGGTGGCCGGCGGCGCCGACGGTGTGGTGCAGGTGGTCTGTGGGGCACCCAATGCCCGCCAGGGCCTGAAGGTGCCGTTCGCCACCGTCGGCGCGCAGTTGCCCGACGACCTGAACATTCGCAAGGCCAAGCTGCGGGATGTGGAATCCTTTGGCATGCTCTGTGGTGAAGATGAACTGGGACTCGGGGAGGGTTCCGGTGGCCTGTTTGAATTGCCCGGCAGTGCGCCGGTGGGTGCCGATTTACGGGCTTACCTCGGCCTCGATGATCAATTGATCGAAGTGGATCTGACCCCCAACCGCGGCGATTGCCTGAGCATTCGCGGCCTGGCCCGCGAAACGGCGGTATTAAATGCCATGCCGCTGAGCGAGCCCGCCTGTGCGCCGGTAACCGCGCAAATCGACGACGTGTTCGCCGTCGAACTGGAAGCGTCGGCGGCCTGTCCCCGCTACGTCGGCCGCGTCATTCGCGGTGTCGATGTGGCGGCGGAGTCACCGTTGTGGCTGCAGGAGAAACTGCGCCGCAGTGGCCTGCGCAGCATTGATCCCGTGGTCGATGTCACCAACTACGTGATGCTGGAACTGGGGCAGCCCATGCACGCGTTCGACCTGGGCCAGCTGCAGGGCGGCATTGTGGTGCGCATGGCCGGGCAGGGCGAATCCCTGGAGCTGCTGGATGGCAGCAAGGCTTCACTCAATGGGGATACCCTGGTGATTGCCGATCGCGAAAAAGCGCTGGCCATCGCCGGCATCATGGGTGGCAAGCAGTCCGCAGTGGGTCCCGAAACCCGGGATATCTTCCTGGAAAGTGCCTACTTCGACCCGATTGCCATTGCCGGGCGCCCCCGCCATTACGGCCTGCACACCGATTCTTCCCATCGCTTCGAGCGGGGTGTCGATCCGCAGCTCCAGGCACTGGCCATTGAGCGCGCCTCGGCACTGCTGCTGGAGATCGCCGGCGGCCAGCCGGGGCCGGTGGTAGAGGCGGTCTCGGCAGCCCATTTGCCGATCCCGGCGGAAGTCGCATTGTCCCACAGCAAGTTGCAGCAGCAGTTGGCGCTCAGCCTCGAGCCCGAGCTGGTCGGCGATATGCTGCAACGGCTCGGTCTGCAGATTCTCTCGGCCGATAACGAGGGCTGGCTGTGCCGGGCGCCAAGCTGGCGCTTTGATCTCGCCATTGATATGGACCTGATCGAGGAGGTGGCGCGCATCTACGGTTACAACCGCTTGCCCACCGCCACCATCAGCGCCAGTCTGCCCATTGCCGCCGGCAACGAGCGAGTGACTGCGTTGCCGCTATTGCGGCAGCAACTGACCGGGCGGGGCTACCGGGAAGCCATCACCTACTGTTTTGTCGATCCGGATGTGCAAAAGCTGCTGTCTTCGGGACTGGAGGGCGTTGCGCTGGCCAATCCCATTGCCAGTGATATGGCGGTGATGCGCACCACGCTTTGGTCGGGTTTGCTGCCGACCGTGCGGCGCAACCTGAATCGCCAGCAGAACCGGGTGAGAATTTTTGAAACCGGTTTGCGTTTTGTGCCCACCGATGCCGGTCTGCAGCAGCAGTCCATGATTGCCGGTGCCATTACCGGCAGCCGTCAACCGGAGCGCTGGTCAAATAGCCGCGAGTCGGTGGATTTCTTTGATATCAAGGCGGATGTCGAGGCGTTGCTGCAACAGGGGCACAACTTTGCCCAGTTCAGCTTTGCGGCGGATGACAGTCATCCAGCCCTGCACCCCGGTCAATGTGCCCGCATCGAGCGCGACGGGCGGCTGCTGGGCTATGTGGGACAGCTGCACCCGCGCTTGCAAAAATCACTGGATCTATCCCAGCCGGTGTTTTTGTTTGAGCTGCTGCTGGCCGAACTGATCGAGGGGCAACTGCCCGCCTTCGGGGGGATCAGCAAGTTCCCGGAAGTTCGCCGTGACCTGGCGTTGCTGGTCGACCATGGGGTGTCCGCTGGCGCACTTTGCAGCACCATTCGTCAGAATGCCGGCAGTTACCTTATCGACTTAAAGATATTTGATGTTTATCAAGGAAAAGGTATTGAAAACAATAGAAAAAGTGTTGGCCTGGGCTTGACCTTTAGAGACAGTTCCCGCACCCTTACCGAAGAAGAAATTAATGTCGCCGTTGAGAACGTGGTATCTGCCGTGAAAGAACAGTTTTCAGCGAGCCTCAGGGGGTAAGTTTAGTTATGGCAGCACTGACAAAAGCCGAATTGGCTGAGATGCTCTTTGAGGAGCTGGGTCTCAACAAGCGGGAGGCAAAGGAGATCGTGGAGTCTTTTTTCGAGGAGATTCGCACGGCCCTGGAAAGTAATGAGCAGGTCAAGTTGTCAGGGTTTGGTAATTTTGAACTTCGCGACAAGAAAACCCGTCCCGGCCGCAATCCCAAGACCGGTGAAGAAATCCCGATTTCGGCCCGCCGCGTGGTGACCTTCAAACCGGGACAAAAACTCAAAGCGAGAGTGGAAAGCTATGCTGGAACCGAGCAATAACGATCAGTTGCCGCCAATTCCTGGCAAACGCTACTTCACCATTGGTGAAGTGAGCGAGCTCTGTGATGTTAAGCCCCACGTACTCCGCTACTGGGAGCAGGAGTTTCCCACCCTCAGCCCGGTCAAGCGCCGCGGCAATCGCCGCTACTACCAGCGTCAGGATGTCATCCTGATCCGCCAGATCCGTTCCCTGCTCTATGACCAGGGCTTTACCATCGGCGGTGCCCGCCAGCGTATGAACGGCGATGACGCCCGTGAGGAGGCAACCCAGGTGCGTCAGTTAATCGATCAGACCGTGGGTGAGCTGGAAGAGCTGCTGTCTGTCTTGAAAGCCTGATTTTATTCTTGAATTGTCGGGCGCATTCGGTATTATGTGCGCCTCCTTGAGGACCCTCCTCAATACCTAATCGGGGCGTAGCGCAGTCTGGTAGCGCACTACACTGGGGGTGTAGTGGTCGTCGGTTCAAATCCGGCCGCCCCGACCATTTCAAATTGCGTTATCTCTCTGGAGCCGTTGTCGGCCGCGCCGACACCACACCGATAACCAATCGACAAAATCCCGCATATCATTTAACTGTCATCTTCAGTTGCGATATTCTTTGCAGATCGCGACCGGTCCGATGCCTGACGCACGTCTGTCTGCCAGCATGGATGCGCCCGTCACAACTGTGTTACGGTCCGGTTTTGCTTCACTGCTCGTGCTGGTTCAGTAAGAAAGGATTTTGGTTCGATATGACTTCTACCGTTGTTCGCAAGGCTGTTATTCCCGTCGCGGGTCTGGGAACCCGCATGCTTCCCGCTACCAAGGCCATTCCCAAGGAGATGCTGCCGGTGGTGGACAAGCCCCTGATCCAGTACGTGGTGAAT
>NZ_JBFHQR010000132.1:0-6535 GCF_041592135.1 Porticoccus sp. | reverse complement strand
CCTCATCGAGCAGCGGATCGTTACTGTCCACCAGTAGCGGTCTGCCTCCGAGGCCGGCGATCTTGGTCTTGGTCGCCACCACCACCAGGTTATCCCGCCCGACCCGTTTGAGAATGGCCGGGGTCAGCTGCTGGTTGCCCCGCCCCAACAACATGCCCTGTCCGCCGATCGGGGTAATGACAATCTTCACCGGCCCGCCGTGGCAATCGAGTGCACGCTCAATCCCGGCAGCCGCCACGTCCGCCGCCAGCACTTGCCGGTTCCGCACCAGATCCACCCCCAGCAAGGTATTATCAAGCCCCATCGCCGCCATCAGCCCGGCGGTGGTGGAACCCGGCCCGATAATATAGAGACAGTCGTCGTCCATCTCTTCGAGCAGTGTTTCGGCAATGTCCTGCAGCACCAGTTCTGCCATTTCCCGACCGCCGGATTTGACCTGTTGCATAAAGCGGCCGGCCTCGGGCACCAGCAATTCCCCGTAATAGCGCGATGTCGCCCGGCCCTGGCGGAGGGCTTGCTCATCGATATCCCGCACCTCCTGCTGGCGAATATCCACCAGCTCGCCGCGCAGCAGCTGGACGATGATGTCTCCGGCGGCTTCAGGGGTGATGGCGTAGACCCCGGACTGCATTTTCACCCCCGCAGGAATCCCCAACACCGGCTGGGCGGCGGGCACCGCATTGCAGATATTGCGGGCGGTGCCGTCACCGCCGACAAACAACAGCAGGTCCACCCCCTGCGCCACCATCTGCGCGGCGGCCTGTTCGGTATCCGCCGCGGTGGTCTGCCCGGAATGGCACCCAGCCACCAGCCGGGGCACAAAGCCGCACTCCCTGGCCGCAGCTTCACCCATCGCGCCGGGACAGGTCAGCAGCTCAATGCTGCCGGGATCCATCGCCCGGGCCACCCGCTGCAAGGCCCGCAGCGCCCGTTGCGAGGCGCGCAGCTCACTGCCGCGCCGCAGCGCCTCGGCGGCGGTATCAGCCCCGTCGCTGCCCTTGAGGCCAGCGGGACCGCCGACACCCGCCAGGGGATTCACAATCAAACCCAGTCTGAACACAGTTCTCTCCACAGATTTCACGGATGATTTTACCCCGGGGCTTGCCCTGACAACCAATCGTGGTATGTTTTGGGGAAATAACCGGATTGGTATTACCGATGAGCCAGAATAACCGGCACAAGCCCGAGGAGCCGCAGAGCAACCCGGATTTCCACGGCGCGGCACTGATTGATGAAGAGGGTAACGAGATTCCGATCACCGAGGACATGGTGCAGGAGGCGTTTGTCGAACTGGAACAACAGAGCTCCGCTACTGACGAGGGCAGTTAACCACCCGCCGTTATCCGTCAAGCCTCAGGGCATCTTGAAACCCAGCGCGGCGAGCCGCCTCGCCAGTTCGCCGTCGACAATCCCCCTCGCCCGGTAATGGGGAAATTCCAGTCGCCGGGGGTAGCCCTTTCTCAGCTGGTCAAAGGCTGCGCCGATATCCGCCCCCTCGGCGAGCAGGGCTTCCCGCATCCGCCGGTCGTCCTCCGCCACATCGTAAACAGCCAGCACCGCCTGCCCCAGGGACGCCATTTTAATCAGCTCAATGGGATCTGTTGAGGTAGCCGATTCCGGTACGGGCTGCCCCAGCCAGCGGCAGAAAGCATCACGAACCATCGCCGTGCCATTGACCTTGCCGTCCCAGCTGTAACCCGCAATATGCGGTGTGCCAATGTTGACGCGGGACAGTAACGGCAGGGAAACCTGTGGCTCTCCCTCCCAGACATCCAGCACCACCTGCCAGGCATACTCCGGCAGCAGCCTGAGCAGGGCGCTGTTATCCACCACGGCCCCGCGACCGGCATTCAGCAACAGGCCGCCGGGTGAAAACCGCCGCAGTGCCCGCTCATCCAGCAGGTGATAGCTCGGGTGTGGGCCGCTGGTGGTCAGCGGCGTGTGCAGGCAGAGAATGCTGGCATCGAGCACTTCCTCCAGTGAACAGAGATCGGCAATCTGCTCGGTACTGAGAAACGGATCGTAACAGCGGCAATTGACGCCCAGTGCCTTGAGAGTGCGATAGAGGCGTCCGCCGACATTGCCACAACCGACAATTCCCACCGTCTGGCGCAACCAGTCCGGGCGCACCCGGAACAGGGCGGAGAGGACATACTGCACCACCGCATTGGCGTTGCAGCCCGGCGCACTGACAAAGGCGATATCGCTACTTGCCAGGGAAACCTGATCCACGTGATCGACCCCGATGGTGGCGGAACCCACAAAGCGCACCGAGCTGCCTTCCAGCAGCGCCGAATTGACGCGGGTCACCGAGCGCACCAGCAGCACATCCGCATCCTTCAGCTGGGCCGCGTCGAGCTCCCGGCCGGGAACCGTCACCACCTCGCCGTAGGGCGAGAACAGTTCGCGCACCAGCGGCATATTTTCGTCTGCAACAATTTTCATCAATGGTTACCGGGGCCTGTTAACACCGCTTTCAGGTTGGCTCAGCTTGAGGGCACGCTTCACTGGCGCGCGGCCAAAACCCATACGCTGGCAGAAATCCGCCAGTCTATCCAATGCCACGGGCTGACGCCGCCACGACGGCCTGCCGACAGGGGCGTCTGTGGCAATGGCAGTGAGCTGGCGCGCCACGGCGAGCTGGTCGCGACAGCTGTCTAGTTTAGCGGCGAGTTTGGCCGCACCGCGCACCGGCACCGCCGCCACCTTTTCACCGGCCTCCAGTATGGCATCCAGGGTGCCGAAATGCGCCAGCAGTGCGGCAGCGGTCTTGGCACCGATGCCGGGCACACCGGGAATGTTATCGACGGGGTCGCCCACCAGCGCCAGGTAATCCGCCAGCTGTTCCGGCCAGACGCCCAGCTCAGCCTTGATTTCCTCCCGGCCCCGGGCAGCGCCGCGGCCGTAATCCCAGATCAGGTCCCGGTTGCACAACAGCTGCGCCAGATCCTTGTCGCGGCTCACCACAATCACCTGGTGGCCGGCGCCGCGGCCCCGGTGGGCCAGGGTGCCGATAATGTCATCCGCCTCATGGCTGTCGCTGGCCAACCCGGTAACGCCCAGCAGTCCGGTCACCTCGGCACAGGCATCCAGCTGAAAGGCCAGCGCGTCGTCCGGCAACGTCCGATTGGCCTTGTAGGCGGGGTAGATATGGTTGCGAAAGCAGCTGCCGAGGCTCTCGTCAAAGGCGGCGGCAATAAACTGCGGCTGCTGTTGCTCCAGCAGGCCCAGCAAAAAACCGAGATAACCGTAAACGGCCTGGGAGGGGTAACCCGCTTCACTGTGCCAGCGCTCGGGCAATGAAAAATAGTGTCGAAAGATATAAATGGAGGCGTCGAGCAGGTAGAGCGGCGCCGCGGTCACAGGCTGGCCGCGCTGTACTGACCGGGGTCCCGGTAACCGCCGCCGCCAAATGCCTCGGCCAGGGCTGCGGCCAGCAGTGCCGCCCGGGGTGGCGGGGACGCGGCACACCAATTGCGGGCCTGTTCTGCGACTGCCGCGATAAAGGCCTCGCTGGCAGCGACCCCTCCCGCCAGGTTATCGGCGCTGATACGGAAGCGATGCCCGGCGGCGTTGGACAACATCCACTCCAGGGCCTGGGGTTTGACTTCCACCTGCTCGAAGGCGCGCTGTTGCCGGGCGGTGCGGCCGTCCGGGTTGTACCAGTAGCCAAAGTCCACCAGCAGGCGACGCTGCTCACCGGCAATGCACCAGTGGGCGATTTCGTGCAGGGCGCTGGAAAAATAATCGTGACGGAAAATCAGCCGGTGGTGACCGCACTGCCCATCCGCCGGCAGATAAATGGGTTCGTCCCCGTCCGCAATCAGGCGCGTATTACAGCTGCCCGCAAACAGCCGGTTAAAAATCTCCATCAACTGCCCGGTGCGGGGATCAAATACTGCCGTACTACCAGACAATATCCACATCCTCGCGGCAGCGGGTGCCATCCAGGCGCTGCAGATATTCGGGGGACAGATAGGCGCGGCCGGCGAGCAAATGCTCCAGGTACCAGCGGGCGGGCAAGATGCTGTTATCGATCACCGCCGGGTTGGCGATATAGGTCCAGGCGGGAATGATCCCGGCCTGGGTCTGCACCGGAAACATTTCCCGGCTATACATAAAGGGCGTGCCTTCGTGGGGGTCGAGCTTGACGATCTCGTCGACGCTGGCCAACCGGTACAACACCCCTTCGACGCGCTCGTCCCGGGCAAACACAATATTGGCGCAGGCCAATTGAGCGTCGCGGCGGGAGCGCTTGTTGAAACGCAGCCCGAAGCCGTCCAGCCAGGCGGGGCATACATCCACCACCTGCAGGGCCCGTTCAGCCATCCGCAACGGATTCATATTAGAGCCGTAAGCAAAGTAGTAGCTCACAAAAGTACACCCAAGGTATTGTGCTCAGAAATAATCAGTAGTACCTTATCTTGTGTGGGGGCGCTGGTATTATCAACCCCCTACACAGGTCCCGGCCCGACCAGGACGCAGTCCGTCAGGCCTTGATCGAACTGCCATTTGAGGAGGCTGTATTATGACTACCTCAACACCCGATCTCAACACGGACAACGTGATCGATCTCTTCACGGGTAAACCCTACTCTTCCCCCTACAACCGTCGCATTATCCGCCTCGCTCCCGAGCTCGATGGTCTGGAAATGATTTATTCCAACGAAGCTCATCCCAGCAAACTTTTCAGTATTAAAGTGCTGTGCTGGGCATTGCGGGCAGATGGCGAAGTGGTGGGTTTGGTGCCCTGGCTTGATGACATCATGCCATGCACTGAAATTCAGGACCCGCTGAACGGTCACTGGGAAGGTTACTTCGACCCGGGTATCGACGAGGTGTTTTTCGAAGCGCCGATTCACAAAGTCCTTGAGTTGGAAACCGCCGCCGAGTACTACGACTTCGAGTGCGAAACCGACCAGGATGTGGTTCAGGAAATTCCGGACACCATCGGCACCCATGCCGTACTCTCAAACGATGGCTTTAAAAGCATAACGCTGAAGGAGGTGGTTAGCTGGCGTTTGCTGCACGACGGCGAGGTACTGGGCATGCTGATTGACGATGAAAAAGTGGTCAGCACTCCGGTATTGCCAGGGGATGAATGTCTTTACCCGGCCAAGGATGAAGAGACGTTCCGCTACTTCTTCCAGCACCACATCGCCAACAAGATCAAGGCGAAAGATCCGGAAGCGCTGGCGGCCATCTCGATGCTGGTCGAGTCCTGAACACCCTGACTGGCTTCTAAGACTGGTCAGTTAAAGCATCCGCCCACAGGGTGGCGGCTTTCTACCCCCCTAAAAAACCCGGAATCATTCGACGTCCGGGACGGTTTTTCGCCCCCTCTGATTTTCTGCTCCCGACAGCTGGCAGGCTGGCGCTAAAAAAACATTTGCCAGGCAGACAGCACAGCTCACCAACCCTCATGACGAGCGCATTTATGCGTGATAACTGACCGGGTTGAGCTGCTTTTTAACGCCAGGTTTAACGCCACTTTTCAACGCCCTGGGACAACCCGGCCAATGGTTCTGTCCCCGGTTAATCCGGCAGCCGCCGCAGGTGGCCGGTCACCTCTTCGCGATCGTGATAGAGCTGTCGAAAGCGCAATTCATAGCGAATACCCGCCTCCTCCATGCGCGTTTCAATTCTCTGGCGGCAATCCAGCACCGCCTGGAAACGCTGCTTCATGGGCAACTTGAGGTTAAAGATCGCCTCGCGGCACCAACCCTTGACCAGCCAGCGCGCCACCAACTCCGCCACCCGCGCCGGCTTGTCGGCAATGTCGCCCACCAGCCACTGCACCGGTTTGCGCGGCTCGTAGACAAAGGCGTCTCCCCGGATGTGTTCCACCATGCCGGTAGCCATCAGTTCCGGTGCCATGGGGCCGTTGTCCACGGCGTACACCGTCATGCCGCGGCTCACCAGCTGGTAGGTCCAGCCCCCCGGCGCCGCGCCCAGATCCACCGCCCGGGTGCGCGCTTTGAGGCGGTCCGCCCACTCATCCTCCGGGATAAAAAAGTGCCAGGCCTCCTCCAGTTTCAGGGTGGCCCGGCTGGGGGCATCCCGCGGCACTTTCAGGCGGGGAATGCCCATCACCCAGCGGCTGCTGTTATCCAGGGGGCTGATGCCCACCCAGGCCGCCCGACCGGACAGAAACAACAGGTGCAGGCGATATTTTCCAGCGCTTTTCATCAACCCTTTTTTTCCCAGGGCCTGCCTGAGAGGCACGGTGATTTTCCGGCAGAACGCCGACATTTCCTTGCCGTCGTTGGTATCTGCGTACTCGACACTGAACTCAGCCAACTTGCCCGGGGCAAGCTCTTCGGCCAGCTCCACCAAAGGCTCCACGCGATTCTGCTCCGGCAAGTTGTCCTGCAAGGGCGCGGCGGCAAACCACTGGCGGGTGAATATCAGGTTGGCAAATTCCAGCTGCCGCAGCAGTTGCCAGGCACCGTCATCGTCGTGGGTGACAAAACAGACCAGGGCGCTACCCTCGGTGGTTTTGGCGTAGCCATAGATGCCAACCTGTGCCGCCAGAT
>NZ_JBFHQR010000131.1:0-6639 GCF_041592135.1 Porticoccus sp. | reverse complement strand
TACACGCTCGAATGCAATCCTCTTTATATCGGTCATGTCTCTCTCCTTGATCCAATTCCATGATATTGAAAGTGCTTACATACCCATTGCTGCCTTAATAGCCCAAATCAACCGCGAAAGTTGCATTCCTCGACTGTATTTGTGTCGTGGCGTGCATTGGTTCCCGAATCTCAGTTTAGCAACCCGGGACAACCTTCTTGCACGCTCCGGGTGCGGCAACGAAGAAAGGATAAGATGGCACTCTCCCCAATGGACTGGTAAAAGTTTGATACGCAAGGCAGAAGGCCTTCCCTTCACCACAGTCGCACTCCGCCAGCACCGTGTTCAAACCCGCGTAAAACAGCCCGTAAAGAAAACCGATGACGCCACCCAGCAGCGCGCCGGGGGCATTGCCAACGATCAAGCCGACGATTGCGCCAACAGCAGCATGGCCCAGGATGCCCACGACACCGAATAACTCCTTAACCCGATTCGCATCATTTCCCGTGAAACAGATAAACTCATACCCCAAGCCAAATCTGACGCTAGGCGGTCCACTTGAAAACCTTGGCATAATCACCTCCCTATAAGTCAATCCAACGATACAGAAGAGCTACAGGTCGTGGGGACCTCGCTCTGCTAACGCTGCCAGCAGGCGCGCTTTTTGCCATCGCACTTCAAACTTGATACCGGGCTCATTTGCACTGATGGGCACCGATACCCGCCTTGCAGTCCCAAATACCGAAGCTAGCCCCCATAAATTTATTGTCGCCACATTGAAACTCCAACAAACCAAGACTGTAGGTAAAGCAAGTGCTTGTTGTGCCTGGTGCCTGCGATGGTGGAGGAGGAGAACTTTGATTCGTCGTTGCAACAATAATCAGAGCAACCACAACGAGCACCGCTACTACGATGATCACTCCCAACAATGTGACTTCGCCCTTTTGATTCTTGATCATAGCCATGATGCTTCTCCTTTAGGTTGTTAACTAAATTGAAACCGAAGTACTAGGCTGGCCCGCGGATTGTGCCGGTGGGGCCTAATAGCGAAACAGAGAGCACCCCGACATAGTGTTTTGCGTCACAGTGCCATATATCCCATAAGGTGATTTGCCATAACTTGAATGCAATATCCTGTCTCATTTCACTTATTTCCTTATCCTGACATTCTGTGCCCGAGGGGAACACGGCACGCTAATGCACTATCCCTGAACAGAGCTTTGACCGTATCGAGCAGTAGGGGTGTACAGATGGTGGCAAAGGATACGCAGCGATCCAGCTTACCGAAGCTGTTCGCAAAGGGGCTAGTGGAGGTATTCGGGGCAAGCGAGCCATCTATCTTCCTTGATCGGGCTTGGCTTAAGAATATACGCAAAGCATTGCGGCTTAGCTGCGTGCTGTCAAGGCCCGGCGGGTGGCGATTGAAACCGAACTGATGGAGCAAATGTCATCTCTGCTCAGCGGGCGCATAAGCCGTTACCACATCAGTGCCGGGCTTAGTGTGTGATGTCCCCGTTTACAGCGCAGCGACTTTTTGTCGTGAATACAGAAAATTCAGCAGCCCGTATAAGGCGCTGCCTATCAGGCACAAATAGATTGGCGTGGAGATAAAGACCAGGCCCTCGGTAGAAGACAGGTCAGTGGGGACAGTGTGGCGGGCGGCCATATAGAGATAAACAGACAATGCGGCAATCAGTAGAGAAATAACCAAGCCCGCTTTCTGATATGGATTCGTTGGCCCTGTACCGGCAACTTTCTTGCCCAGCAGCGCCAACAATAAAAAGGGTGAAACCACAATCGCCCCCATAACCATGAGACTGAACGCCGTGAGCAGGACATCTTCCAGCATCAGACCAGTCCTCAGGTTGACAACAAATGCGCTTTTGGCACCCCGGCTGAGAAGGTAAAGAGGAATGGTCATGCCGAGAATCAGCACAAAAAGCTCGACCCTTCTGATGAGTTCGGCACTGCTAATACGAGTAGTCATGGCTGGAAACCTGAACGGGAACCTGGCCGCCATTCTGAATCAAATGGCGGCCAGCCGATACCGTTTTCCAGTTGCAGCGTGACTGGCTAGTCAGTTATCACAGAGGTTTTGGGCTTCAGCCACGTCCAGAGTGCCCTCGTAGATGGCGCGGCCGGTGATGGCGCCGAGAATGCCCTTATCAGCTACGGCGTGGAGGGCGACGATATCGTCCATGTTGGTGATGCCACCGGAGGCGATCACCGGAATGGAAGAGGCATTGGCCATGGCCACTGTGGCCTCGACATTGACGCCCTGCATCATGCCGTCGCGGTCGATGTCGGTGTAGACGATGGCGCTGACGCCATCGGCTTCAAAACGCTTGGCCAAATCGGTGGCGCGCACTTCCGTGACTTCGGCCCAGCCATCGGTGGCCACCAGGCCTTTCTTGGCATCGATACCGACGATGATATGGCCGGGGAACTGCTTGCACATCTCGGTAACGAATTCGGGCTCTTTCACTGCCTTGGTGCCGATAATCACGTATTCCACGCCGGCCTTCAGGTAGGCCTCGATGGTCTCGGCGCTGCGGATGCCGCCGCCGATCTGGATCGGCAGTCTCGGGTAGGCCTTGGCAATGGCGTTGACCACTTCCCCGTTGACCGGCTCGCCGGCAAAGGCGCCGTTCAGGTCCACCAGGTGCAGGCGGCGGGCGCCGGCTTCCACCCAGCGGGCCGCCATATCCACGGGGTTGCCGGAGAATACGGTGGAATCTTCCATGCGGCCCTGGCGCAGGCGCACGCACTGGCCATCTTTCAAATCAATTGCGGGGATAATCAGCACTGCTTAAATTCCTGTCTGTTCTGGGGTGGTCATTATCGTTATGGGGCGGCCAACCCGACGGGGTTATTCACCCAGCCAGGAGACGAAGTTGCTCAGCAACTGCAAACCGGCGGTGTGACTCTTTTCCGGGTGGAATTGCACCGCGAACAGATTGTCGCGCACCACCGCAGCGGCAAAGCGCACGGAATAGTCACAGGTGCCCGCCACCAGCTCGGGGCGGCTCTCGTCCACGTAGTAGCTGTGCACGAAGTAGAAGCGCGCGTCCTGTTCGATGCCGTGCCACATGGGGTGATCGATGGCCTGATGCACCCGATTCCAGCCCATGTGCGGAACCTTCAGCTTTTCGCCATTGGCGTCGCGGAGGTCGCGACCGAAAAAGCGCACCTGACCGGGCAGAATTCCCAGGCAGTCGACGCCGTTGTTTTCCTCACTGTGCTCCAGCAGCGCCTGCATGCCGACGCAAATGCCCAGCACCGGTTTGCCCTGTTTGACGGCCTTGGCGACGATGCGATCGAAACCGAGACGGCGAATTTCTCCCATGCAATCGCGAATGGCACCCACCCCGGGGAACACCACCCGATCGGCATCTTCCACTTCAGCGGCGTCGGAGGTGATGATCACTTCGGCGCGGGGCGCCACCAGTTCCAGTGCCTTGGACACGGAATGCAGGTTGCCCATGCCATAATCCAGCACAGCGATACGGGTACGAAAATCTGTCATAGGAATTACTGCTTAAAGGGTGCCCTTGGTGGACGGCATCACGCCGGCCATTCTCGGGTCCAGTTCCACGGCCATCCTCACTGCGCGGCCAAAGGCCTTGAAGATGGTTTCAATCTGGTGGTGGGTGTTGCTGCCACGCAGGTTATCAATGTGCAGGGTCACCCCGGCGTGGTTGACGAACCCCTGGAAAAACTCGTAGGCCAGGTCGACATCAAAACCACCGACGCGAGCGCGGGTGAAATCCACGAACATTTCCAGACCCGGCCGGCCGGAGAAATCCACCACCACCCGGGACAGCGCTTCATCCAGCGGCACATAGGCGTGGCCATAGCGGCGCAGACCTTTCTTGTCGCCCAGCGCCTGCTGGAATGCCTGGCCCAGGGTAATGCCGATGTCTTCCACGGTGTGGTGATCGTCGATGTGGGTATCGCCCTCGGCCCTGACGGCGATATCAATCAGGCCATGGCGGGCAATCTGGTCCAGCATGTGATCCAGGAAGGGCACGCCGGTTTCAAAGCTGGACTGACCGGTGCCGTCGAGATTGATCTCCACGGTAATCCGGGTTTCCAGGGTATCGCGACTGACAGCCGCCTTGCGTTGCGCCATGGGTCTCTCCAAAATTCTGCCCGCAGTTGTCGGGACGGCGTATTATAAAGCCCCCAACCCCACCCTTCCATAAGCAGTGTGAAGTCATTACACTGCCGAGTCCCTTTTCCTGGTTATTTGCGGCGATATGCGGTTGCGAAGCCCCAACATTTTGCTTGTCTGCCTGCTGGCCCTCACCACCCTGTGGTTGAGTGAAACAGCGGCGTCGCATATTCACCTGGATAATGACAGGGTCGGCTGTGAAATCTGCCACAGCGCCAACGGCGATGACGCTGCGCTGGAAAGCCGCCCGGCCGCTATCGACCTGCTCCCCGTGGCCGCGGTGTCGCTGTTTACTCTGGTCGCGGCACCTGTCCGCAACACCGCTGCCCCGCGCAACAGCCGCGCCCCGCCTTCCCCGATCTGAACTGACACAGCAAAAAAATCTTTTGAATCTCATTTCTGATTAGGGATGTTTGACCATGAAAAAATTCTTCGTGGCAGCGCTGGCATTAACCAGCCTGCCGGGCGTTCTGTCCGCCCAAGACCAACACCACACCGAATTGAATGAAGTGATCGTTTCCGCCTCACCGCTGGAAGAGGATGCCGCGGGAATCAACCAGGCCGTCAGCATTCTCAGTGGCGAGGAACTGCACAACAAGGCCGCCGCCACCATCGGCGAATCACTGAAAGATGAAGCCGGGGTCACCAGCTCCGGCTTTGGCCCCGGCGTCGGCAAGCCGGTGATTCGCGGCCAGAGCGATGGCCGGGTCAAAATCATGCAGGACAGCCTCGGCACCCTGGATGCCTCCACCGCCAGCGGCGACCACAGCATTACCACCGAGGCGCTGGTGGCCGAGCGCATTGAAGTACTGCGTGGCCCCGCCACCCTGCGCTACGGTAACGGCGCCATCGGCGGTGTCGTCAATGTCATCGACAACCGCATTCCCGACGAAGTACCGGAACAACTTCGCGGCGCCGTGGAGTACCGCCACAACACCGCCAATGACCAGAACAGCAATGTGTTCCTGCTGGAGGGCGGCCAGGGCAACTGGGCCTGGCACCTGGACGGCATGTACCGTGACAGCAACGACCTGGAAATCGAAGGCTTTGCCCAGGAGCCGGAACCCGGAGAAGAACCCGGCGAGCACGAAACCACCCGCGGCTTTATCGCCAACACCGATACCCAAGCCCACAGCGTTACCGGCGGTTTGTCCTGGGTGGGCGACGACGGCTTTATCGGCCTCGCCGTCAGCCGCCTGGAAAATCTCTATGGCATCCCCCCAGCCGTTCACCACCATGAAGATGAAGAGGATGAAGAGCCGGAACTGATCCGCATCGACCAGGAACAGACCAGGGTGGACCTGAAAGGCGAATGGGCCGATGTGCTGCCCGGCTTTGAACTGGGCCGATTCCGCCTCGGCTACAACGACTACGAACACATAGAAATTGAAGGGGGCGCCAAGGGCACCAAATTCACCAACGAAGCCTTTGAGGGACGCATTGAACTACTGCACCGGGAAATCGCCGGCTGGCGCGGCGCCATCGGCTCCCAGCTGGAAGATCGTCAGTTCGCCGCCATCGGCGAGGAGGCGTTCATCCCCAAATCGGATATCCGCCAGGGCGGTATTTTCTGGACCGGGGAAACCGAGATAGACGACTGGAGCTATGAACTGGGGCTGCGCCTGGATCGCCAGACCATCGACCCGCAGGGGGATTCGGACATCAGCCACAACACCCAAAGCCTGTCGGCGCGGGCCCTGTGGCAGTTAACCGATGAACACGCCCTGAGCTTCTCATTGACCCGCGCCCAGCGCGCCCCGGCGGTTGAAGAGCTATTGTCCAACGGACCCCACCACGCCAGTGAATCCTTTGACCTGGGGGATAGCGATCTGGACGAGGAAACCAGCCACAACCTGGAGCTGGGCTACCGCTACGAGGGTCCGGTGGAACTGAACCTCAACCTGTTCTACAACGCCATCGACGATTTCATCTTCAAGAAAAATACCGGTGCCTTTGATCCTGATGAGGAATTGCCCATCTACCAATTCCAGCAGGAAGACGCCACCTTCCGCGGTATTGAAGCGTCACTGGGCATTCCCGTGGGCGAGCGCTGGCAGGTCGAACTGTTCAGTGACTACGTGCGCGCCAAACTGGATAGCAGTGGCGATGTGCCCCGCATTCCACCGCTGCGCTACGGCATGGCGCTGGATTACACCGCCTACAGCTGGAATGCCGGTGTGCGCCTGACCCAGGCCAACGACCAGAGTCACGCCGGCGAGTTTGAGCCTGACACCGACAACTACACCCGGCTGGACGCCCACCTTCACTACCACATCAATACCCCCCAGGGTGACTGGCTGTTATTTGTGAAAGGCACCAACCTGCTGGACGAGGAAATTCGCAACGCCACCTCCTATCTGCGCGATATCGCCCCGGAATCAGCCATGAGCCTGGAACTGGGCGCACGCTACAGCTTCTAATCCCTGAGCCTGCGCCTCGCGCAGGTAAACAAAGTCGGTGATTGCGGGTTACATGATTCCCGCAAT
>NZ_JBFHQR010000130.1:0-6704 GCF_041592135.1 Porticoccus sp. | reverse complement strand
GCCGTGGGCGCCGATTTTCGGTTCACCATTGCCCAGCACCCGGACACCGGCAGCCATCAGCTGATCCCTGGCGGTCAAAATGTCCGCCACTTCATAGCAGATATGGTGCATACCGCCATCGGCGTTTTTCTCGAGAAATTTGGCCACCGGCGAGTTTTCACCGATGGGCAACAACAGTTCAATCTTGGTGTTCGGCAGTTCCACAAACACCACCCGCACGCCGTGTTCCGGCAGGTCCGTGGCGGCTGAAACGCTGGCCCCCAGGGCATCCCGGTAGGTGGCGACCGCCTTATCCAGGTCGGGGACAACGATGGCGACGTGATTCAGTTTTCCAATCATGGGGGGTACCTATTTCAATTTGTTTTGTTCAGGGCAGTGGCATGCGTCCGATTGCTAGCGACGAAACGCATCAATCAATTTTTTCGCCGCCACGGTAGCGGGAGTCCTGCCCGAAGTGACGTCCGCTTCCAGCGACGCCACCAGCACCTGTACGGCTTCGCTCTCTTTCAACTCTGTCAGCAGGGTATCGGCGGTTTCACTCCACATCCAGGCCCGGGCCTGGGCGGCGCGACGGGATTCAATTTCACCGGCCTCCGTCAGGGCCCGCCGATATTCCTCAACCGTCAGCCAGACATCATCCACCCCCTGGCGTTGCAATGCGGACAGGGGTTGCACCCGAACCTGCCAGTGGCGGCTGCGCGGATGCAGGAAATGCACGGCCATCTGGTAATCCGCCACGGTGCGCTCGGCCGCCGCCCGTTGGTCGCCATCGGCCTTGTTCACCAGAATCAGGTCGGCCAGCTCCATGATGCCACGCTTGATGCCCTGCAGTTCGTCTCCGCCACCGGGCAGCAACAGCAACAGGAACATGTCGGTCATCTGGGCCACGGCGGTTTCCGACTGACCGACACCCACCGTCTCCACAATGATCACATCAAAACCCGCCGCCTCGCAGAGCAGCAGGGTTTCTCGGGTGCGGCGGGTAACGCCGCCCAGTGTCTGACCCGCCGGAGAGGGGCGAATAAAGGCATCCGGATTGCGGGACAGGGTTTCCATGCGGGTCTTGTCGCCGAGAATGGAACCGCCGCTCAATGCCGAGGTGGGGTCCACCGCCAGCACGGCCACCCGGTGGCCCTGGCCGATCACATGGTTGCCGAAGGATTCGATAAAGGTGGACTTGCCCACCCCCGGCACACCGGAAATTCCCAGGCGAATGGAGTGGCCGGTATGGGGCATGACCAGTTCAAGCAGCCGCGCGGCCTGTTCCCGGTGATCCGCCCTGGTGGACTCCACCAGGGTAATCCCCTTGGCCAGGGCGCGGCGGTCACCGCGCCTGATACTTTCCGCAAGTTCTTCCGGGTTTGTCTGCAATGGGTCTACTCCGGCCATCGGTTCCAGTCTGTCAGGGGCCATTGTAACCGGCCAGGAATCGCTGCCAACCTGCGTATCATCCCGGTTGCGCCATTACTCGAATTCGACGATGGGCTGGTCCACCTTGAGGCTGTCGCCCACTTCGGCGGACACCAGCTTGACCACGCCATCGGCGAGGGCGCGCAGGCTGTTTTCCATCTTCATCGCTTCAACTACCGCCAGTTCCTCGCCCGCCTTCACGGCGTCGCCCTCTTTCACCTTCAGTTTCACCAGCAGCCCGGGCATCGGCGACAGCAGGAATTTGGACAGATCCGGCGGCTCTTTAATGAGCATATGCTGGCTCAGTTCCGCGGTGCGGGGCGTGACCACATAGACTTCTTTCTCGGCGCCGCGGTGGAACATCTTGAACAGCCAGCCGTCGCGGTCCACCTGGATACAAACCGGCTTGCCATTGATGACCGCCTTGAACAGCGGCTCACCCAGTTTCCAGTCGGTTTCAACAATGTATTGCTTGCCTTCCAGCGTCGCCACCACCGGCTCTACCGTCGTATCCACCGACACTTTGAAATTATCTTCACCCTGATTGGTCATCACGATCCAGTCAGCGGAGGGACGGTATTCATGGCTGGGCAGCTGACCGGAAATCATCGAACAGCGATCGCGGAATTTCTTGTTGATCACCGCAGCGGTGACCACACACAGCGCCGGATCATCCTGGGGCACCAGGTCGGGGCTGAAGCCGTCCGGGTACTCTTCCGCGATGAAGTTGGTGGTCAATTGGCCCGCCACAAACCGCGGGTGCATCATCAGCGCGTTGAGGAAACTGATATTGTGGTTTACACCGCGGATGTAATAGGCATCCAGGGCATCCACCATCCGCGAAGTAGCTTCTTCGCGATCTTTACCATAGGTGATCAGCTTGGCGATCATCGGGTCATAGAACATGGACACTTCGCCACCTTCATAGACACCGGTGTCCACCCGCACCCCTTCACCTGTCGGTGGGCGGTAGCGCACCAGCCGGCCAATGGAGGGCATGAAATTGCGGAACGGGTCTTCGGCGTAGACGCGGGTTTCCATCGCCCAACCCGTCAGCTTGACGTCTTCCTGGGTCAACGGCAGTTTTTCACCCGCGGCGACGCGGATCATCAGTTCCACCAGATCCTGGCCGGTGACCAGCTCGGTGACCGGGTGCTCCACCTGCAGGCGGGTATTCATTTCCAGGAAGTAGAAATTCAGGTTGGCGTCGGCGATGAACTCCACGGTGCCGGCGGATTTGTAATCCACCGCTTGCGCCAGAGCCACCGCCTGCTCACCCATGGCCTTGCGCACTTCCGGCGTCAGGAACGGCGACGGCGCCTCCTCAATCACTTTCTGATGACGGCGCTGGATGGAACACTCGCGCTCGCCCAGGTAGATGGTATTGCCGTGGCTGTCCGCCATCACCTGGATTTCAATGTGGCGAGGTTCCTGGATAAATTTCTCGATGAACACGCGGTCGTCACCAAAACTGGAACGGGCCTCGTTGGTGGCGCGTTCAAAACCGTCGCGGCACTCTTCCTCGTTCCAGGCCACCCGCATGCCCTTGCCACCGCCGCCAGCAGAGGCTTTCAGCATCACCGGATAACCGATGCCATTGGAAATCTCCACCGCCTGCTCGGCGTCGCGCACCACGTCGGTATAACCGGGAATAGTGTTGACGCCGGCCTTTTCAGCAATCAGCTTGGAGGTGATTTTGTCACCCATGGATTCGATGGCTTTGACACCGGGGCCGATAAAGGCGATACCGGCGGCATCCAGCGCCTGGCAGAAGGCCTTATTTTCAGACAGAAAACCGTAACCGGGATGTACGGCATCAGCGCCGGTCTGTTTACAGGCGGCGATGATCTTGTCGATCACCAGATAGCTCTCTGCTGACGCGGAGGGGCCGATATGCACGGCCTCATCGGCCATGGCGACGTGCAGGGCATCGCGGTCGGCATCGGAATAGACCGCCACCGTGCCAATCCCCATGGCTTTGGCAGTGCGGAACACACGGCAAGCGATCTCGCCCCGGTTTGCTACAAGAATCTTTTTAAACATAGTCTGATCTTCTTCGTGAAATTCTGTTGTCCAGTGGGTGCAATCAATTCAACGGCAACCGCTTACAGCGGAATATTGCCGTGCTTGCGCCAGGGATTCTCGATGTGCTTTTCACGCAACATTGACAGGGAGCGCGCCACCCGCTTGCGCGTTTGGCGCGGCATGATCACGTCGTCGATGAAGCCGCGTTTGCCGGCAATAAAGGGGTTGGCAAACTTCTCGCGATATTCCTGTTCGCGGGCGGCAATCTTTTCCGGATCGCCGATATCCCTGCGGAAGATGATTTCCACCGCGCCCTTTGGTCCCATCACGGCAATTTCTGCGGTGGGCCAGGCGAAGTTGACGTCGCCGCGCAGGTGCTTGGAGGACATCACGTCATAGGCGCCGCCATAGGCTTTGCGGGTAATCACCGTCACTTTCGGCACGGTGCATTCGGCATAGGCGTACAGCAACTTGGCGCCGTGCTTGATGATGCCGCCGTATTCCTGGCTGGTGCCGGGCATGAAACCGGGCACGTCCACGAAGGTCAGCACCGGAATATTGAAGGCGTCGCAGAAACGGATAAAACGGGCGCCTTTTTTGGAGGCGTCGATATCGAGACAGCCCGCCAGCACTATCGGCTGGTTGGCGACCACACCGACGGTGGAACCTTCGATGCGGATAAAACCGATCACCAGGTTGCCGGCATAATCCGGCTGCAGCTCGAAGAAATCGCCCTCATCAGCCACCTTGATGATCAGTTCCTTCATGTCGTAGGGCTTGTTGGGATCATCGGGAATCAGGGTATCCAGGGACAGCTCGGCGCGATCCGCCGGGTCCTCGGTGGGCCACACCGGCGGTTTTTCCTGGTTGTTGGCGGGCAGGAAACTGATGAAGCGGCGCAGTTTGACCAGCGCTTCCACATCGTTTTCAAAGGCCAGGTCCGCCACTCCGGACTTGCTGGAGTGGGTCACCGCACCGCCCAGTTGCTCCGCGGTCACTGTCTCGTGGGTGACGGTTTTCACCACCTCGGGACCGGTCACGAACATGTAGGAACTGTCTTTGACCATAAAGATGAAGTCGGTGATGGCCGGCGAGTACACCGCGCCACCGGCGCAGGGACCCATGATCATGGAGATCTGCGGCACCACCCCGGAAGCCATCACATTGCGCTGGAATACGTCGGCGTAACCACCCAGGGAGGCGACCCCCTCCTGAATACGGGCACCGCCGGAGTCATTGAGGCCGATCACCGGGGCACCGACCTTCATGGCCTGATCCATCAGTTTGCAGATTTTCTCCGCATGGGTTTCCGACAATGAACCGCCGAACACGGTGAAATCCTGGCTGAACACGAATACCAGCCGGCCGTTGACGGTGCCGTAACCGATCACCACGCCGTCGCCGGGGATATGCTCCTGTTCCATGCCGAAATCGGTGCAACGGTGCTCCACAAACATGTCCCACTCCTCAAAGGAGCCGGGATCGAGCAGCAGGTCAATGCGCTCACGGGCGGACAATTTACCCTTGGCGTGCTGGCCCTCAATGCGTTTCTGACCGCCACCGAGACGGGCCATCTCACGCTTTTCTTCCAGTTGCTCGATAATTTCGTGCATGGTGTTCTCCTGTCTTTGATAGCCGACGCACCGCGCCGGCAATACCTTAATAAGCTTGTTATCGTCGTTTGGTGTTTTGCCGGACTGACCGGCTGTGAAGTCGTCAGCGCCGACCGGCCAAGTCAGTTATTGCTGGCTCAGCAGCGCCAACACTTCGGCCGCGGCCTTGGGAATATTGGTACCGGGACCGTAGACGGCCGCCACACCGGCATCGTAGAGAGCCTGGTAATCCTGGGGGGGGATCACCCCGCCACAGACCACCTTGATATCGCCGGCGCCTTCTTTTTTCAGGGCCGCGATCAACTGGGGCACCAGGGTATTGTGGCCGGCGGCCTGGGAGGAAACCCCCACCACATGGACGTCGTTTTCCACCGCCATGCGGGCAGCCTCTTCCGGGGTCTGGAACATGGGACTGATATCCACATCGAAGCCGATGTCGGCAAATGCCGTGGCGATCACCTTGGCGCCGCGGTCGTGACCATCCTGGCCCATTTTGGCCACCAGCATCCGCGGGCGGCGACCGGCGTGGGCGGCAAACTCGGACACACTGGCCTGGATGGCGGCAAAGTCGGCATCCCCTTCATAGGCCGAACCGTAAACACCACTGATGGTGCGGGTTTCCGCCCGATGGCGACCCCATATTTTCTCCAGGGCATCGGAAATTTCACCCACCGAGGCGCGGGCGCGGGCGGCATCTACCGCCAGTTCCAGCAGGTTGCCCTGGCCGGATTCCGCAGCGGCAGTCAAGGCATCCAGCGCCTTCTGGCAGGCTTCGCTGTCGCGCTCGGCGCGGATGTTGTGCAGCCGGGCCACCTGGGATACGCGCACCGCACTGTTGTCGATGTCGAGGATATCCACCGGCGGCTCTTTCTCCAGCTGGTATTTGTTGACGCCGACGATCACCTCCTCGCCGCGGTCGATGCGGGCCTGGCGCAAGGCCGCCGCCTGTTCGATGCGCAGTTTCGGCATGCCGGACTCCACCGCCTTGGTCATGCCACCCATGGCTTCCACTTCGTCGATCAGCACCCGGGCTTCCTTCACCAGTTGATCGGTGAGGCTCTCCACGTAGTAGGAGCCGGCCAGCGGGTCCACCACCTTGGTGATACCGGTTTCTTCCTGGATCACCAGCTGGGTGTTGCGGGCGATGCGGGCGGAAAAATCCGTGGGCAGTGCCAGCGCCTCATCGAGGGCGTTGGTGTGCAGTGACTGGGTGCCACCCAACACCGCGGACATGGCCTCGATGGTGGTGCGCATCACATTGTTGTAGGGATCCTTGCTGGTGAGGCTGACACCGGAGGTCTGGCAGTGGGTGCGCAGCATCAGCGAGCGGTCGTCGGCGGGCGCGAACTTATCGCGCATCAGCTCGGCCCACAGCCGGCGCGCGGCGCGCAGCTTCGCCACCTCCATGAAGAAGTTCATGCCGATGCAGAAGAAGAAGGACAGCCTCGGCGAGAAGGCGTCCACGTCCAGCCCGGCGGCGACCGCGGCGCGCACGTACTCGATGCCGTCCGCCAGCGTGAAGGCCATCTCCTGCACACAGGTCGCACCCGCTTCCTGCATGTGGTAGCCGGAGATCGAGATGGGGTTGAAGCGCGGCATCTCGCGCGCCGTGTAGCCGATGATGTCCGCGACGATGCGCATGCTCGGCTCGGGCGG
>NZ_JBFHQR010000129.1:0-6731 GCF_041592135.1 Porticoccus sp. | reverse complement strand
CAGACGGTGTACAATTCCCGCCCGGGGGACGCGCTCATTGTCCGGCAGGTGGTGAAGCAGGCCATTCAACAACGTGCCCTGATAGTTGCCCGCTGCCGGATGCACCACCAGCCCGGCGGGTTTGTTGATAATCAGTATTTCATCGTCCTCGTAGCGGATATCGAGATCGATGGCTTCCGGACTCCACTCCCCTTCGGGCTCCAGCTCTGCATGAACGGTCAGCTGCTCACCACCGAACAATTTATCCCTGGGGCGGCATGGCTTACCATCCACCAACAGGTCGCCCTCTTTGATCCATTTTTGCAATCGCGATCGGGAAAATCCGTCAAACAATTCCGCGGCAATCTGATCCAGACGGGCGCCGGAAAGGGTTTCAGGAACAGTGGCATTGAGCACAATAGGTTCGATCATTGAGGTTTTGTTTCCAGTCGGGCCTGTGGTTAAATAGCCCATCTTACAACCATTGCCCCAGCGGACAAAAAACTCTTTACTGCTGACTGACCAGGATTTGACCACCCCATGCGATTTCCCACCCTCGTTCTGATCTGTGCAACACTTTTGGTTTGCAGCTGCTCCTGGCTGGGTGATAGCAAGGGCAAAAAAGGCGATCAGGCGGATACTTCGGGCTATTCCGAGAAAGACTTCTACAACATCATCCAGAAAGACCTGGGCGTTGGTTTTTGGGATAAAGCCGTTGAGAACCTGGAGGCACTGGAGGCCCAGTACCCCTTCGGGGACTATGCAGAACAGGCGCAATTGGAGCTGATCTACTCCTATTACAAAATGTCTGATTATGAAGCCGCCATTGCCGCCGCCGACCGCTTTATTCGCCTCCACCCCCAACATCCCAACGTGGATTACGCGTTCTACCTGAAGGGCCTGGCGTCGTTTGTGCAAAGCAAAGGTTTTTTTGACCAGTTGTTGCCGACCGATGAAACCAAGCGGGATCCCGGCACTGCCCGCAATTCGTTTGCCACTTTCAATGAACTGCTGAGTCGCTATCCCGAAAGCCCCTATGCCTCCGATGCCAGAAAACGGATGGTGTATTTGCGGAATGTGCTCGCCCGCCATGAAATCCACGCCGCCAATTACTACTTCCTCCGCGGCGCCTACGTGGCTGCCGCCAACCGCGGGCGCTATGTGGTGGAAAACTTCCAGATGACCCCGGCCGTTCCAGACGGCCTGGCGGTGATGGCTGAAGCCTATTACCTGATGCAGATGCAGGATCTCGCCGATGATGCCGCCAATTTGCTGGCTGCCAACTACCCGGACTACCCGGCACTGGATGAAGAGGGGCAGTTCCAATACCAGGATGATCCCAATTTCATGGAAGCGACCTGGTTGAACAAGGCGACCCTCGGTCTCTACGACAGGCCGGAACCGCCCCGATTCGATACACGCCATCTCTATAATGAGCGTTATCGCAACCTGGAGCAGGAAGAAGCCCATCCCAAACGCAAGTGGCTGAGCTGGTTGACCCTGGGTATCCTGGAGTAGGCCTCACGCTGCCGCCGTTTGCGGCGGCTCCCCTTCCGTGAGGAGCTGTTGTCCTCCGCCCACCCTCCGCCTGGAATGGGCTATTCTTGTCCCTGTAGCCAACCGAGTGCCACCTATCGCAGCAGAGTGAAAACAATGAATATCGATAGTATCCGCGCAGAAATGAAGGTCATCCCCGAGATTGATCCCTCTTTTGAAGCCGCCAGGCGCATTGCTTTCATCAAATCGGTACTCGTCCAATCGGGCTTGCGCACCTTGGTACTGGGCATCAGTGGCGGCATCGACTCCACCACCTGCGGTCGCCTCGCCCAACTCGCTATCGAAGAACTCAATCTCGAGGACCCAGGCAAGGGTTACCGCTTTGTCGCCATCCGCCTTCCCTACGGCGTCCAGGCTGATGAACACGAGGCCCAGCAGGCCATTCAATTCATCCAACCGAGCCAAAGCCTGGCAATCAACGTCAAGCTGGGCGCCGACGGCATTCACGAGGAAGTGTTGGGCGCCCTGAACAGCTGCAACCTGCCGTCTCCGCCAGAGGACATTATCGATTTCACCAAGGGCAATACCAAGGCGCGCACCCGCATGGCGATCCAGTACCAGGTGGCCGGACTGCTCGGCGGCCTGGTTCTGGGCACAGATCATTCGGCGGAAAACATCACCGGTTTCTTTACCAAATGGGGGGATGGCGCCTGTGACCTGGCCCCGCTATTTGGCCTCAGCAAACGCCAGGTGAGGCAACTGGGCAGCTACCTGGGAGCTCCCCAGGTACTGGTGGAAAAAGTGCCCACCGCGGATCTGGAATGCCTGTCGCCGCAGAAAGCCGACGAGGTCGCACTGGGCATCAGCTACGACGAGCTGGATGATTTCCTGGAGGGCAAACCGGTCTCTGAGGCTGTGGCATCCCGTATTGTGGCTATCTACCGCAAAACCCAGCACAAAAGACAACCTATCCCCACTCCCTACGATTAACCAAAATCGGGCGATCAATGGCAAACTCAGAATAATAAATGCTGAAATTCGCATGTATGCACCAAAAACCCATCGGCATTTCGGCTAGAATCAGGCTGTGATGGGGACACCGCCGCTACCATGTCAATAATGACCAGCCAGCCTGAAACCAGAATCGCGCCGGACAGTTTACTCAGTGTATACGGGTACTACCGCGCACTACTGTCAATCACACTTCTCGGCATATACCTCTCCGGAGCCGCGACCAAGGTACTTGGCAGCGAACTGCCCGAGCTGTTTCTGGCATCATCATTGTCCTATGCGTTGTTTTGCCTGCTGTCTCTGATACCCCTGAAATTTTCGCGCACAACCCCCGGCACACAGCTGCTGTTCTTTATGCTGCTGACCGATATGGTCGCACTGACCCTGATGATGCACGCCAGCGGCGGAATGGGGAGTGGCCTTGGCTTCCTGTTGTTACCGACGGTGGCGGCGGGCAGCATCCTGGTGGCAGGCCAACTGGCACTCTTGCTGGCGGCCACCGCCAGCATCTGTGTCATGACGGAAACCCTGTCAACCATCATGCTGTTTGACAAAAACAGGGAAGCCATGTTCCCGGCCGGTATTCTGGGCATGTTGCTGTTTGCTACGGCCATGATTTTCCAGGTGTTGACCCAGCGAATACGGCACGCCCAGCAACTTGCAGTCCAGAAAGCCTCGGAAAACGAGCAGCTGCAAAAACTCAACGAATCCATTGTCAAACGCATGCGCACCGGAATTCTGGTGGTGGATGGCAAAGACCATATCAAACTGATCAACAGCGCTGCCATCCAGTTACTGGATGGCCAAAAGCCCGGCGCGCGCTTGGCTGCCGGCCGACCTCTTCGTCTGGCCCTGTCGCTGCATCAACAACTGGAACGGTGGCGCAGTTATCCCTGGATTCGCACGCCGACATTCAAAAACAGCCCCTCCTCATCGGAGTTGCAGGCAAATTTCACGTCCCTGCCCCAGGGACTGGACCGGCAGACGCTGATTTTTCTGGAGGACACCCGAACCCTGACGCAACAGGCACAGCAGCTCAAACTCTCGTCGCTGGGGCGACTGACCGGCAGCATCGCCCATGAGATCCGCAACCCCCTGGGGGCCATCAGCCATGCCGCGCAATTGCTGTCAGAACTGCCCCACGACCCCAACTCGGCAAAACTACTGGATATTATTTTGCGGCACTGTGTCAGGGTGAACCAGATTGTCGAAAATGTTCTACAACTTTCCCGGCAAAAAATGCCCGAATTCCAGAAACTCTGGCTACAACAGTGGTTGAAAAAATTCCGCTCCGAGTACAGCGATACCCAGACACGGGCATGCACCATTGAAATAGAATCAACGAACAAGGATACGCAGATCTTTTTTGACCCCGGCCACCTCGCACAGGTGCTGACCAACCTGATCGACAATGCCATCCGTTTTAGCGAGCGGCACAGTGGAGAGCGCTGGGTAAAGCTGGTGATCTCCAGAGATCCCGTCTCGGAATTACCCTATCTAGACATCTACGACAAGGGCCCCGGCGTGCCAGCCAAGGATCAGGATTACATTTTTGAGCCCTTCTACACCACCAACCACGACGGCTCGGGATTGGGGTTGTATCTGGCCAGGGAGCTATGCGACACCAACTATGCCTCACTGAATTATTTTGGCGACAGCCCAGAAAACCACTATTTCAGGGTGGGCTTCTCCCATCCAGAGCGATTACTGCCGAGACCAGTCTGATGATGAAAAAACGCGTACTCGTCGTCGACGATGAGCCCGATATCAGAGAATTACTGACTATCACCCTGGAACAAATGGGGCTGGAAGTCGTTACCGCCGCCAAACTGGCGAAAGCCCAAAAATTGCTGGAAAGCGAAGAATTTGACCTCTGCCTGACCGACATGAAAATGCCCGACGGCAACGGCCTGGAATTGGTGGAGGCGGTGCAATCGTTTAAACCGCAGTTGCCGATAGCCATGATCACAGCCTATGGCAATATGGAAATTGCCGTTGAGGCGCTCAAGAAAGGCGCCTTTGATTTTATTTCCAAGCCGCTGGAGTTGATGCGCCTGCGCAGTATCGTTCAGTCAGCGTTAAAACTCGAACAACCCCGGGACGATGTAGACCCACAGGAAACGGTCTTGATAGGCCAATCTCCCGCCATCGAACATCTCAAACAACAAATTCGCCGTGTGGCCAGAAGCCAGGCACCGGTGTTTATCAGCGGCGAATCCGGTAGTGGCAAAGAGCTGGTCGCCAGGACGATCCACCACCTGAGCCCCAGAGCAAACGGCCCCATTATTCCGGTTAACTGCGGGGCAATTCCCATGGAGTTAATGGAAAGCGAGTTCTTCGGACACAAAAAAGGCAGTTTTACCGGCGCCCATCGAGACAAACAGGGATTATTTCAGGCCGCCCATGGGGGAACACTTCTACTCGACGAAGTTGCCGACCTACCCTTGTCCATGCAAGTGAAACTGCTGCGGGCCATTCAGGAAAAATCTGTCAGACCGGTGGGTGCGGAGACAGAAATTCCTGTAGACGTGCGCCTCTTGAGTGCCACACACAGAGACCTCGCGGAGGAAGTGCGAAATAACCAGTTTCGGCAAGATCTATTCTATCGGATCAATGTAATCGAGCTTCAGGTGCCAAGCCTCAGGGAGCGCAGGGATGATATCCCGCTCCTTGCTCGACATTTTCTGAAGTTGCTTGCCAATGAGAATGGACAGCCGACCCCGGATATTTCCGAGGCGGCTATCAACGCCCTCAAAAAACACCCCTTCCCCGGCAATATCAGGGAGCTGGAAAACACCCTGGAGCGCACTTTTACCCTCTGTAGTGGCAACGCTATCGAAGTTGACAACCTTTGCCTAAACAGCGCCATGAGCACCACGTCATCCGTGGATATAAAAAATACCACCGCTGGCTATTGCAGTGATAAATTCAATTCACTGGACGACTATCTGGCCGATATTGAAAAAGAAATTCTGACGGCAGCCCTGGAGCGCAATCGCTGGAACAAGACCGCCACCGCCGAAGAACTGGGGATCAGTTTCAGGCAGATCCGCCACAAGCTAAAAAAATACGGGATCGAATAAAACGCATCACCAACAATAGGACGCGCTTTCGGAAGCATCTGTCACAGTTTTCAAACCCTGTTCATCGATACTGAATATCCCGCATCTACCATCTTCCGTCTGGCTGTTTTGCGGTGTGGCAGACAACGTATATGCCGTCTCCCCCGTATTTGAATCCGGTTCATCGATGGTGATCTGATAAATACTCCCTGAAGACGTAGTGAGGGTCTGCCCATCACTGCCCATGTAATAATTGGCAGGCAATCCCAGATCTACCAGAGAGTTGGTATAAGAGCGGTTGTTGAGAAAATATTGCTCTTCCCGAGAAGCCACCTCCAGCAAGGCACCTTTGGCAACCGAGCGGTTAGACTTAATGACATATTCCCGATAGTTGGGTAACGCCAACGCCACAATGACCGCCATAATAGCCACGACGATCAGTAGCTCAATCATGGTAAAACCGGAATTATTCTTTCTGTTCATTACACAAGTCCAGGAATAGGCCATCAGGGTGAAGGTGTGCTCGGAGAGTTATCAAGCACATCAATATCCAACTCCCGCCAGTAGAACGTATTGGGGCGTTGATCGCCCAACTTGGTCTGCTGGGCTCCCGCCAGACCAACGTCCGGCGAAATGGCCGTTACACCGCCATCGATACCCGAAGCGAGATCAATGTATCGATCTTCCTTGCTGAGCGTATCGCCCTCAAGATGCGAGTGCAGGTGAATATCCGGTGAACCATCCCTGACCGCCACCTGATAGAGGCGGCTGATGCCAATATTGGGGGCACACTCACCGTCTGCCTCTCCGCCTTCCGGCAAATAGGTTGTGAAGTTGATATTGCCACCGGAAATCAGCGGGATAGACAGATTTTTCTCACCACTCTCTTCCAGGGCAAGTTTCCAGCCATTGGTCAGATCATTTGCCGAACATTGGTTACCGCTGTCAGCGTCATTACTGCTGTCATTGATGCAGGTATTCGTCACATCGAATAAGTCACCAATCACATAGGGCGTGCGGCCATCCACGCCGAGGCTATCGGAAGGGTTGGCGTCCGCATAAACCTGCCGGTCTTTAATCAGGAAGAAGTAGTTCTCAATAGCCGGGGGTGCAGATTGCGGGTGGGTGCGATCTCCAGAGCCAATGGCAATGCCATCAAAGGCCCCTATCGAGTCACGCGCT
>NZ_JBFHQR010000128.1:0-6936 GCF_041592135.1 Porticoccus sp. | reverse complement strand
CGGGTTTGAGCAATTGATGAAAGGCGGTGTTATGATGCGACAAAGCCTGAGCCCTCTGAAATTATAACGTTTGTTCGCACTCACATTATAACTTCTCAGACTCAGGCTTTTTCATTTATCCCAAACTGTGGGACAGCAGTGCTCTCGAGAGGCCTTTTTGGTTTCTGTTTGACGGTTGTGTACCCCACCCGCGCCTCCTATCATGTGATTTCCTCACAGCGACATCACAGGCACGGTCATGCAAGGCATCCAGTATCCGATTTCCGGCGCGTGCCAGTGCGGGCAAATTACCTACCAGTTGCTCGAGCCACCACTGCGCGTGATTGCCTGTCACTGCCGGGAATGCCAGAAACTGTCCACCAGCGCCTTCAGTCTCACCGCCCTGGTCAAGGTGGAAGCGATTCGCTTTCAGGGCCCACTGCAACATTGGCAGAGGCTGGCGGACAGCGGCAACACCAACTGCGCCGAGTTCTGTCCCGGCTGCGGCAACCGCATCTACCACTTCAATCCCGAACAGCCTGACATCATCAAACTCAAGCCGAGCACCCTGGCGGACACCCGCATCATCCAGCCCACGCTACACGTCTGGGTTAGCGAGAAACAGGACTGGTTTGAGATCCCGGCAGGGGTGGAACAGCACCCCACCCAACCCTGGTAACCACAGCCAAGATCCCCAGAACCACAAAAAAGCCCCGCTTCAAGCGGGGCTTATCGTTGACCCTGTGCCGACGGGGTCAGCTATTTGTGAAAAGCTAACTGCGTTGCCCGTACGGTGTACGGCTTTTCAGTTAAACATTTCCAGCAGCTTGAGTCCCGGCTCCTCGGCCCGCATAAAGGTTTCCCCCACCAGGAAGGCGTTGACATTGTGGCCGCGCATGGCGGCGACGTCGTCAATGGTGAGAATGCCGCTTTCAGTGATCACAATGCGGTCTTCCGGAATCTTGTGCAGCAGCCCAAAGGTGGTGTCGAGAGTGGTATTGAAGGTGTTCAGGTCGCGGTTGTTAATGCCGATCATGGGATTGTCGATCAACAGAGCCCTGTCCAGTTCATCCTCATTGTGCACTTCGATCAGCACATCCAGCCCCAGCTCCCTGGCGGTATCGTGCAGGCCTTCCAGTTCGAACTGGCCCATCGCCGCCACAATCAACAAAATACAATCGGCTCCCAGCACGTAGGATTCGTAGACCTGGTAGGACTCCATCACAAAGTCCTTGCGCAGCACCGGCAGACGGGTGGCCTCGCGGGCCATCTTCAGGTATTCATCACTGCCGAGGAAAAACTCCTCCTCGGTCAGCACCGACAGGCAGGCGGCGCCACCTTTTTCATAGCTGCGGGCGATACCGACCGGATCAAAATCCTCGCGGATAATGCCCTTGCTGGGTGAAGCCTTCTTCACTTCGGCAATCACCGCGGCCTGACCCTGATCAATTTTAAACTGCAGTGCGGCGGCAAAGCCGCGAATTTCCCGCTGCGCCTGACACTGTTCCTTCAGTTGTTCAAGAGAAACCAGTTTACTGCGGCGCGCTACCTCAGCGGCTTTGCGATCAAGAATTTTTGTCAGAACTGTGGGGGTATTGAGTGCAGAATTCATGATTATCCGTCCATCTCTTTGAAGCAGCGGGTAAACGCCGCCAGGTCATCCAATTTGGCTTTGGCCAGACCGCTGCCGATGGCATCCTGGGCCATGCCAACCCCCTCGGCGAGGCTGCGGGCAATGCCCGCCGCATAGAGTGCCGCACCGGCATTCAGCGCCACCATGTCAGAAGCCACACCGCCGTCCTTTGACAGCGCCCGCTTTACCATCGCAAGACTTTCCGCGGCATCGGCCACCTGCAATGCCAACAAGCTGCCGCGAGCCAGCTGAAAATCCTCCGGGGCGATGCTGTATTCGCGGATTTCACCGCCCTCCAGCTCCGCCACCCAGGTTTCCGCAGCGATACTGATTTCATCCAGACCGTCGGCGGAGTGCACCACCAGCACGTGGCTGGCGCCCAGCTCGCGCATCACTTCCGCCACCGGGCGCAGCCAGCAGCGATCGTAGACCCCCAGCAACATATTGGGGACCCGGGCCGGATTGGTGAGCGGGCCGAGCAGGTTGAACAGCGTGCGCACCCCCAACTCCCGCCGCGGGCCAATGGCGTGCTTCATGGCGCTGTGGTGGTTGACCGCGAACATAAAGCCAACGCCCACTTCATCGACACAGAGCGCCACCTGCTGAGGAGTAAGATTCAGCCGTACACCGGCGGTTTCCAGCAGGTCCGCACTGCCGCTCTTACTGCTGACCGAGCGGTTGCCGTGCTTCGCCACCCGGGCACCGGCCGCCGCCGCCACAAAGGTGCTGGCGGTGGAGACATTGAACAGCCCCGAGCTGTCGCCGCCGGTGCCGACGATATCCACCAGGTGTTCACCGTCGATGGCGACGGGTGCCGCCAGTTCGCGCATCACCTGGGCGGCGGCGGTGATTTCCGCCACGGTCTCGCCCTTCATGCGCAGCCCCACCAGGAAACCGCCAATCTGGGCGTCGCTGGCGCCGCCGGTCATGATCTGCTGCATCACCTCACGCATCTCGGCAATGGAGAGGTCGCGGTGTTCAAGCACGGCGGCAATGGCCTGTTGAATATCCATCGCTCAGTCCTTCAGGAAGTTTTCCAGCAGGTCGTGACCGTGCTCGGTAAGAATGGATTCCGGGTGAAACTGCACCCCCTCTATGGCGTACTCGCGGTGCCGCAGCCCCATGATCTCATCCACCTCGCCCCGCTCGTTCTGGGTCCAGGCGGTAATCTCAAGGCAATCCGGCAGGGATTCGCGCTCCACCACCAGCGAGTGATAGCGGGTGGCCACGAAAGGGTTGGACAGGCCCCGGAACACCCCGCTGTTGCTGTGGTAAACCGGCGAGGTCTTGCCGTGCATCACCTGGCGGGCGCGCACCACCCTGGCACCGAATGCCTGGCCGATGCTCTGGTGGCCGAGACAGATGCCCAGCATGGGAATCTTGCCGGCAAAGGCCTTCACCAGCGGCACGGAAATCCCCGCCTCGTTGGGGGTGCAGGGGCCGGGAGAAATGACGATCTTCTCCGGCGCCAATGCCGCCACCTGTTCGAGGGTGATTTCGTCGTTGCGCACCACCTTTACATCGGCGTGCAATTCACCCAGGTACTGCACCACGTTGTAGGTGAACGAGTCGTAGTTATCAATCATCAGTATCACGGCACGACTCCTCAAATCACCAGGTCCGCGGCGCGGAAAATGGCGCGGGCCTTGTTCATGGTTTCCTTCCATTCCAGCTCGGGGATGGAATCGGCGACGATCCCGGCCCCCGCTTGGACATACAGCTTGCCGTTCTTGATCACCGCGGTGCGGATGGCGATGGCGGTGTCCATATTGCCGTTCCAGCCGATGTAACCCACCGCGCCGCCGTAGACGCCGCGCTTCACCGGCTCCAGCTCATCGATGATTTCCATGGCGCGGATTTTCGGCGCGCCGCTGAGGGTGCCGGCCGGCAGGGTGGCCCGCAGCACGTCGATGGCGCTGGTGCCAGGCAGCACCCGACCGGTGACATTGGAAATAATGTGCATCACGTGGGAATAGCGCTCCACCGACATCTTTTCGGTGAGCTTCACCGAACCGGTCTGCGCCACCCGACCCACGTCGTTGCGGCCCAGGTCGATCAACATCAGGTGCTCGGCGATTTCCTTGGGGTCCGCCAGCATTTCCGCTTCCAGCGCGTCGTCTTCCTCCGGGGTATGGCCGCGGCGGCGGGTACCGGCGATGGGCCGCACGGTCACTTCGCCATCCTCCAGGCGCGCCAGGATTTCCGGTGAGGAGCCGGCGATATGGAAATCCTCCAGATCCAGGAAATACAGGTACGGCGACGGATTGAGGCAGCGCAGCGCCCGATAGAGATTGAGCGGTTCGGCATCGAAGTCCATGGACAGGCGCTGGGACGGCACCACCTGCATCACGTCCCCGGCCAGCACGTACTCCTTGATTTTATTGACCGCGTCCTTGTAATTCTGCTCGCCAAAACTGGAGACAAAGGCCGATTCCTGCAAACCGCTGCCCGCCATGTTCAGGGGGGGCAATTCGGGGAGCGGATTTTTCAACCTGGCCTCCAGGTCATCGAGGCGGGCCTGGGCGTGTACCCAGGCATTGGGCTCGGCGGCATCCTCGTGGACCACCAGGATCAGCTTGCCCAGCAGGTTGTCGAAGATCACCACCTCGTCGGACACCATCAGCAGGATATCCGGGTTGCCCAGTTCATCCGGCGGTGCGCTCTGTTTCAGTTTCGGCTCCACATAGCGCACGGTGTCGTAGCCGAAATAGCCCACCAGTCCGCCGGTAAAGCGCGGCAACTGGGGCAGTTCCGGCATGCGGTAAGTCCCGTGAAATTCTTCGATATCCCGCAGCGGGTCGTCGGTGCGGCGAGACGCCAACAGCTTACCGTCGCGCTCAATGGTCAGCTGGTCGCCGTAGACCTTGAGCACGGTGGTGGCGGGCAGGCCAATCAGCGAGTAGCGGCCCCATTTCTCGCCGCCCTGCACGGATTCAAACAGGTAGGAGTAGGGCCCACGGGCCAGCTTCAGGTAACAGGAGAGCGGGGTTTCGAGGTCGGCCAACACCTCGCGCATCACCGGGATACGGTTGTAGTTCTGCTCGGCCAGCTCGGCAAACTCTGTCGGGGTCATGGTCTTTCCCTTGCGCTATCAAACGCAGATGTATTCAGACTAACAAAGGCAAAAAAGTGGCTGCCGCTCGGGCAGCAGGGATCAGCGGCTGCGCCATCGCCAGCCGAGGTGAGCAGAAATGTGGGATGGGCGGTTACCGGGCGCCACAAATGCCTCCAATGGTCAGAGGGCGCATTCTAATTCATTCGACGGTTGCTGCAAAGTCAACCACTTAGACTGCAATGCCGCGGGCAAGCTACGCCAGGGCAGCGCGCAGGGCGGCGATGGCCGCGGCGTAGTCACCGGCCCCGTAGATGGCCGAACCGGCCACAAAGGTATCGGCGCCGGCAGCGGCAATCTCGCGGATATTGTTTGCGGTGACACCGCCGTCGATTTCCAGGCGGATATCCCTGCCGCTGGCGTCAATCAGTGCCCGCGCCTCGCGCAGTTTGTCGAGGGTGGCGGGAATGAATTTCTGACCGCCAAAGCCGGGGTTCACCGACATCAGCAACAGCACATCGACCTTGTCGAGCACGTATTTGACGGTCTCCAGGCTGGTGGCGGGGTTCAGCACCAGACCGCTCTTGCATCCGGCATCGCGGATCAGCTGCAGCGAGCGATCCACGTGGCGGGAGGCCTCCGGGTGGAAGGTGATCCAGCTGGCGCCGGCGGCGGCGAAGTCGCCGATCAACTGGTCCACCGGTTCCACCATCAGGTGCACGTCGATGGGAGCGCTGATACCGTAGTTGCGCAGCGCCTTGCACACCATCGGGCCGATGGTCAGGTTCGGCACATAGTGATTGTCCATGACATCGAAGTGCACCACGTCGGCACCGGCGTCGAGCACCGCATCCACTTCTTCACCCAACCGGGCAAAATCCGCCGAGAGAATGGAGGGGGCTATCAGGTAATCTGCCATGGTGTTTTCCGACCGCTGTGAACTGCGGCGTACTATGCCGCAGAACCGCGGGAGCTGCAATGCAACCCTCAGGAACCGGGCTTCTCAAGCGGTGCCTGACAGCCTCTGGCACAACAGCGCCCGGGCTGGCGGGAGGTCCGTTTGCCCTCGTCCAGCACACCGCGATCCAGCAGCCGTTCCACCAGCTCACGTTTCTCATACACCGGGTAATTGCGCCATATCTCCCGCTTCATGGCCTCCGGGGAACCACCGCCGTGCAGGGAAATTACCGAATACCAACCGCCCTGATTGGATGCCGTCAGATCTTCGATAAAGCGAGCCACCTCCAATCGCCGGGCCGCTGGAATATCTGGCCGACCACCAAGCACTGCGGCCAGGGACGCCGCCGTCTCCGGATTGTGATCCTCATCGGGGCCGGGCAGCGCCACAATCATCCCGCCGGAAACATAGTGAGCCAGCTTGTGCATGTCGTAAATCTTGTTGGCCAGCAGCAGCTTGCCGATATTGCTGAACACCGCATCCGGCATCACCGTACCCGCCGGGTCGTCCTGGCAGTACACCGAGGCCGCCACACCACAGGCATAAAAACTTTCGGTGATAGTAATCAGCTCTACCATCGCCTCGCGAATATGGCCGTGACGCTCCGGGTCGAGGCCATTGGCCTCGGTGACCAGCGCACCGGCGCCGATCAGCAGATCGCCAAATCCCGCCCGCGCACCAATACAGGAGTGGCGGTGGTGGGTAGCGTAACTGGTGGTGAGGAAACCGCCCTCCTCGCACTCGCCATCCAGAAATACCCGCTGGTGGGGTACAAACACCTTCTCGAATATCACCACCCCGGTGGACTGGCCGTATTTTGCGGAGAACTTGGCGGCGCTCTCGCCGGGCCGCCCGGCGGGGCGGGCAATGATGGTCACGCCGGGGGCATCCACCGGCACCGCACAGGCCACGGCATAATCGGCATCCTCGGGTGTATGGGTGCGACAGGGCATCACCAGAAACTCGTGCATGTAAGGCGCACCGGTAACAATCGCCTTGGTGCCGCTGATGACAATGCCATCCGCGCGCCGCTCCACAATATGCACATAGACATCGGAATTTTCCTGCTGCCCCGGCCGCAAGGAGCGATCACCCTTGGCATCGGTCATCGCCACCCCCAAGGTGAGATCCTGATCCTGCACCTCGTGCAGGTAGGCCAGAAAGCGCTGGTGATAGTCGGTGCCATGGTTGGCATCGGTTAGCCAGGTGGACTGGTAGAGACCATTGAGGGCATCGTGGGACAGGTAGCGCTGGGCGCAGCCGGATTCGGCACAGACCAGCCGCACCGCCTCAAGCTTGCTCAACAGGTCGTTG
>NZ_JBFHQR010000127.1:0-6946 GCF_041592135.1 Porticoccus sp. | reverse complement strand
ACTGACTCTGTACAACACCCTGACCCGGCAGAAAGAGGTTTTCAAACCCATCGAAGAGGGCAAGATCCGCATGTACGTGTGCGGCATCACCGTCTACGACTACTGCCATATCGGCCACGCCCGGGTGCTGGTGGCGTTCGACGTCATCACCCGCTACCTGCGCTCCCAGGGTTGGGATGTCACCTACGTGCGCAATATCACCGATATCGATGACAAGATCCTCAACCGCGCCAATGAAAATGGCGAGCCCTTCACTGCGCTCACCGACCGCATGATCGAAGCCATGCATGAGGACGAGGCGGCCCTAGGCATTTTGCCCCCGGACATTGAACCTCGCGCCACTGGTCACATGGATGACATTCTCGATATGGTGCAAATCCTGGTGGACAACCACTACGCCTACGCGACGGACAATGGCGACGTCTACTACCGCATCAGCCGCTTCCCGGATTACGGCAAGCTGAGTAACAGAAACCCCGAAGACCTGCTGGCCGGTGCCCGCGTCGAAGTGGGTGATATCAAGGAAGACCCACGGGATTTCGCCCTCTGGAAAGGTGCCAAGCCCGGTGAAGTCAGTTGGGAATCCCCCTGGGGCCCCGGTCGTCCCGGCTGGCACATCGAGTGCTCCGCCATGTCCACCTGCTGCCTGGGGGAAACCTTCGATATCCACGGCGGTGGTCCGGATCTGCCGTTCCCCCACCACGAAAACGAAATCGCCCAGAGCGAGGCGGCCACTGGCAAGCCCTATGTCCATTACTGGATGCACGCCGGTGCCGTGCGGGTGGATAACGAGAAAATGTCCAAGTCTCTGGGCAACTTCTTCACCATCCGCGAGGTGCTGAAAAAATACCACCCGGAAGTGGTGCGCTACTTCCTGCTGTCCAGCCACTACCGCAGCCCCATCAACTATTCCGAGGAAAACCTTATCGAGGCCAAGGGTGGTCTGGAGCGCTTCTACATTGCGCTGCGCCCCTTTGCCGATGTGGTGCCCGCCGAACTGAGCGAGCTGCATCACAGCGATTACTACCGCCGCTTCGTGGAATCCATGGACGACGACTTCAACACCCGCGAAGCGCTGGCGGCCATGTACGATCTGGTGCGCGATATCAACACCCAGGCCAAGACCGACGAAGCCCAGGCCCGTAAACTGGTGGCGGAACTGAAAGCGATGGGTGATATCTTCGGTATCTTGCAAGAGGACCCTGAGGCTTGGTTTAAAGGTAAGAGAAGAACATCCTTAACTCTTGATGTTGAGCCGAGATCAGGCCAGATCAATGAAGCCGGCCAGACCCCGGAGGTTAGTGTTCAGTATAGTGATGAACAAATTGAGATGTTGATCGCCGAGCGCGCCGCAGCCAAGAAAAACCGCGACTTCGCCCGCGCCGACCAGATTCGCGATGATCTGCTCGCACAGGGTGTCGTATTGGAAGATTCTCGGGAAGCGACTACTTGGCGCCGAGAATGACAGGCGGTTGAAAAACTAATTTACTTGCCCTGGCGGTGTCGCCTAAGGGCGCCTACTTTTGGTAAAAAATGGCTCAAAGTGCTCATTTACTCAATGTAAACTCCGCTTTTTCGGCCATTTTTGCCTTGACGCACCTTCGCTCGTGACTCTATGAAACAACTTCTGGGAGAGTAAGGGACTCTAATTTTCCCGCAACAAGGGTAGGATATGTGAATGGATTACGTAGAACCCCTGTTCCGTCCCCCCAGCGAAGCCCGTTCGCTGATTCTTCAGGTCACCAACGGCTGCTCCTGGAACCGTTGCACCTTCTGCGAGATGTACACCGCGCCGCAGAAAAAATTCAGCGTCAAACCCCAAACGGATATTGAGCAGGAACTGCAACAGGTGGCCGCCAGCGGTTACCCGGTGCGCCGGGTATTTCTGGCCGATGGCGACTCCATGACCTTGTCCTTTCGCCGCCTCAAGGAAATCCTGCTGGCCATCCGCCAATACCTGCCGGACGTACAGCGCATCTCCTCCTACTGCCTGCCCCGCAACCTGAAAAACAAATCCGTGGAGGAACTGGCGGAGCTGCAACAGCTCGGCCTCGGCCTGATGTACGTGGGCTGCGAATCCGGCGACGACCTGGTGCTGGAAAAAATCGCCAAGGGCGAAACCTACGCCTCGTCGCTGGATGCCCTGCACAAGATCAAGCAGGCGGGCATGAAAAGCTCGGTGATGATTCTCAACGGCCTCGGCGGCCAGCAATACACCGAGCAGCACGCCATCAACTCCGCCCGACTGATGAACGAAACCCAGCCGGAATTCCTCTCCACCCTGGTGGTGAGTTTCCCGATGGGTGAAGAGCGCTTTCAGCAGGGCTTTGGCGGCGAATACCAACCGCTGACTCAACGGCAACTGTTTGGGGAAATGGAAATGCTGCTGGATACCCTGGAACTGGAACGCACTGTGTTCCGCAGCGACCACGCCTCCAACTACCTGATACTGAAAGGCACCCTCAACCGCGATAAAGAGCAGCTGTTGCAGCAGGTGCGTACCGCCATTCACCAGCCGGGAGTGATTCCCCTTAGAGAGGAGTGGCAGCGGGGGTTGTAGTCAACGGGTGGCAATCGGGTGTTGATGAAATTCTGGGGGTTGGCCATTCCCGCACTTGGCCCCCAGATGGACACTTATGGATAAATATGGGTATTTATGCGGGTTGGCTGCCGCTGGTTCTTGCTTTTATGGATATATATGGATATAAATCCGGCTATGAGCCTCAATACTGATAGCCTCCACATCACCCCGGAAATCCTCTCCCTGATCGCCGAGCTGGATGAATTCAAGGGCACCTGGCGCGCCATCGGCACGCTGGCGCCGGATCGCCTGTCCGCATTGCGCCGGGTGGCGACCATTGAAAGCATCGGTTCCTCCACCCGCATTGAGGGTAGCCGCCTGTCCGACCGGGAGGTGGCTCGCCTGCTAAGCAATATTGAGATCAAGAAGTTTGAGACCCGTGACGAACAGGAAGTGGCGGGCTACGCCGAAGTGATGGGCACGGTTTTCAACAATGCCGAGCACATCGACCTCAGCGAGAACCATATCAAGCAACTCCACGGCGAACTGCTTGCTTATAGCAGCAAGGATGAGCGCCACCGGGGAAACTACAAGACCCACCCCAACCACGTCAGCGCCTTCGATGCCGATGGCAAGGAAGTCGGCGTGGTGTTTGAAACGGCTTCGCCGTTTGATACACCTCGCCTGATGACGGAGCTAGTTACTTGGACGAGGGATGCTTTAGAACGCAAAGCTCTGCATCCCTTGCTTGTGATCGCGGTTTTTACCGTGGCATTTCTCGAAATTCATCCATTTCAGGACGGCAACGGCCGGCTTTCCCGCGTTATCACCACGCTTTTGTTGCTGCGCAGCGGCTACGCCTACGTGCCCTACAGCTCGCTGGAAAGCGTGGTGGAGCAATCCAAGGAGGGTTACTATCTGGCGTTGCGCAACACCCAGGGCACGATACGAACGGACTCCCCCGACTGGCAGCCCTGGGTACTGTATTTTTTGCGGGCGCTGCAAAAACAGAAGCTGCGCCTCGAGGTGAAAATCGAGCGCGAACACATTCTGCTGGCCAAAATGCCGGAACTGTCGATCAGGATTCTGGAGCTGGCCACCGAGCACGGTCGACTCAGCGTCAGCCAGCTTGTCGAACTGACCGGCGCAAACCGGAATACCATAAAGAAACACCTGCAAAACCTGGTGTCCAGTCGGCAACTGGAACAGCATGGCAAGGGCAAGGGGACCTGGTATGGCCGGAGTTGAGAACGTTGAGGGCAGAGCAGGCTTATAGCTGGGGGGAGTATATGCGATTCTCTCAACCCCGGTGGCGGGGTTCCAGGAAAGGGGTGGAGGTGGGTTGAAAAATAATCCCTTCGTTACCTTTTACCTACTTTTTGCATGTGCCGAATGTTGTGGTCATCCCAGTGAAATGGGGAGTGTTTTGCATAAATCTCGGGAATCAGCATGGCTACAGGATTAGAGGCTCAGGGCCAAGAAACAGGGTTTGTCGTTCACGAAAAGCTGTTGGTTCTGGTTAGTCTCAATAGCGACCATGACTTCTTGATTCGGAAAGGAGGGCAAATCGCCAATCAGCGCAAGATACCCTGGTTGGTGGTTTGGGTGGACACGGGGCAGATACCAACCCATAAAGGTAGCCGCCGTCTACAATCGGTGGTTTCCCTGGCCAAGGAAATGGGTGCCCACACGGAGGTCCTGCGCGGCCCAAGTACTTTTCAGACGATAATTCCCTATATCGAAGAGCAGCGGATTACCACCGTGTTGGTTGGCGCTGGTACCCGGTCCAGTTTCAAACCCTGGGGCAAACGGTTGTACCGGCAACTGATCGAGTCTGGATTGCCACTGGAGGTTTCTGTCATTCGTTCTCCCCAGACGCCCAGGGCAAGTGCCCCTTTTACTGAAATCAAAAGGCCACTACTTGGAAATATACAGGGATACGGCAGCGGAGTGCTGGCCGTCACCCTGGCGACAGTATTGGCGGTAGGGCTACAGAACTGGATACACCATGCGAATCTGGTTTTGGTGTATGTGCTGGCGGTGATTGCCACCGGGTTACGTTATGGCTCCCGTCCAGCCATGATGACGGCAGTACTCAGTTTTCTGTGCTTCAACTTCTTCTTGACTGATCCGCATTACACCTTCGAAGTCGCTCGACAGGACGAGTTGTCAACGCTGATTTTTCTGTTTCTTATTGCCATCATATGTGGGCCGGCGGCCTCCCGTATTCGTCGCCAGTTCTTATTGCTTCGTGAAGCCAACCGTTACTCTGAGGCCATGCGCTCTCTGGGCGAGGCCCTTTCAATAGCAGAGAATGCCGAAGCCGTATGGCGATCAACAGCAAAAAAATTGTCTTCCATCTTGCAGGTAGAGGTGTGTATTGCCGTGCCCGACGAGGGCGAATGCTACGTAACCTATCCTGCTCCGTCCTCAGCACTCAGCTCCTTGGATACCGAGGCGATAGCGTGGGCACACAAACACACAGCTCCCTCAGGTCGATTGACCGATACGCTTAACGCCTCGAGCTGGACCGTTTTCCCCATCTGCAAGGAAACCCAATGCATCGCCTGCACCTTGATCCGGTTGAACCCAAATGACACCGCTCTGGTGCCGTATGACAGGGATCTCATCCAGGGCATGTTGCAACAGGCAGCAGATACCTGGCGACGGATTCAATTGGTTGGGGATCTGGAGTCCGCACGGGTCAAAACCGAGGTCGAACAATTGCGCTCAGCCCTGCTGTCCTCGGTTTCCCACGATCTCAAATCCCCTCTGGCGGCGATGATGGGCGCGGCCGAGAGTCTGCAATTATTGGAGCAGCAACTTGGCCCGCAGGATCGGAAGGATCTGATGGACACCATCCTTCAGGAAAGTCGGCGGCTGGACAGCTATATCCAGAACCTGTTGGACATGACGCGGCTGGGATACGGCACCCTCAAAATCGAGCGCGACTGGGTTTCGATCGCCGATATCGTAGGCAGCGCATTGACTCGCCTCAAACGCTATTACCCCAGCGTCAAAACGGCAACCCATTTTCCGGATACCGCCCCCGTGTTATATGTGCATGCGGCGCTGATTGAGCAGGCATTGTTTAACATTCTCGAGAATGCCGCACGTTTTACACCAGGCAGTGAGAAAATCGACGTAACCATCGCCACCGGAAGTAATCGCTGTACCATCGCCATCGATGACAGAGGTCCGGGCATACCGGAAGACCTGCGTGAAAAAATTTTTGATATGTTCTTTGTTGTCGCCGAGGGAGACAAGAAAAAGCAAAATACCGGGATGGGGTTGGCCATCTGCCGTGGCATGGTCGGTGCCCATGGTGGCAGCGTGCAGGCCATGGAAGGAGTCGGACACAAGGGCACCCGGTTTTTGGTGGAATTGCCGCTAGATGTGCCACCCACAACATCGACAACCAGTAAGGAATAACGAACCACGTGAGTATAAAGATTGTCATCGTGGACGATGAGTCGCCCATTCGGCGCATGTTGCGTATTGCGCTGAAAAGTGAAGGCTATGAGGTGACCGAGGCGGGAAGCGGTGAGTCTGGTCTGGCGGCGATTGCCCGCCAACAACCTGATCTGGTAGTCCTGGATCTAGGGCTCCCCGATATGGATGGCCACGAAGTGTTGCACGAACTGCGAACCTGGTCGAAAGTGCCGGTGATCGTACTTTCGGTGCGCAGCGGTGATCGCGAGAAAGTCCGTGCCTTGGATGCCGGCGCCCAGGATTACGTAATAAAACCCTTCAGTATTGAGGAACTCCTTGCTCGTATTCGTGCAAACGTCCGTGATCACATTAAACCGAATTCGCCAGTGATACTGGATGACGGACACCTGCATATTGATTTAGGCAAGCGCTGGGTCGCCCTTACGGGCGAGAAAGTGGATCTGACACCCAAGGAATATGCTGTATTAGCCAAACTGGCTCAATCGCCAAACTGCGTCATCACCCAGACCCAGTTGCTACAGGAAATATGGGGGCCGCAGCATAAGGAGGACAGTCATTATTTGCGCATCATTGTCAGCCATTTGCGGCAAAAGCTGGGCGATGACCCGGCTGAACCCTTTTATATCCGTACCGAAGCTGGCGTGGGATATCGTTTGATGTATCAGGAAGCTTCCCGTTGAATCACACTATATTACTCGCGGTCAGCACGCTGCTTCTCGCGCTGCTTTCGGGTTGTAGCAAGGCTCCATCCCCGCGATCCATCGAAGGCTTCGCCCAGGGAACCACCTACCACATCAGTTATTGGCGCCGCGAGCCCACCGATAACGCACATATTGCCCAGATTGTTTCTGAAAGGCTCGCCAGCATTGATGCCAGTATGTCGAGCTATCGATCCGATTCCACCCTGGAGCGGTTCAACCAGCACAACACTGATGAATCACAAGAAGTGGGCACTGAAATCGTCCAGCTTGT
>NZ_JBFHQR010000126.1:0-7193 GCF_041592135.1 Porticoccus sp. | reverse complement strand
GTTGCGATAGATTGCCCCTGGCAGGCGAAGAAAGTCGCGTTTGCCGCTCCGGCCCTGTACGGGTGTGACGATGATATCGGTATCAGGTCCCATAAGCGCTCGTCCGGAATGGCGGATGCTAAAAACGCCAGGAGTATACAGCCCAGTTTTTGAGCCTACAACCAACCCTCCCTGTACGACTTTAGGGTAGATCCGTTGATTGTCATAAGGTGGTAATTTAACTGGGTTTTTATATCGAGTCTTTTGTGGGGGCGGCGTGGTTGTAGTGACCGCGCAGCTTGCTGGCATTATGTCGATACTTAGGGTTTCCTTAAGATTTTCTTAAGTATCGGGGATTAGACTTGCTGCAGTTTCCCCAAGATGTTGATTTATAGCCGGAACTCCAGTGAGTTTTTTGTCGGTCAGCCATTTTTTGTGAAGATTGCATCAATTTACCATTTCATGTGCATTCGGTGTTCGACACTAACCCGGCCAGGTCTATAAAATATCGACTTGGCAGATTGATTGGGGTGAGATTAGATGTTATTTGTTGGTCTACTCCCAATGAATCGACATACACTACTTTCTTAGCGGAAGATAGAATGCCCGGTAGGCTCGAAAATCGGTGATTAAGGTGAGGAACCCTTAGTGCAGCTTGAACCAACCCCGACCGTCCACAGGCTCCCTTTTCGCCCCGCTGACTTCGCTTCGCTGCCCGCTGCCCTGGACTACGCCGCCCAGGGTGAAACCGGTGTCAATTTCTACACTGGACGCGGTTCAATTTATAGCCAGATGAGCTATCGCCAGCTGCGTGATGACGCGGTCGCGTTGGCAAAAAAACTGATCGGACTCGGGTTTGTGAAGGGGGACCGGGTTGCCTTGGTGGCGGAGACTGCTCCCCACTTCCTGCGTTTCTTCTTCGCCAGCCAATACGCCGGTCTGGTGCCGGTACCGCTCCCCGCCGCCGTTAAGCTCGGCGCCCACACCTCCTACGTGTCGCAATTACACCGGCTGCTGAAGGCCTGCGACGCCCAGTTGGCCGTTGCCTCTGAAGGCTATTTGTCATTCCTCACGGAGGCGGGGGAAGGGCTTCCCATTCGCATGGTCGACAAGCCGGAAACCTTTGATGAGATGCCCGCGGCGGCGGATGTGTCACTGCCACTGATCGATCCCAACGATATCGCCTATCTCCAATATACCTCCGGCAGTACCCGTTTCCCGAAAGGCGTCATGATCAGGCACCGCACTGCCATGAGCAATCTGGCGGGGATCATCACCCACGGGGTCAAGGTGCAACCGGAGGACCGCTGTATGTCCTGGCTGCCCTTCTATCACGATATGGGGCTGGTCGGTTTTCTGTTTGTGCCCGTGGCCGCGCAACTTTCGGTGGATTACCTGGATACCCTTGAATTCGCCATGCGTCCCCGGCAGTGGTTGAACCTGTTGACCGAGACCCGTGCGACGATTTCTTTCAGTCCCTGCTTTGGCTACGACCTCTGTGCGCGGCGTCTGCGCAATGGTGAAGTGAATAATTACGATCTCAGCAACTGGCGTGTGGCGGGCATCGGCGCCGAGATGATCCGCACCCGCAGTCTGGATCTGTTCGCCGAGGCCCTGGCACCTGCGGGCTTTAACCCGAAGGCGTTCCTGGCCTGCTATGGCATGGCGGAATGCACCCTGGGGGTGAGTTTCTCTCCCCTCGGCGCGGGCTATTCCACCGACTATGTGGACCATGAACAACTGCTCAATCACCACAAGGTGGTGCTGATCGAGGAAAGTGACGAGCGCCTCGGGCGCCATTTTGTCAACTGTGGGGCTCCTCTCCCGGACTACAGAGTCGAAGTCCGCGATAAGGAAGGGAATGTTCTTGGCGAGAACAGTACCGGGCTGATCCATTTGTCTGGCCCGAGTGTCATGTCCGGCTACTTTGGTATGCCAGAGGAGACCCGCCACGCACTGAGCGAGGACGGCTGGTTAAACACCGGTGACCTCGGTTACCTCTCCAGCGGTACCCTGACTATTACCGGACGGATCAAGGATCTGATTATTATCCACGGCCGCAACATCTGGCCGCAGGACATCGAGCACCTCTGTGAAACCCAGCCGGAAGTCAGGGTCGGCGACGTGTTGGCATTTTCTGCCGCAGAGCCGGATGGGGAAGAGCACTGTGTGGTATTGGTGCAATGTCGGGAAATTGACGAAGCCAAGTGCGAAGAGCTGGTTCACCGTCTCACCGGCCTGGTCCGCGAGGAACTGAGTCTGGATTGCCGTATCGAACTGGTAGCGCCTCACTCCCTGCCGGTCACCTCGTCGGGCAAATTATCCCGTTCGAAAGCGCGGCTGGAGTTTATGGCCAGCCTGAATGTCGGCTCGGCCAATGACCAGGTTGATCCGTTTGAAAAAAAACCATTGCGCATCAGCGCCTGACAAAGGGTTAATGTCCCCGCGCCACCCATGCTGTAATACCCGGGTATCGGCAAGTTGAGAGTATCGCTATTTTGTCAGCAATGATCGCCGTCACCGGCGCCACGGGATTCATCGGCAGTAGTATCTGCCGCGCGCTGTTGTCCCGAGGGCACCAGCTGAAAGTTCTGGTGCGCACTGCTTCCCGGGCACAGGCGCTGCCTGAGTCCGGTGTGCAGTGGGTACAAGGTTCTATCACTGACCGTGCTGCCCTTGAACAGCTGCTCGCGGGTTGCGCTGCGGTCATTCACTGCGCGGGTGCGGTGCGCGGCCGCTCCCTGGACGATTTTTATCCTGCCAATGTCGCCGGTGTCGAGCAGTTGCTTGCCGCGGTGAGTCGGGCAGACAGCAAGCCGAAAGTCCTCCTCATGTCGTCGCTGGCCTCAAGGGAGCCAGACCTTTCCGATTATGCTGCCAGCAAATTTCTCGGTGAACAGATCGCCCTCAAGGCTCCCCCGGGGGTCGGGTTGACAGTCTTTCGTCCGCCGGCGGTCTATGGTCCGGGGGATCGGGAAATGTTGCCGGTATTCCAGTTGATGTCCAGGGGGTTGGCGCTGATCCCCGGCAACAGGGACAATCGCGTGTCACTGCTCTACATCGATGATCTGGTGGCGGCGGTGCTGGCCTGGCTGGATTCGGAAAAGGTCCCAAGGGGGGTGTTCACACTCTCTGATGCAGCCTCCGCCGGTTACAGTTGGAACGAGATGATCGGAGTTGCCGCGGCGGTTTTTCAGCGGCAAGTGAGATCGCTGTGCCTGCCGGGCTGGTTGTTGGACACTGTCGCCAGGTGCAACCTGCTGACCTCGGCGCTTTTTCGTTATCAGCCTATGTTGACACCCGGTAAACTGAGAGAATTGCGACACCCGGACTGGGTTTGCAACGGCGAACAACTCAGCCGGGCACTCGGCTGGCGGCCACAGGTAGCACTGCAGCAGGGGCTGGAATTGACCATGTCCCATGCCGGGGGCCGAGGGCCGTGATGAGGGCTCTGTGTTTGACGGGGCGTTGAGCCGCAACGGGAACAAGCAACAGCAAATTTGTGAGCCTGACGGCACTGATTGATAATTGGTAACATACCCTATGCAACGCGTTGAAAGCACTTCGATAAGGCTGTTCAAGAATCCCCTGTTGGAATCCCTGACGCACGTCCACCCCATCATTCCCCTGGTACTTTGGACGCCCATCGCCCTGGCGCTTATCTGGCGCAGTTTTTCGGTCTACCAGATGCCGCTTGCGGAGTTTGGCGAGATGGCCTGTGCGGGGCTTTTGATCTGGACATTCATGGAGTACGGACTGCATCGGTTTGTGTTTCACTATGAAGCTGGCAGCAAGTTGGGCAAATCCCTGGTGTTCCTGTTTCACGGCGTACACCATGACGACCCGCAGGATAAGACGCGCCTGGTGATGCCGCCGGCGGGTGCCATCCTGATAATGGCGTTTTTGTGGCTGCTGTTTGCGCTGTTTCTCTCCGGCGCGGATCTGGAAACATTTGGTGCCTTTTTCATCATTGGCTACCTCTGTTATGACTATATCCACTACGCCACTCACCACTTTCCCATGCGGAACCGGGTGTTGCGTTACCTCAAGCGCTATCACATGCTCCATCATTTTTCCGGGCAGGATGGGCGCTATGGCGTCAGCTCACCGCTGTGGGATTTTGCCTTTGGCACCACCGCCGGTAATCTGCCTCCCCCTCCCCGCAAAAAAGAGGATTGAGCTGACGCCTCCACGGTCAGTATTGAAGACTTATGCCCGCCTATTACCTGATCCCCAAAAAGCTGGTTAAACGTTACCCCTTTCTCCAGCGCGCCAGCTGGTGGATTGAGGGATTGTTTTTCCGGGCGATGTTGAGCCTGGTACGCCTGCTTCCTCCCCGCCAATGCATGGCTTTTTTGGGTTGGTTGTTTGCCCAACTGGGGCCCTTTACCCAAAAGGCGACAAAAGTCCGTACCAACCTGGCGTATGTCCAGCCCGGGATGGCCGGTAAAGAGCTGGACCTGGCCGTCAAGGCTATTTTTCGCAACCTGGGCCGTGCCGCCGGTGAGCTGGTTTCCATGGACAGGATATGGCAAGAGCGGGACAGTTATCTCGAGTTTGTCGCGGACCCGGTACTGGATGAGATTATTGCCGGAAAACCGGTGGTTTTTGTTGCCGCCCATATAGGTGCGTGGCAATTGACCAACCTGGTGGGCGCCCACTACGGGATACCGGTAGCGACGGTCTACGCCGAGGAAACCAACCCTTATCTGGGGAAGCTGTTTGCCCAGCTCCGGGCGGCATTCCGTACCCGGCTGGTGCCCGCCGAGGGTGGCATTCGCCAGCTGCTCAAGGAGTTGCATGACGGCAACTCGGTTGGATTGGCCGTGGACACGCGCCTCGAGTCCGGCGAATTGGTGCCCTTTTTCGGCGTGCCGACCCCGACCAATACCGTGGTGCCGAGAATGGCGTTGAGCAGCGGTTGCAAGCTGGTGCCGGTCAGGGCGGAAAGATTGCCCCACGGCCGTTTTCGCATCACCGTCTGCCCCCCAATAGACGCACGGGATGAGAGCCTGTCCCGGGGTGACAAGGCGCTGGCGATGGCCGCCGAACTCAATCTGCTGTTTGAACAGTGGATCCGCGAAGACCCCACCCAGTGGATGTGCCTCAAGCGCCGCTGGCCCAAGACTGCCCGGGCCGCGGACCCAACTCCCGCCGGAAGTTGAAAAATGGATTCCCCCAGCTAAACAGTTCTATTTGGCTGCGGTCCCCAACGGGGCGAAGCAAATCTCAACACCTTGTAATGAGAATTGCCCGCGGCATTCATCCACGGGTAAACCCGTGGTGTTCTGTCGCTGCGCGACTTCGCCATCAAAGCCGCTCCCCCGGTGTCGTGAGAGTCGCCGGGGGCTGTTTCAGGGTGAGTGGCGATTGCCAGCGGTTACCCCTGGCGGGTCATGACTGCCCAGGGTCTTGCAGGCAGCCCAGTTGCAGAATCGGTTCGAGCTGGTCGGCGGACATCGGCCGACACAGAAAATAACCCTGGACGCAGTCGCAGCCTTCCCGTTGCAGAAATTGGTATTGCTCCGGGGTTTCGATTCCTTCTGCCACCACCCTCATATTGAGTTTGTTGGCCATGGCGATGACGGCGGCGGTAATGGCGACATCATTGTGGTCTTGGGGGATATCCTTGATAAACGCGCGGTCGATCTTGAGCGTGTCCACCTTGAAATATTTCAGGTAGCTGAGACTGGAATAGCCGGTGCCAAAATCATCCAGGGAAACTTTTACCCCGTGCTCCTGCAATTTTTTCAGGGTCTCCAGCGCCTGTTCCGGATCCTGCATGATGCTGCTCTCCGTGATTTCCAGTTCCAGCAGCGAGGGGGGCAACCCGTATTCCTCGAGGGTGTGCATGACCAGTTCCAGCAGGTTGACCTGGTGAAACTGGTGGGCCGAGACGTTCACCGCCATGCACAGTTCCGGCAGGCCCACCTCCCGCCATTGCCTGGCCTGGGCGCAGGCTGTTTTCAGGACCCATTCCCCGAGTGGTACGATCAGGCCGGTCTCCTCAGCCAGGGGGATGAAGCAATCCGGCGAGACCATGCCCTGGGGACGGTTCCAGCGCACCAGCGCCTCCACACCGGTAATCTTGCCGCTGCTCAGGCTGACCTGGGGCTGGTAGTGGAGGGTGAATTCCTGTTTTTCCAGGGCCTGGCGAATATCCTGCTCCAGGGCCAGCCGCTCCTCCAGTTGCACCGCCATTTCCTGGTTATAAAAGAGATAGCACTTGCCCCCTGCATCCTTGGCGCGGTAGGTGGCGATATCCGCATTGCGCAGCAGGTGTTCGGCCTGCTCGGCATCCTGGGGAAACAGGGAGACGCCGAGACTGGCTTGGATGTGCAGCGTGCAGCCGTGGATATCGAAGGGCTCCTCGAGGGTGGTCAGCAGGTTCTGCATCCGGGCGGAGGTGACGTTGCTGTCGCCCGGTTCCCGGATCAGGATGGCGAATTCATCCGCCGCGAGCCGTGCCACGATGCCGCTGTCACCGACACAGCGGCCCAGTCTGCCGGCCACGTCCACCAACAGCAGATTGCCGGCCTCGTAGCCCAGGCTGTCGTTGACCTTCTTGAAATGATCCAGGTCGAGGTGGGCCACCGCGATGGCTTGCCCCAACTGCCGCGCCTTGAGAATGTATTGCTCCAGCCGGTTCAGGAACTGCAGGCGGTTGGGCAGCCGGGTCAGGGAATCGTAGTTGACCAGGAAGTGCAGGCGCTTTTCGGCGGCGCGGCGCTCTTTCCTGTTGCGGGCTTCTTCCAGTTCCCGCCTGACCGCCGGTTCCAACCGTTTCAGGTTGCCCTTGATGATGTAGTCCTGGGCCCCGGCGCGCATCGTCTCCACGGCGGTGTCCTCGCCAATGGTGCCGGAAACAAAAATAAAGGGAACCTCCTGGTTAAACTGGCGCACGATATTGAGTGCCTGTACGCCGTTCATTTTCGGCATGGAATAATCACAGAAAATGATATCCCACTCTTCCTGTGTAATGAGCTTACTGAGGACATCGGGCCTGTCCACGCGGGTGTGAACGGGCAGGTAACCGCCGCGCTTCAGTTCATTCAACAGCAGCAGTACATCATCTTCCATGTCCTCGACGAGACCGAGCTCACCTTCCCCTTCGAGGGCAATACGCTCTTCAAGGGACTCGAGGCCTACCCGGACCTGGTGGCGGAACCGCGCACGCTGCGGGACGCCTACCTGGAAGCGGTGGAGCGCTTCCT
>NZ_JBFHQR010000125.1:0-7293 GCF_041592135.1 Porticoccus sp. | reverse complement strand
GGGGGTCCATCGACGCGGCCAAGCGCACCCTGGTGCGGCTGGGTGGCGAAGTGGTGGGGGAAGAGTACTTTCCCATCGGCAGTCGCGATTTTGACGAGCTGTTCCGAAAACTTGAAAAATCCTCCCCCGATGTCTTCATTCCCTATGCTGCCGGCAGCGACCAGGTAGCGCTGCTGACCCGCTTCAACGAATACGGCCTGAAAGACAAAATGGCCGTGGCGATGGGGCATTTTGACGAAGTGCTCGCCAGCCACCTGCGCCCGGAGCACCGCCAGGGCTTCTATTCCTGCAACTCCTACTTCATGGGCGTGGATACCCCGGAGAACAGGACTTACCTGGAACGGTTGAGCCGCTGCCCGGGTGCCGATGGGATTTACCCCGGGGGCAACGGACTGCTCACCAATTTTGGCGAAGGGGTCTACATCTGCATCAAGGCATTTGCCCAGGCGGCCAATAGCGTCAACAGTGTCAACACCGAGAAGTTGCTGGAAGGCCTGGAGCAGAGTCTGGTGACAGCCCCCCAGGGGATGGTCAGGATGGACCCGGCGACCCATCATGCGGAGGTCAACTGCTACCTGGCCCGATGCCGACTGGATGGCTCGTTCGCCATCGAAAAAGCATTCGGTCGCATTAAGCCGGTTATCCCGGTGCGCCATTCCGCCAAAATGCGCAAGGGTGATGTTCATTCACTGGGTGACGACATCGATGGCAACGAATGGGAATTTATCGGCGTGGCGGAGTGCGACCGGCAACGGGGCGGACAGCTTGTCTCCACCAAAATGCACGCGGCCAGCCTGTTGACATTGAACCATTTCCTCGAAGGGGTGAACCGCCACCTGTGTGAGACCCGGGCCGACCTCGATAATTTGCAGAAGAAGTTGATGGTCACTGCCTGGAGTATCCAGCAGAAGTATACGGGGCGGGTCGCCGTTTATCCCCTGGTCGGCGGTGAAAAGGCGTATTACGCCATTTACGCCCTGTTAAAGGGCCAGCGAGACATTGCCTCGCTGCCGGTAGAAAGTCCGGGCCTGAAACCGGACCTGGAAAACCTGATCCTGGATTACTCGGATATCGCCATTATCTCTGTCAATGAGCAGGGCAAGATCATCCAGGCCAATATCAACGCCTGCGGACAGTTTGGTTACCCAAAATCCGAACTGCTCGGCCTGTCGGTTCACCACCTGTTGCCTCCACACCTGCGCGAAGCGCACAAGGAGCAGGTACACAACTTCTTACACAGCCCCGTTGTCGAGCAGCGCATGATGAAGCGGGCCGAGATTATCGGTTACCGAAAAGACGGCTCTTTTTTCCCCGCGTTGGCGACACTGTCCAAATTTGATATGGGTGGCGAGGTCGGCGTCATCGCGACATTGCTCGACATCAGCGATAAAAAGAAGGAGGAAATGGATCTGCAGTGGCGAGCCACCCACGATTCCCTGACGGGCCTGCCGAATAGAAGTTTAATCACCAGCCGGCTCAGTCACGCGCTGCAGCGGATAGAGAGCCACAACACGGCAGTGGCGGTGATGTTTATCGATCTGGACAACTGCAAGTTGGTCAACGATAACTACGGCCACGAAGTTGGCGACCAGCTGCTGGTTTCTATCTCGAAGCGCCTGCTCGAGTGTGTGTCACCCGGCGTGATCGTCAGTCGCTTTGGCGGCGATGAATTTGTGGTGATCATCGGCGGCGTGGTGGATGTGCTGGATGTGGAGATAACCGCCGACCGACTGGTCAGGGCGTTCGAGCAGCCGTTGTGCTTCACGGAACCACAGATGAATTTCTACGCGACTATCAGCATCGGCATCGCCTTTGCCGACAGCTCCGCCGTCACAACGGCAGCCGAGTTGCTCAGTCACGCCGACGCGGCGATGTATACCGTGAAGGAGAAGGGCAGAAACGGCTGGCGGATATTTGACCAGAGCATTAGCGACGAGAACAAGCTGCAGATCGATATCGCCAATGGCCTGCGCAATTGCATCGCCAACGATGAACTGTTCCTGGTCTACCAACCGATTATCGATGCCCAAACGGGCCAGATCGTCTCAACGGAAGCACTGCTGCGCTGGAACAGGAGTGGCAATCCGATTTCCCCGGCGGTATTCATCCCCATTGCCGAACGCCAGGGCCTGATCTCGGAGATCGGCCTTTGGGTCTTTGAGCAGGCCTGTATGGAACAGGTGCGCAGATCAAAACTTTTTCCCCGGGGCAAGGTGCCATCCATGTCGGTGAATTTATCCACCAGGCAGCTGGATGATACGGGGCTGGTCAACAATTTTAGAGACATCATTGAGCGAACGGGCGTCAACCCGGACGAGATTATTCTCGAAGTGACGGAAACGGCATTGATGTCCGACATCGACAATAACCTGCAGGTAGTCAACGACCTGGAGGCGCTGCAGTTAAGATTCGCCGTGGATGACTTTGGCACCGGTTATTCCTCCCTCAGCCAGTTGATGCGCATGCCGGTACACACCCTGAAAGTCGACCGGGAATTCGTCGACGGCATTGATTTCGACGGCGAGCACCGGACCATTGTCGAGGCCATCATCAAAATGTCCCATGCTCTGGGCATTTCCGTGACCGCAGAAGGCGTGGAAACCGAAGGGCAGCACGACACCCTCAAGCAGTTGGGCTGCGACTTTGTACAGGGATTCCTGTTTTACAAGCCGGTCCCGGCGGGGGTGTTGGCCGAGGCGTTGGCAGGGCAGGTGGAAGTGGGGGCGCCTGTCGAGGCATGAACGGTGCGTCCCGGCAGGGCATAGGGGAACAGTTGCAGAATTTCTACCTGATTTCGATATAGGGCAACCAGCGCGCCGCTGGCTCCAAGTCTTCAATTTCCAATTCAGTATAGGGCGGTGTCGACAGATCATCCGGTGGTGAGGCAATGTAATTGAGGTCAATCGCCCGCGCGGTGCCGCGAATCACTTCGTCCTCAACCACCATCTCGTAGTAGATGCCGTTCCAGAGATTGGCGCCAAATTCCGTCGGGGTTTTGAACATAAACAACAGGTCGTGCTCAAGCCAGCGCAAATCATCGGCGGACACTGACCTGGGATGCTGGTAGGGGTAGGGGATAAAGCACCAGATCTCCTTGCCTTCCAGACATTTCATTTCCTTCATTGACAGAAAGAAGTCTTTGAACCGCTCGGTGTCAATGTTCAGGCTGTAGGCAATCGCGCCATCCGTCCCGCTGGAAAATTTGACGTTGCCAATGGGGTGATCGACGTTGTTGTTGTCTTTCAGGTAGATCGATTTTTTGCCGAGCGGAAACTCGCTCGCAGCCAGGGACGCTCCGGTTATCAGGGGACAGACGAACAGGAGAAGGGAGGCGATGGGCCAAAAAACTGAACGGATTAACGGAAGAGCGGCCATTACAGCGTTCCCGGATGCTGTCTTCTATTCAAGTTTAGGTGACGGGCGCCAGGGCGCAATGGTACTTGGGTCGTGTTTGAGCGCCGGGCGTTTACAAAAACGCTTCTATGCCAGCGGGTCGCTTTGGCCGAGCCCGGAAATGAAAAAGGCCAGCTGTAAGCTGGCCTTTTTAAGATGGTGCCCAGGGGCGGAATCGAACCACCGACACGAGGATTTTCAATCCTCTGCTCTACCGACTGAGCTACCTGGGCATCGTCCCGAGGGGCGCTTGCCGTCTCAGGAGGCGCGTATTAAACCTTCTCACTTATGCATCGTCAAGGGCCGCCGAGCAATTTATTCCGCGGGCGGCACGTAGCCCTCGGCTTCATCGATGGCCTCCCCGGAGAGGAACCTGTCGCGCTGTTCGCCGAGGTAGGTGCGCGCGGTCAGGTCCATCATGTTGAGGTGTTTTTCGTTGATCAGGCGGGTCTGGTGTTCCAGCCATTCCTGCCAGGCCTGCCTGGAGACGTTGTCGTAAATGTGCTGGCCCTTGGGGCCGGGGAAGGGCGGAGCGTCCAGCCCTTCCAGTTCCTTGTTGAACTTCTTGCAGTGAACCATGCGTGCCATCGGAATACCTTTTTGATTACATCAGTTGTTGCAGGAGTTTCCTGACCGGCTGGGCGGTGCCAACCTCCAGTGATGAGGCAGGGTTATACCAGACTAGGCCGGGACTATCCATGATTTGACCACCTCGCCGGGCTTCAATCAGGGCCGGCTGGTAGTCGAGATGGAAGTGGCTGAAGCTGTGACGCTGCTGCGGCAACAGCTGCCAGCTTTCAGCCTCGCAGCCGAGTCGGGAACAAGTGGTTTTGATGTCTGCCTCATCGTCACACTGGGGAAACACCCACAGCCCTCCCCAGAGTCCGCTGGCGGGCCGCTGTTGCAGCAGAATATCGCCCTCGGGGTTGCGAATCACCAGAAACAGGCACTGCCGTACCGGTTGTTCGCGGCGGGGCTTTTTGCCGGGAAAGTCGACGGGATTACCCCGCGACTGCGCCTGGCAATCCTCTGCCATGGGACAGTGATCGCAGTCCGGTCTGCTGCGGGTGCAGAGGGTGGCGCCGAGGTCCATGATCGCCTGGGTGTAATCGGCCACTCGCTCCTCGGGGGTGTGCTGTTCCGCCCACTGCCAGAGCTGTGCCGCGACGTCCCGGAGTCCCGGCCAGCCCTCAATGGCGTGGTAGCGGGCCAGCACCCGTTTGACGTTGCCGTCGAGTATCGCTGCCCGTTTGCGGTGGGCAATGGCGCAGATGGCCCCGGCGGTGGAGCGGCCGATGCCCGGCAGGGTTTGCAAGTCTTCTAAGCTATCGGGAAAGACGCCGTTGAAGTCTCCCACCACAGTCTGGGCCGCCTTGTGCAGGTTGCGGGCGCGGGCGTAGTAACCGAGGCCGGTCCAGTGGTGCAGAACCCGGTCGATGTCCGCCGCTGCCAGGGACTGCACATCCGGGTAACTGGCCATAAAGCGCTCAAAGTAGGGAATGACCGTTCCCACCTGGGTCTGCTGCAGCATGATTTCCGACACCCACACCCGGTAGGGCGTGATGCCCTGCTGCCAGGGCAGGTCCTTGCGACCGCTGTGGTCAAACCAGTCCAGCAGTCGTTTGGCAAATCCGTCAGACACTAGTTGAACAGTCCTTTCAGCAGGCCTTCCATCAGTTGTTGCTTGGGATCAACCGGCTCTGCCGGGGCGGTTTCCTCGGTGGTGGTGCCATCGGTAGCCGGTGCGGCTTCAGGCTGCTTGAGGAATTTGTCGAACAGTTTTTCCTGGATTTTCCCCTGAATCAGCTGGTTGATGAACTGTTTGTCCGGCAGGCACTTGCCGCTGCCATTTTCAGCAAAGGAACCAGTGCAGCGGAATGGAATGGCCTTGTTCTGCACGGTTTTGCTTTTGATGGTGCAGCCAGTTTCCGAGGTGGTGTCACCCTGGAGTTTGGCGCTGATCAACATGTCGTAGCTTTCCTTGACCAGGTTGGCGCCGCCGTTGCCGGACACCGCCAGATTGCCGATGCCGGTGGTGAAGCCGGGCAGGCTGATCTGCTGATCCCGCCATTGGATGGTGCCCTGCATGGCCTGCAAGCGGGTGTAGTTGGGCCAGCTGCGACCGGTGAGGGTTTTGCCCTCCACCAGCGAGGCCATTTCGCAGTAGCTCTTCTCGACGTTGATGTTGTCCACCTGCAAATCGGTGAAGCTGAACTTGCCGCTGCCGTTCATGTTGGCCATCAGCGCGTCGCTGGTATCACCCTGACTGCTGCCGCTGAAGTCCATGGTCAGGTGGCCGTGGATGTCTTGCTGTTCGGCGAGGGTGGTGAGCGCCTGATGCAGGTCGATGTTGCTCAGCTGCTTGGTGAAGGTGACGGCGGGGGTTTTCTTGCGCAGGTCTGCTTTGGCGTCAACCTTGAAATTGCCGCCAAAGACGTCGCCAGAGAGATCGCTGATCTGCACCACCTTGCCGTTGGCAAACAGGTTCAGGTGCAGTTTGTCGACGCGGAGAGTGTCGGCGGTGACGCTGGCCAGATTGATCTCCACATGGCCCTTGCCGCCTTCCAGTAGTGCCAGCGGTGCCAATAGCGGGGTGAACAGCGCGGCCTGTTGTTCCGCGGTGGCCGCTTCACTGGCGGGCAGTACCAGATTGCCGCCATTGAGGCTCATTTCCAGTTGCCGGGGGGCGGGCAGTTGCATGGCCAGCTTGCCGGTGAGATTGAAATCATCGAGTGCCAGTTTCAGGTTGTCCAGGGATACGGCTTGCTCCGAGGCGGCAAAGCCGGTGCTGAGGTTGACCTTGCTGAAGCCTTCTGGCGGTTCGATGGGCAATTCTTTCAGCAACAGGTTTTGCAGGGACAGTTGGCCCTTGAGGGCCGGGGCGGTCTGGATTTTCTCGCCGCTGATCGCGCCGCTGATGTTGGCCGAGCCGAGACTGCCGTTCAGGTCGCTGATGCGGAGGCTGTCGCTGCTGCCGTCATAGCGGGCGTTAAAACTGAGGCTGAGGGGCAGCTTGTCCAGTCCCTTCAGGGTCAGCTTGGCATCCGACAGGCTGATTTGTTGCGGTTCCAGTTGCAGTGCTGCCTCTGCGGTCAGGGACAGGGCGAACGGATTGGGCTGGTCCGGCAGCTGGGTGCTGAACTGAAGGCTGAGGGAAAAGGGTTTGTTGTCGAGATTCAGTCCTTCACTGGAGAAATTGAGCTGCTCGAACACCCGATCCGGCGCACCGGGAGTGACCAGGGTGATGCGACTGTTGGTCAGCGACATTTTGTCGATGGCCACTTCAAAGGGTAATGCGCTGCTCTCGCTCTTGCCGGTGGCCGCAGCGGCGCCGGGCAGGGCGGCGACGTTGGCGGCTTCGGCGGCGGTTTTGGCGCGAATATCGGCGCCGTCCACGGCGATGGCGGCCAGCCGCACCTTGCGGGCCAGCAGGGCTTTCCAGTCGAGGATAAAGTTGGCTTCGTTAAAGCGCACATCGGGGATGCCTGCGCTGTCATCAATGCCCGCCAGGGATGTGCTGCCAGCGTGGACCGCCAGGTTGGGGAAGAACGACCAGCCGAGATCGCCTTCCATGCGCAGTTCGACGCCGTTGTCGCGGGCGAGTTTTTCCAGTTCCGGTTTGTAGCTGTTGGGATCGACGCCAATCAGTAAAAAGGTGACGCCGCCGATTACCACGACCAGCAGCACGACTGCGACCAGCAATACAATTTTCAAGAACTTCATGGTGTTGTCTCCCTTCCCCATTAGTAAGTCGGTCATTGCGGGAATCATGTTACCCGCAATGACCGGCTTTGTTTACCCGCGATAGTTGCGGGCTTGGGAGTTAGAAGCTGAACCGTGCGCCCAGTTCCAGACTGAGTGCAGATTCGGGCGCAATATCGCGCAGGTAGGATGTGGAAT
>NZ_JBFHQR010000124.1:0-7550 GCF_041592135.1 Porticoccus sp. | reverse complement strand
TGGGCTGGAAAAAGCCTTTTCAAGAGGTTAAAGGGGGAGTTGACGCGGATTGCTTGATACGGATCAAGTCGCTCAGTTGTTCAGCCCACTGCCGCCGTCCACGGCAATTATCTGGCCGGTGATATAACTGGCGCGGGTGGCCAGAAACAGGGCCGCTGTCGCGATATCGGCGGGGCTGCCAATGCGTTGCAGCGGCACCCGGCTGATGACCTGTTGCTTGATGGCTGCGCTCATCTGTTCGTCGCTGTGGGGCCACAGAATCACCCCGGGAGCGATACCGTTGACCCGTACTTCGGGAGCCAGCTCTTTGGCCAGGGCCTTGGTCATCATGGCGTTGCCGGCCTTGGCGATGCAGTAGATGCTGTAACCCATGAGGGGGCTGCGGGCGTAAATATCGGCAATGTTGACGATACTGCCGTGACGCTGGCGCAGCGGTTCGGCCAGGGCCTGGCAGAGAAAATAGGGGCCTTTCAGGTTGCTGCCGATCAGCTCCTCCCACTGGGCTTCCGAGGCGCTTTCCAGTGGTGTGGGGTAAAAGCTCGAGGCGTTATTGACCAGCACATCCAGCCGGTCGCGCCACAGGCGAACCTGTTCCGCCATGGTTTGTACTGCAGTAATGTCGCCCAGTGCCGCCGGAAATACCCGCGCCGAATCCCGCCGTTTGGCATTGAGGCTATCCGCCAGTTGCCGGGCCTCGTCGACGGAACGGTTGCAGTGCAGAGCGACATCAAATCCCTCCCGGTGGAAGGTGCGGGCAATGGCGGCGCCGATGCGCCGCGCCGCGCCGGTGACCAGTACGACGGGGGTACTCAATGGCAGGGTTCTCGCAGGCTGTTGAGAATATCGAGTCTGCGCTGGTCGATGGCCTCACCCAGTTGTTTGCCGGTCAGGCCGCGGTCAATGAATTCACGATTATCAATGGACTGGATAGCCTCGAACGCCTGTTGCAGCCACTGGCCTGAGCGGTAGGGCTTGTTTTCAAAACCGAGCCGCCCGCGGGCGTCGGCCTCACAACAGCGGATAAATTGTGTCAGTTTTTCCGGCTGGCGCAGTGCGCCGATTTCCTTCAGCAAACGCAGGCTGGTACTGGCCCTGAGGTGCGGCGCCTTGTGGCAGTGCAGGTGGTGCCGGGTCACGGCGATGGCCAGTTCCCGGAAGCGGTTGGGGACTTTCAGGCGGTCGCAGATGCCATTGACCAGCCTGACGCCGTTCTCCTCATGGCCGATATGGCGGGGCAGGATATCCGGCGGGGTAATGCCCTTGCCGAGATCGTGCATCAGCACCGCAAAGCGCACCGCGGGGTCCGTGTCCAGCGCCGCCGCCTGATCCAGGGCCATCAGGATATGGATGCCGGTGTCTACCTCCGGGTGGTAGTCGGCCCGCTGGGGAATGCCGAACAGTTGGTTCACTTCCGGCAGCAGCACCTGCAGGGCGCCGCATTGCCTCAACACTTCAATGTAGGTGCGCGGTGAGCGCTCGCCCAATGCTCGCTCTGTTTCCATCCAGACCCGTTCTGGCGTCAGATGTTGCAGCTCGCCGCTTTGGCTCAGCTGGCGCATCAGCTCCAGGGTTTCGGAGGCGATGCTAAAGTCGAGGTGGGCGTAGCGGGCGGCAAACCGTGCCACCCTGAGCACCCGCAACGGGTCTTCCACAAAGGCATCGGAGACATGGCGCAGTACCCGGTTTTCAATATCCTGTCGGCCTCTGTAAGGGTCGATCAGGGTGCCGTCGGCATCCTCGGCCATGGCATTGATGGTGAGGTCGCGGCGGCTCAGGTCTTCCTCAAGGGTGACGCTGGTATCAGTGCAGAACTGGAAGCCCTTGTAACCGAATCCCGACTTCCTTTCGGTGCGGGCAAGGGCGTATTCATCGCCGGTTGTGGGGTGCAGAAATACCGGAAAATCGCTGCCGACCGGTCGATAGCCCTGTTGCAACAGCATCTCCGGGGTGGCGCCCACCACCACCCAGTCCCGTTCATCGAACGGGTAACCGAGGAGTTTGTCGCGCACCGCGCCGCCGACCAGATAGACCTTCATGGGAGCTCCAACTAATGGGGCTATGTTAACAGCCCTCGCACAGGGCGGGTAACCTTGACGAAAATTTGTGGGATCAATGCCCAGCTGACATATACTCGGCAAAAAAGAAGGGGATCACCAGATGTTGCGAGCAACCCTGCTGGATAGCAGTGGCCAGCTGAAACAGGGGGGGAGGGAACTGGTTGACGAGTGGCGCCAGAATCCGGATAGCCGCCTCTGGCTGGACATGTATGAGGAAGACGAAGCCGAGGAGGCCGAATTGCTGGCCAGCTTTGGTGTTCACCACCTGGCGATACTGGATGCCCAGCGCAAGCGCCACCCCCCCAAGCTGGAGGTGTTCGACGATCACCTGTTTATCTTGCTGAGGGGGCTGGATGCCGAGAGCCGTACCCTGGATTTCGGTACCATCCAGATTGCCCTGTTCGCCGGCGATAATTTCCTGCTCACCCGCCGCGGTGGCATTTCCGTCAGTATCAACGACTGGTGGGGTAAAAAAGAGCTGGCGAAAATGATGGCCAATGGCGGGATACACCTGGCGCTGGCGCTGGCCACCACCGCTGCCCGGCGCTATACCGAATTGCTGCTGAACTTTGAACCGACACTTTCCGAGCTGGAGGATGGGCTGCAGGAACACCCGGATGACCAGAAAATGCGCGAACTGACCGGCTATCGCACCCGCTTGCGCAAGTTGCGGCGTATCTTCTCTTACCTGGCGGGGGTGTTTGAAGCGCTCCGCGAGGTGGATGAGCCGCTGTTTAGCGCAGAATCGGATGCCTACCGGCACCAGGTCATCGATGTCTACGAAAAGTACGAACGCTTGCTGTCCCTGTCATCCATGTACTATGAGGTGGCCGGGGATCTGGTGGACGGTTATATCTCGCTGACCTCCCACGAACTGAACAGCACCATGCGGATTCTCACAGTGCTCACGGCTATTTTTATACCGTTGGGTTTTCTGGCCGGGGTCTACGGCATGAATTTTGACAATATGCCGGAGCTGCATACCCGCAGTGGCTATTTTGTTTTACTGGCGGTCATGGTGGCGATCGCGACGACGCTGCTGGTTATCTTCAAACGTAATAAATGGTTGTGAGGCGATGGTGAATATGGCGCTGTTGGGCGAGTGGCTGCAGTTGCGGCTGCTGGAAATCGGTGATTACGTACTCACCCTGGGTGAAGTGTGCCGGTTTTTGTTGATTGTGGCGGTGACACTGGTGCTGTCCCGCTGGTTGAGCCGGGCGCTGACCAGGGCTGTTGGTTCACGCAGTCGCATCTCGCCGAGCCAGCTCTATACCTTTACCCGGCTGATGAGCTACAGCATTCTCGCCGTTGGTTTTCTGATGGCGCTGTCCAGCCTGGGCGTCAGCTTCGACAAGATGCTGATCGTGGCCGGTGCCCTCGGTGTGGGTATCGGTTTCGGTTTGCAGAATATCGCCAATAATTTTGTCTCCGGCATCATCATCCTGTTCGAGAAGTCCCTGCGGGTGGGCGACTTCGTGGAACTGGAGTCGGGGCTGCTGGGCGAGGTGAAGGAGATCAATATCCGCAGTACCCTGCTGAAGACCATGGACAATGCGGATATCCTGGTGCCGAACTCGGAGTTCATCAACGGCCGGGTCAATAACTGGACCCTGAAAGACGATGAGCGCCGTTTTTCCATCCCGTTCGGGGTGGCCTATGGCACGGATACCGACAAGGTCATCGAGGTGGTGAAGAAGGCGGCAAAGGCGCTGCCATTGACCGTTGAGTACGGTGATCGCCAGACGTTTGTGGTGATGAAGGAATTCGGCGACAGCAGCCTCAATTTTGCCCTGTCAGTGTGGGTGCGTGGGGATTCGATCAAGCGGCCCGGACTGGTGAAGTCTGAGTACCTGTTGGCGATCAACAAGGCATTGGTTGATAACCATATCGAGATTCCGTTTCCGCAGCGGGATCTGCACCTGCGCTCTTCCGCCATTCAGCTTGCCGGCAACCCCTCCACGGATAAGCCAGAAACCTGAGTGGTGCTGCAGTGCTAGGCGCGACGCTCGCTGTTGGCGACAAAGGCAAAGAAGCGGCTCAACTGTTCCGGCCCCAGGGTGACCGGGTGGCTGACACCGTTGATGGCAAAGGGGTAGCGGCTGGCATAGCGCGCCAGGCGAATACGGGAGCGGATTTTATAGGTGATACGGGTCAGATTCATGGTTTTTTACACAGCCTGTATGTTTGTACAGTATTTTAACTGTGTAAGGAGAAATGGCAATACCCGAACGGTGAAAAATTCGCTTTGCCTGGCACTGGACAACGCTTAGATCAGGTCATCACCGGGATCATTTTTTTCCGGGCAGCTGCGCCGCTGTTTGATATCGACTTGCCCCGGACTGCTCACCACCGATTCCAGGTGGACATCAAAACCCCACAAGCGGTGCAGGTGTTTCAGAAGTTCCTCGGTGGATTCCTCTTCGAGGGGGCGACCATTGTGCATTTCGTGGCGCAGGGTCAGGGAGCGATCGCCGCGCACGTTGACGTTGTAGGCCTGGATGTTCGGGTCCTGCTGACTGATGTTGTAACTCTCCGCGAGGATTTCGCGGATGGCCTGGTAGCCGTTTTCATCGTGGATGGCGGCCACTTCCAGATACTTGTGCTGCTCATCATCCAGTACGGCAAACAGTTTTAATTCGCGCATCAGTCGCGGCGACAGAAACTGCAGGATAAAACTCTCATCCTTGAAGTCGCGCATGGCGAAGTGCAGGCAGTCGAGCCAGGGGCTGCCGGCGATATCCGGAAACCAACGCTTGTCTTCTTCGGTAGGGTGTTCGCAGATGCGTTTCAGGTCCTGCATCATGCCAAAGCCGAGGGTGTAGGGATTGAGTCCGTTGAAGTGCGGTGAATCGAAGGGCGGTTGGTAGATGACATTGGTGTGGTGCTGGAGGAATTCCAGCATGAAGCCATCATCCACCAGTCCTTCCCGGTACAACTCGTGCAGGATGTGGAAATGCCAAAAGCACGCCCAGCCTTCATTCATGATTTTGGTCTGCCGCTGTGGATACATGTACTGGGCGGTCTTGCGCACGATGCGCACGATCTCCCGCTGCCAGGGTTCCAGCAATGGGGCATTTTTCTCGATAAAGTAGAGCAGGTTTTCCTGAGGTTCCGGGGGGAACCTCGCTGGTTTGCTCTGTGCCTCGTCTTCGGCCTTGATGGGGATGGTTTTCCACAGTTCGTTGACCTGTTGTTGCAGGATATCCTCCCGCTCCCGCTGGCGACGCTGTTCTTCCGCTATTGAAATGGGGTAGGGTCGTTTGTAGCGATCCACGCCCTGGTTCATCAGCGCGTGGCAGGAGTCCAGCAGCAGTTCCACCTCGTCGGTGCCGTGGCGCTCCTCGCACTCGGCGATGAAATTTTTGGCAAACACCAGGTAATCGACGATGGATGCGGCATCGGTCCAGGTGCGGAACAGATAGTTGTTCTTGAAAAAGGAGTTGTGGCCAAAGCAGGCGTGGGCAATCACCAGCGCCTGCATGGTGGTGGTGTTTTCCTCCATCAGGTAGGCAATGCAGGGATTGGAGTTGATGACGATTTCGTAGGCCAGCCCCATGTAGCCGCGACGGTAGTTGTTTTCAATATTGATAAAGTGCTTGCCGAAGGACCAGTGATGGTAATTGACCGGCAACCCGGAGGAGGCGTAGGCATCCATCATTTGCTCGGAGTTGATGATCTCGATCTGGTTGGGGTAGGTGTCGAGCCGGAATTTTTTGGCAATGCGGCCAATCTCACGCTCATAGTCTTGCAGCGTCTCGAAGTTCCAGTCGGAACTGGTGGAGATCAGCTTGCTTTTCATGACACCTGCTTCCTGAATAGCTCGTGAAACACCGGGTAGATATCCTCCGGACCCTTGATGTGCTGCATGGCAAACATCTCCGGGTGATGTTGCTGGACAGGCAGGTAGGTTTCCCACAGCGGTTTGTCGCCTTGGTCGGTAATTTCGATATAGGCGTAGTACTGGGCCAGCGGCAGCAGATTATTGATGCTGCTGACACAGCGTTGGGCATCTTCCGGCCAGTTGTCGCCGTCCGAGGCCTGGGCGCCATAGATATTCCATTCGCTGACCGGGTAGCGCGCCCGAATGATTTTGTTCATCAGTTCCAGGGCGCTGGAGACCACGGTGCCGCCGGTTTCCCGTGAATAGAAAAATTCCTCTTCATCCACTTCCTTGGCACTGGTGTGGTGGCGGATAAACACTACCTCCGTTTTTTCGTAATTGCGCGACAGGAACAGGTACAACAGAATGAAAAATCGTTTTGCCAGGTCCTTGGTAGCCTGGTCCATGGAACCGGAGACATCCATCAGGCAGAACATCACCGCCTTGGAGCGGGGCACGGGTTCCCTGGTGTGGCGGTGGTACTGGATGTCGAAATCATCGAGAAAGGGGATGCGCGCCAGCTGTTCCCGCAGCAGGTCTATGCGCTCCTCCAGCTTGCTGCGCTCCGGGCGGGCCTCTTCACTCTCGGGAAGTTCCGCCAGTTGCGCTTCCAGTTCCCGCAACTCACGGCGCTTGCTGGCGCCGAGGGCGATACGGCGGGCGGTGGCAGCGCGCATGGAGCGGATAATGCTGATGTTGGCGGGGGTGCCTTCGCGTGAATAACCGGCCTTGACGCGCTTGAATTCGTCTACCCCAGACAGTTGCCGCTTGGTCAGGTTGGGCAGTTCCATGTCTTCGAACAGGGCATCCAGGAATTCCTGCTGGCTGATCTGGAACACAAATTCGTCCATGCCCTCGCCGCTGTCACTGCTGCCGGGGCCGCTGCCGCCGCCACCGGCCTCGGGCCGGGGAAAGCGGTCGCCGCTGACAAACTTTTCATTGCCGGGAAATACCCGGGTCACCCGGCCGCCGCGGCCGTGGTGGAAGATGGGCTCACGGATATCCCGGGCGGGAATGCTGATCTTTTCGCCGGTTTCCGTGTTGGTAATACTGCGGGCGCGCAGGTTCTCCGCCACCGCCTTGTGGATCTGTTTACGGTAGCGACGCATGAAGCGCTGGCGGTTCACCAGGCTTTTCTGCTTGCTGCCCTGACGTCGGTCGATCAGGAAACTCACGGATTTCCTCCTGAAAGGTGGCTGATCATCGTTCAGCGGAGCTGTAAAAATGTCGGTGTGGTGTTCCCTCCCTTATCTCCCACGGCGCGGTTCCATTCATTGTGATTTCCTGACTCTCAGGTACCACTCGGACAGCAGCCTGACCTGTTTCTCGGTGTAGCCTCGCTCCACCATGCGCGCCACGAAGTCGCTGTGCTTTTTCTTGTCCTCAGCAGAGGCCTTGGCATTGAACGAGATCACCGGCAGCAGGTCCTCGGTGCTGGCGAACATTTTCTTCTCGATCACCCCGCGCAGTTTTTCGTAGCTGGTCCATTTCGGGTTCTTGCCATGGTTGGAAGCCTGTGCCCGCAGCACGAAGTTGACGATCTCACTGCGGAAATCCTTGGGATTGCTGATGCCCGCCGGTTTCTCGATTTTTTCCAGCTCGTCGTTGAGGGC
>NZ_JBFHQR010000123.1:0-7555 GCF_041592135.1 Porticoccus sp. | reverse complement strand
GCCGGCTGTTCAGGGGGGGCCGGTTGCTGCAGCGCTTTTTTCTTGGGCAGCGTGCCCTTGGCGGTCTGTTTCCGAGGGAGCGGGGCCGTATCGAGGTGCCTTTCGGTCGATGGCGGGATGACCTGGCGGCGCGGTGCGGACTCTTCGATGTCCTCCACATCCTCGTCATCGACCACTTCCTCAGTTGGCTCGTCGCTGTCGTCCAGCTCGTCCTGGGCCAGGGCCGGGAGCGTGGTGGCGGAAAGCAGTATCAGCAACAGCAGGGCGGCGAAGGGCGTTTGAAATAGTCGGCAGAACATAACGTCTCTGGCTGTGAAAGGCTGCCCACAGTGTAATAAACCGGCAGGGACTTTAACACCGCCTCGGGGAACCCGATGGGGGCGGGGAGAGCCGTTGCGGTCGTATATAGCGGTTGAGGTTTTTTGTCGACCGGGCCGCGCTGGCGGTCAATCCCGGCGGCAAAGCGTGTATAGTTTTCAGCGCACGATTCACTGAGCGACCGGATAATCAAAGGGCCAGTCTTGAAGGACCAGAGCAGCGACCAACACAGCACTCCCGACACCCTGCGGCGGGCCGCCTTCGCCATGGTGCTGCTGAATGCCCTGGCCACGCCGATGATGCTGTCGGCGGTCAATGTGGCGTTGCCGGGTATCGCCCGCGAGCTAACTATTCACGCAGTGTTGCTGAGCTGGGTGCCGCTCGGCTACCTGATGGCCAGCGCCATGTTCGTGCTGGTGTTTGGCCGGTTGGCGGATATGTTTGGCCGCAAGCGGATTTTTCTGCTGGGCACCGCCAGCATCATTGTGACCTCGGTGCTGGCGACAGCCGCGAGCAATGGCCCGCTGCTTATCGCCGCCCGCTTTCTGCAAGGGGTGGGTGCCGCCATGCTGTATGCCACCCAGATCGCCATCGTCTCGTCGGTCTTCCCCCCGGCGCAGCGGGGCAAAAGCATTGGCCTGACGGTATCGATGATTTACCTGGGTTTGTCCCTTGGCCCCGCAGCGGGGGGCTTTCTGGTGGAACACTACGGTTGGCGCGCCAGTTTCCTGCTGCATATCCCGCTTTCCACGCTGTCGCTGTTGATCGGTTGGTTGTGGGTTCGGGGCGAATGGAAAGCCGACAGCCGCGCGCCGTTTGATTACCGGGGCGCGCTGAGCTATGCGCTGTCGATCCTCTGCTTGTGTGTGGGGGCTGCGGGGTTGCCCCAGACCTATGCTTTTTTTCTGCTCTCGGCCGGCGGGCTGGGTATGGCGCTGTTTGTCCACCAGGCAGGCAACAGCCATGCGCCCTTACTGGATGTCCGCCTGTTCTTTGGCAACAGGACCTTTGCGCGTTCCAGCCTGGCGTCGTTCATCATGTACACAGCCACCTTTGCCACGGTGGTGCTGGTGGGTCTTTACCTGCAGTTTCTCAAGGGCATGAGTCCCTCCCGCGCCGGCCTGTTGATGATGATTCAGCCCCTGACCATGGCGCTGTTGTCGCCGCTGTCTGGTCGGCTATCGGATGTGGTTGAACCGAGAATCATCGCCTCGCTGGGGATGGCCGCCACCGCGCTTGGCCTGATCATACTGGCCCGCCTCAGTGGTGACGATTCGGTTTACTGGTTGGTGGCGGGTCTGCTGGTGATCGGCCTCGGTTTCAGTCTTTTTTCATCCCCCAACACCAATGCCATGATGAGTGCCGTGGACCGGCAGCACCTCGGCACGGCCTCAGGACTGGTTGCCACCATGCGGGTGCTGGGACAGATGAGCAGCATGGTACTGGTGGCGTTGGTGTTTGCGCTGCTGATCGGCGAGGTGGAAATCGTCCCCGCACAGTATGCGGCGCTGGAGCGGGCGATCGCCCGCTGTTTTGCCATTGCCGCCGGCCTGTGTGTGCTGGGGGTCTATGTTTCTGCGGCGCGGGGGAAAATCCACCGCTAGCGCCACAACCTGCCCCGGCAATAACGCTAACCCTTGGCAATCAGGTTTGAATTGCGCTCGTTGCGGTAGAGGAATTGCGCGGGATCATCGATCACCTGCTCCGCCCTTTCCCTCGCCTCCAGAATCTTGCCGTGGTGGGGGGATTTGCCGCACACCGGGTCGGCATTGTGGGCGTCGCCGGTGAGCATGTAGGCCTGGCAGTGGCAACCGCCGAAATCCTTGTCCCGTTCGTCACAACTGCTACAGGGTTCCTTCATCCAGTGCTCGCCGCGGAAGTGGTTGAAACCCGGGCTGTTATCCCAGATGTCGCGCACTGACATGTCGCGCACATTGGGGAATTCCAGCGGCAGCATCCTGGCGCTGTGGCAGGGCAGGGCGGTGCCGTCCGGCGCGACGGTGAGGAACACCTGGCCCCAGCCGTTCATACAGCCTTTCGGGCGCTCCTCGTAGTAATCCGGGGTGACGAAAATCAGTTTGATGGGGTGGTTTTCAGCCGCCAGTTTTTCGCGGTATTGATTGGTGATGCGCTCGGCCCGCTCCAGTTGGGCGCGGGTGGGCAGCAGTTGTTCGATATTCTCGTAGGCCCAGCCGTAGTACTGGCAGGTGGCCAGTTCCACATAATCCGCTTCTAGCTCGACGCAGAGTTCGATGATGCGCTCGATCTGGTCGATATTGTGGCGGTGGGTGACAAAGTTCAGCACCATCGGGTAGCCCTGGGCCTTCACCTCGCGGGCCATGCGCAGTTTCTGTTCGAAGGCCTTTTTCGAGCCCGCCAGCATGTTGTTGACGGACTCGTCGCTGGCCTGAAAACTGACCTGGATATGGTCCAGGCCCGCAGTGCGGAATTCGGAGATCTTGCGTTCGTTGAGGCCGACACCGGAAGTGATCAGGTTGGTGTAATAGCCCAGCTCGCTGGCGCCGCTGATCAGGCGGGTCAAGTCCTGGCGCACCAGCGGCTCGCCGCCGGAGAAGCCCAGTTGCACGGCGCCCAGCTCCCGCCCCTGGCGAAAAACCTCCAGCCATTCCTCGGTGCTCAGTTCCGAACCAAAGTTGGCAAAGTCCAGCGGGTTGGAACAGTAGGGGCACTGCAGGGGACAGCGGTAGGTCAGCTCGGCCAGCAGCCACAGCGGGCGGCCATGTTGTCTGGCCTCGCCTTCTCCCACGCCTCCCTGGGTGGTGGGCAGATTCGGTTGCGCGCTACAGGGTGATCCAGTGCTGCTCATGGGCATCTCCCAGAAATTCGATAATATCGTCGGCAATACCGGTTGCCCCGGTGAATTTTGCCGCCAGGATGTCGGTGATGTCGGCAACGCTGCGCTGCCCGTCCACCAGTGACAGTATCTCCCCCGCCGGGCCGTTGAGTTGCACCATGCCCTCGGGGTAGAGCAGCACGTAGCAGTCCTGGGCGGGTTCCCATTGAAAGCGGAACATCCGGTTGAGAACCGGAATGGCACTGGCGTTGAGGGTGGCGGGGCGACTCATCGGAACAATCCCCGGTGATAGACTTTTTCGTCCGTGACCGTGTGGTAGGGCGCGCGATCCAGCTCGTAGGCCATGGTCATGGCATCGAGCATGGACCAGAGTACATCCAGCTTGAATTGCAGTATCTCCAGCATGCGCTCCTGGGCGTCCCGGGTGGTGTAGTGGTCGAGGGTGATCGCAAGCCCATGGGCGACATCGCGGCGCGCTTCGCTGAGGCGATTGCGGAAATACTGGTAGCCCTCCGGCTTGATCCAGGGGTAGTGGCCGGGCCAGGTATCCAGGCGGTTCTGGTGAATGGTGGGGGCAAACAGCTCGGTCAGGGAAGAACTGGCCGCTTCCTGCCAGGAGGCCCGGCGGGCGAAATTCACATAGGCATCGACGGCAAAGCGCACCCCGGGGAGCACGTGCTGCTGCGAGGTGACTTCTTCGCGGGACAAGCCGACGGCCTCGCCGAGGCGCAACCAGGCCTCTACGCCCCCGGTGCAGTCCCCATAGCCGTCGTGATCCAGAATGCGCTGCACCCAGTGGCGGCGCACTTCCCGATCCGGGCAGTTGGCCAGGATGGCGGCATCTTTCAGGGGGATGTTGATCTGGTAGTAATAGCGGTTGGCCACCCAGCCGCGAATCTGCTCGGGGGTGCTGCGGCCTTCGTACATGGCGATGTGGTAGGGGTGCTGGGTGTGGTAAAAATTACCTTTGTCCCGCAATGCCTGCTCGAATTCCGAGCGATTCATGGGTGGCAACTGGCTATTTTGACTGGTCATGGGCTCCGCGCTCTGTTTCTCGTTGCTATCGGGGTTGTGACTCACAGCTCAACCGACATGCCGTCGTAGGAGACTTCGATGCCGTGAGTGGCCAGTTCGGCGCGCTCTGGCGAATCTTCGTCGAGTATCGGATTGGTATTGTTGATGTGGATCAGGATCTTTCTCGGCTTGGCCAGGGTATCCAGGTACTCGATCAACCCGCCCTTGCCGGACTGGGGCAGATGGCCCATTTCGGCGCCGAGTTTGGAGCCGACACCACTGAGGATCATTTCATGTTCCCGCCACAGGGTGCCATCGACCAGCAGCACGTCGGCATTCTCCATAAACGGGCGCAGGTGTGGTTCGATCTGCCCCAGCCCCGGGGCATAAAAGAGTTTTCTGCCGCTGCGCAGGTCTTCCACCTGCATCCCGATATTGTCGCCGGGATGGGGGTTGCCGCGGTGGGGCGAATAGGGAGGAGCGCTGCTGAGCAGCGGTACGGCGGTCAGTTTTAACGCCGGCGCCTGGGGGATAACAAAGCTGTTGTCCCGTTCGCCGACGGGAATGCGGTGAATATGGTTGCCGCCATTCCAGTGATTCAGCACATTCAGGACCGGAAAGCCGGAGCGGAGGTCGCCCTCCACCATCTCGGTGCACCAGATCTGGTGTGGGCAACCCTCCCGCAACATCAGCAAGCCGGTGGTGTGATCGATTTGGCTGTCCATCAGCACAATAGCGGCAATGCCGGTATCCCTGACCTGGCGGGCGGGTTGCAGGGGCGGAAAGCTCGCCAGTTGTTGGCGGATATCCGGTGAGGCATTGAACAGAATCCAGTTCTCACCATCCGCACTGAGGGTAATGGATGACTGGGTGCGGGTTTTGGCATTGATGGTCCCGGCGCGCACGCCGCTGCAGTTGTGGCAGTTGCAGTTCCACTGTGGGAAGCCACCTCCGGCAGCGGAGCCTAAAATCTGTATTTTCATTATGTTTTACTCTGTACTGATCGTGGAGTGTTGTTATTCGACCTCCGAACGGAGAGATCGCCGTCACACATTTCAGAAGGGTAAAATGCCCCAGCTAGTGCTGGGGCAAAAGGGTTTTAAAACGATAATTCATTGCTTAACGATGTGCGAAATACATGGTTACTTCAAAACCAATACGCAAATCTTTGTATTCAGGTTTGGTCCACATAGTTGATTCCTCTTTTGGGTTGATAAAAAAGACCTGCTACAGCCTTATGTAAATCACTACCCCACACTGCGACAGGCTCAGGCCTGTTCTGCGGGATAGATCAGAACCTCGTTGTCACGGCGCTGTTTCCGGCTCCTTCGCTGTTCGATGATGGCCGGTGCACACTGCTCGTTGTCATTAATAATCACGATGCACTCAAGGCATTGGATGCACTCGTTGTAGTCAATTTTCCCCGCCCGGTCGATCGCATTGATGCCGCACTTATGGCGGCAAACCTGGCAGGGTTTACCGCATTCCGAGCGGCGGTTGAGCCATTCGAAACGCCGCAGTTTGCCAATCACCGCCAGGCCTGCGCCGAGGGGGCAGAGGTAGCGACAGTAGAATTTGTGGATAAACAACCCGATACCCAGTATGAGCAGGGCGTACAGGACAAAGTTCCAGGGACGCATAAAGCCCAGGGTGATCGAGGTCTTGAACGGTTCCACCTCTGCCAGGGTATTTGCCAGGGTGGAGGAATAAAAGGCGACGATGACCAATGCACCGAGGATGATGTACTTCAGTTTGATCAGCTGTCGGTGCAGTGCCGGTGGCACCCGGAGTTGTTTGAAGCGCAATTTTTCGGCGAGCCAGGCGACCATTTCCTGTAGCGCGCCGAAGGGGCAAAGCCAGCCGCAGAACAGGCCTCTGCCCCACAATGCCAGGCTGATCGCCGTGTAACTCCACAGTATGAACAGGATGGGATCAAGCAGGAACATGTCCAGGCTGAAGCCGTGTTTGATCTCCAGCAGCAAGGTGTAAATGTTGACCACAGACAGCTGCCCCTGTGCCAAAAAGCCAATAAAGAACAGGGTGAAAAACAGGTAAAGCCAGCGGAAGCGGTGGAAGTTTTTGGTTTGTTTGCTGATGGCCTGTTGTTTGACAAACGCGATGCTGAGGATCAACAGCGCAATGCCGAGAATAATGATATGCGGCAGGCGGGACCGCCAGATGGAGACCCAGGGCTTATTGGGTCCCAGGTTGGTTTTCGGCTTGGGGATGGCAAAGAATTTTTCCGGGAGCTGGTAGCTGTCGCTGAATCGCGCGGTCGTCGCGGCCTGTTGTGCCTCGGCCAGCTGCATATTGATCCCCAGCGACATCGGCAGGCTGGGGTTAAATCCCGATTCTTTCTTGATAATAAAGACTCTCAGATTATCCCGGCCCGGTACCTGTGGGGCCATGGCGAGGGTCTTGTGGTTATAGAAATTGATATCCCTGATCTGGATCGGCAGGCCCTGTTGTTCCAGGCCGACCCGGTCGGGCACGCTGCCCGGCCAGAAATGGTCTTCTATATAGGTATAAAACCCGGTGGACATGATGGCGAGGGCGTGTTCATCCTGTTCGAGCGAGGCTTTTAATCGTTCAAATTCGAGATCGCCCAGCAGGTTTCTGCCGATGCTTGGCACGTTCAGGTAGGCGTAATAAATCCTGAAATCCGTGGTGCTTTCACCCGGCACCATATTGTCGAAGTGAAATGAGGAGAACGCCTTGCCGGTGGCCTGTTCCACATCCCGATCACTGATCCGCCATTCCTTCACGTAGCCTTTTTTCAGCAGTTGCGGCCAGTCCAGCGGCTCAAAATAGGCTTCTTTCACCGCCGCCGTGCCCGCGGCACCATAGCCGCCAAGCTTGCGGCGGGCTACCTGCAGGGCCGAGGAGAGGATGCTGTCGTTGATGACTACCACGGAAACGGTGGCGCGGCTGACGCCGTCGAAATAGGCGGTACGTTTGCCCTCGATGGTGGCGGTGCCGTGCTGGCCGCTGCCGACGATGATACGGTCGGTGACCTGGTGACTGACGTATTGATGGATAAACCGCGACAGGGCCTGGCGCTCCAGGCCGTGCCGGAATACCGGCTCCTGGTGTTCAAGTACCTTGACCCCGGTGTATTTTCCCTGGGTATCCAGGCCGATGAGCATGTTGATCGGATGCCCGGACCAACCCCTGAAGCTGACCAGGTCCACTGACTGGAAGGCGTAGCCCAATAGTTCATCGCCTTTGAACACCGGCCAGACGGGAAAATCCTGTTGTTTTTGACCGATGGTGGTGGCATCCGGGAATAGGGCGGTTATTTCTTTGGTCAGCCGGCTGGCGAGAATCTCTGGTGATTCTGAGGCCGTTGCGAAGGCGGTCTCAAGTAGCAGGCAGACAACCAAAAGGCAGAATGCAAAAAAGCATGGC
>NZ_JBFHQR010000122.1:0-7558 GCF_041592135.1 Porticoccus sp. | reverse complement strand
CAACAAGTCGTAACAAGGGCAGTGACGGGGGTGAACTCCCCCGCGGCCTACAGGGAGTTTGCATGAGCAATCCGTTTCTCGATAAATCAAACCTGGTTCGCGTGGCCGCTTCCGGGCTGAAGCTGGGCATGTTTGTCGCCGAACTCGACCGTCCCTGGTTGGAGACGCCTTTTCTGATGCAAGGTTTTGTGATTCGCCACCCCTCGGAAATCCGCAAATTGCAGGAATACTGTGACCATGTATTTGTGGAAAAGGAAGGGCGGCGCTGGGGCGATAAAAAAGATCCCTTCAGAGCCGGTTTTGGTTTGTCGAAGCGCAGTGCCGATGGTTCCGGGGAAAGCGGCATGGAGCGCCGCGCCCGTGCTGCCGGGGACAAAAGCTCCCCCCTGGAAACCCTGTATACCCGGCCTGAACATCCCGTTGAACGGTCTGTAGACGAGGAGCACCCAGCGGCATTCAAGGCGTTCCAGGTTGCCCACCGCACCGTGGAGGGCTTGCTGGAGCAGGCGCGCCTGGGCAACGCCATTGATACCGAGGTGGCCAAAGAGGTGGTGACCGATTGCGTTGACAGCATTCTGCGCAATCCCCATGCCCTGCTGTGGATGGCCAAGATCAAGCACATGGACTACTACACCATGGAACACTGCCTGAATGTCTGTATTCTCGCGGTGGCATTTGGACGCCATTTGCGCCTGCCGAAGGACGATCTGGTCAAGTTGGGTATTGGCGGCATGTTGCACGATGTGGGTAAAATGCGGGTGCCCCCGGAAATCCTCAACAAGCCCGACAAACTGACGGACGATGAGTTTGCCGTGATCAAAACCCACACGGAAGAAGGGCGTAAACTGCTGATGAAATCACAGGGCTCCCTGAGTGTCGCCGTTGATGTGGCCATCAACCACCATGAGCGCATGGATGGTAAGGGCTATCCCCGCGCACTTTTCGCCCGGGAGCTATCCAGTTACTCGCGCATTATTTCGATCGTCGATGCCTTCGATGCCATGACCAGCGACCGCTGTTATGACGGCGCCCGTTCAACACTGGATGCCCTCAAGGAAATTTATCGCAAGCGTGGCACCCAATTCGACGAGGATTATTCACTGGAATTTATCCAGCTGATGGGGCCGTATCCACCCGGCACCATTGTTGAGCTCGGCAACGGCTGTGTGGCCATTGTGCTCTCGTCCCAGGAGAAAAAACGCCATTTGCCCATGGTGAAGCTGGTATTGAATGAAGACAAACAGCCGATTGGCGAAGAATTTATCGATCTTCTGGATGTGCAGCGGGGTACCCTGCCCAGGGAATGGTTGATCCACCGTGTGCTGAAAGACGGCCAATACGGCGTATTTTTGGAAAATTGCCCGGTCCGGACGGCCATATCCGCGTTTAATACCCCCTCTGAGGCCGAATAAACCCCGACATTGTGAAATTTGAGGCCGTTTTTACCAATCGAGCAGTGACATTATGGACAATAAATATCTCGACAAATCCGCCTATATTCGTATCCCCGCTTCCGAGGTGAAAATAGGCATGCTGGTGGCGGAGCTGGATCGTCCCTGGCTGGGCACGCCCTTCCTGACCCAGGGTTTTGTGGTCAGTGCCCCGTCCGAGATTAAAAAACTCCGGGAACTCTGTAATTTTATCTACGTGGAAAAACAGGGCCGTCTTTGGGCTGACAAGCGCGACCCCTTTGACAAAAGCAACCTTGCTGCCAATGCTTTTTCCTCGGCTATGCCGCAAACCGGTATTTTTACTCAGGCGCAGCGGCGCAAACCTTTCCTGGCTGCGACTATCCACGAGCGACCGCCACATGTGCCGGGGACGACGTTTTTTGAAGAGCTGCCCCAGGCGCAGCGCATCTACAAGGCCGCCAGGAGCAGCATGGCCCAGTTGCTGACCCTGGCGCGCACCGAAAACCGGGTGGATATGTCTCTGGCCAGAAAGCTGGTAAGCAGCCTGGTCCGCAGTGTACTGCGCCACCCTGATCCCCTGATGTGGCTCACCCACGCCAAGGATAAAGAAGCCTACCTGCTGGAACACTGTCTGCATGTTTGTATACTCGCCGTGAATTTTGGCCGGGTATTGCGACTTGAAGCCAGGAATATGTTGAAGTTGGGGCTACATGGTCTGCTGGCCGATATGGGCATGATCCGCCTGCCGCTGGAACTGCTCAGCAAAGTTGAAGCGTTGACCGAGGAAGAGCAACAACTGGTTAACAGCCACCCGCTGCTGGGACGCGATTTGCTGATGAACAGCGAAGAGGGCACCTGTTTTGCCTCTGATGCCGTCATCAACCACCACGAGCGCCTTGACCGGAAAGGTTATCCGCGGGGGCTCGATGCCAAAACCCTGCCACAGTATTCCCGCATCATCAGCATCATTGATGCCTATGACGCCATGACCAGCCCCAGGGCCTATGCGCAAGAAAAATCACCGCTGCAGGCGCTGCAACAGATCTACCGCAACCGGGGTAAGCAGTTTGATGAAGCGTTCGCCCTGGAATTTATCCACAGCATCGGGCCCTATCCGCCGGGCACCTTGGTGGAGCTGAAAAACGGCTGTGTGGCCATTGTCTTGACCAGTGCACCGAAACAGCGTCAACTGCCGGTGATGAGTGTGCTGCTCGGATCGGACAAATTATCTCAGCTCCCCGAGACCATTGATCTGTCCGCCCTGGACAAGGCGGGTAACGGCGGTAAATGGCTGATCCAGCGAGTGCTGAAAAACGGCGACTACGGCGTTAACCTGATGGATGTACCCTTGGCGGCGCTGGTGGCATCCAAGCTGCCGGATAAACAAGTGCTTGATCAATAGCGTCAGGATTGATGATCCTGGGTGTATTGCACGTCGACGATGGTATAGGTTTTGAGATCGGCATCGGAGCGCAGGTTGATTAAATCGTCCAGCCGTTTGCCCAACAGTTGTTGCGCCAGTGGTGAATCCATACTGATTTTATGCTGTGCCGGGTCGATTTCATCTGCCCCAACGATGCGATAACAGCGCTGCTGGCCATCGTCCGCTTCCAGGGTTACCCAGGCACCAAAAAACACCCTGTCCCGGTCGGCGGGCAGGCGGTCCACCACCGTCACCTCGTCCAGTCGTTTGCTCAGGTAGCGCACCCGCCGGTCAATTTCCCGCAACCGTTTCTTGCCGTAAATGTAGTCGCCGTTCTCCGAACGGTCGCCATTCTTGGCGGCCTCATGCACCGCGGCGGTCACCGTGGGTCGCTCCAGCTTCCACAACTGCTGCAGTTCCTCCCGCAGGGCCCTGGCACCTTCAGGGGTGATATAGGGCGCGCTTTTCGGTGCGGGAGGACGGTATCTGCCCATGCTGGTTGGTCCTCGGAATTAAAGGTTGAAAATGGTGATAGTGGGCAGATTGTCCGCCGGTTTAAAGTCGAATACGCGGCCGTAAAAATACAACTCAGCTTCCAGCGACTGGCGAATCGTCTCGGCCTTGCGGAAACCGTGGCTCTCGCCGGGAAAGGGCAGATAGGCCACCGGCATGCGTTTTTGCCGCAGCGCCTTCACCATGGACAGGGCCTGTTCCGGGGGAACCACCTTGTCATCCAGCCCCTGGAAGAAAATCACCGGGCAGTGGAAATTGTCCACGTGGTGGACCGGTGAACGCTCCCGATAGACCGCTTGCTGTTCCGGGTAGGGACCGACCAGGCGCTCCAGGTAGCGGGATTCAAACTTGTGGGTGTCCCGGGCGAGGGTTTCCAGATCGCCAATGCCGTAGAGGCAGGCACCGGCGCGGAACAGGTCGTGAAAACAGAGTGCCGCCAACACCGTATAGCCCCCGGCACTGCTGCCGCGGATGGCGACTTTTTCTGAATCCACCCAGCCCTGATCTATCAGGAAGCGCGCTCCCGCCACCACATCCTCCACATCGGCTATTCCCCACAAACCGTGCAATGCCTGGCGGTAGTGGCGGCCATAACCGGTGCTGCCGCGGTAATTGACATCCAGCACGGCAAAGCCTCTGCTGCTCCAGTACTGGACTTTCAGGTTCAGTCCGGTGCTGGCAGCGCCCGTGGGGCCGCCGTGGCAGACGACTATTAGTGGCGGCAAGGTGCCTGGGGGAGCGCGGTATTGCGGATTGGCCGGCGGGTAATAAAATGCGTGGGCTGAGCGGCCATTCGCTGTGGGAAAGCGGATTGGCTGCGGCTGGGACAAATAACCGGGTTCGAAGGACAATGATTTCCCATGGGCCACCGAGATCAGGCTGCAATCGGAGGCCCGCCATTCCGCCAGCTCGGTCTGCAGCTGGGGTGAGGTGCCCACCAGCCATGCCCGGTCGCCGTGACAGCGAACATCCGATATCTGGCTGTAGTCGGTGGCCACCGTTAGCAGGGTGCTGGTCCCGGGTGAGAGGGTAGCCAGTTGCCAGCTGCCATCGCGGCTGAAACTGCACAACAGCGTGCCATCGGCGCAAAAATCGTAGTTGGACATCCCCAGCACCCACAGGGGTGTGGCAAATTCTGCCGTCAGTGGCCGCAGGCTTTCCCCTGAGCCTGCGTCGGCCAGGCAGTACAGGTTCCACCAATTGTCCCGGTCGGAGACAAAATGCAGCTGGTTAGCCGGGGACCAGCGGGGTTGGGTGATGGCCTCATCGCCGTTTCCGGCCACCCGAACCGGGTTGGCCAGGGTGCCATCCGCTGCCAAACCGGACAGCCATAGCTCGGTGTTGTCCCAGGGCATGTTCGGGTGATTCCAGCTGATCCAGCAGAGTCGCTCACCGAAATTGTCCAGGCGGGGATAGGCGTAGAAGTCCGCGCCCGCGCAGAGGCGCTGGGTGGCCATTGAGCCATCCAGCGGGATGCCGACCAGCAGGTTTTCCGGCTCGCCGGGCACGCCGTGGTTTTCCGCTACGCAGATCAGCCGCTGGTGCCGCCGGTCAAAACAGAAATCGGCATAACAGCAGTCATTGTCCGGGGTGAGGGGACGTGGCAGGGATTGCCGATCCTGCAGGTTGAGCGCGTAGACCCGCTGGTCGTCGTAGAGACAGAAGTACAGTACGTCGTCCGCCACCAGGTATGAGGCGCCGCCGTATTCGTGAACTTTGCTGCGACAGCTCAGGGGGCCTGGCAGGGCATCTTCGACGACGCCCTCTGCGGTTCGCCGCACCACTACCGAGCGGCCGTTTTCCCAGGGGCGCGACTCCAGCCAGTAGAGGTTGCCGCAGTCAAACTGGGGAAAGGCGTAACCCGGTGCGGCATCCGTCAACAGCGCCGGGGTAATCGGCGATATCCAGCTTCCGTAGGCTGCGGTGGTGGTCATCTCAGCCGCCGGCAAGTTTGACGGTGTGGCCCTCACTGGTCAGGGCATCGCGCAGTTTGTCGCGGTGGTCGCCCTGGATCTCGATGATGCCGTCTTTCACCGAACCACCGGTGCCACACAGTTGTTTGAGCTTTTTGGCCAGCTCCTTGAGTTCGCCGTCCGCCATAGCCAGGCCGCTGATGGTGGTCACCCCCTTGCCCTTGCGGCCACTGGTCTCCCGGCGAATGCGCACAATGCCATCACCTGCTGCGCGGGTCGGTGAGGGGGCGGGGATTTTGATGCGACCGGTTTCGGTGGAGTAAACCAGGCGGGACTCCTTGCTCATGGGGTAGGCGGCTCCTCAAATCAGTTCAGGGTCAGGACAATTTTGCCGATGTGTGCGCTGCTTTCCATCAGGCGGTGGGCATCGGCAGCCCGCGTCAACGGAAAAGTGGTGTTGATCACGGGGGCGAGGATGCCATTGTCCAGCAATGGCCAGACCTTATCCAGCAGTGAACGGGCAATGCTCGCCTTTTCCTCCACCGGGCGGGCGCGCAGGGTGGAGCCGGTGAGCACCAGTTGTTTCAACATCACCGGCATCAGGTCGAGTTCCACCTTGGAACCCTGCAGGAAGGCCAGGGAGATGATGCGACCGCGGAATGCCGCGGCCTTGAGGTTCCGCTGTACGTAAGCACCGCCGACGATGTCCAGTATCACATCCACACCGCGGCCGTCGGTCAATGTTTTGACTTCCTGGACAAAATCCTGCTGGCGGTAATTGATGGCCGCCTCAGCACCCAGCTGCAGGCAGAGCTGACATTTTTCCTCGCTGCCTGCGGTGACAAACACCCGGTGATCAAGGCTGTTGGCCATTTGAATGGCCGTTGTGCCGATACCGCTGCTGCCGCCATGCACCAGCAGGGCTTCCCCGGGTTTCAGGGTGTTGTGCAGGAACAGATTGCTCCACACGGTGAAAAAGGTCTCCGGGAGTGCCGCAGCCTGGATAGCGGTATAGGCGGCGGGAATGGGTAGGCAGAGGTCTTCGTGGGCGACTGCGTATTCGGCGTAGCCGCCGCCGCTGAGGAGGGCACAGACCCGTTGGCCCACTTGCCAGCGGACTTCGCGGTTGCCCACCGAAACGATCTCCCCGGCCACTTCCAGACCGGGGATGTCAGATGCGCCAGCCGGTGGTGGATACAGCCCTTGGCGTTGCAGTACGTCGGGGCGATTCACCCCGGCAGCACCGACGCGAATCAACACCTCGTTGTCGCCGGGTTGCGGCATTGCACGGCGCACTGGCGTCAGCACAGATGCTGCGCCTGGCGTACTGATTTCAATGCATTGCATGTCCACAGCTAATGACATGACGGACTCCAAATCTGGATGGCGAGAAAGCCACTGTACAGCAGGGCGCCGATGGTGGGCAGAGCCGCTTGTAGCGAGCCCCACAGTCTCTGGCGGTCATTTAAAAATAATAGCGACAGATTCACCAGGGTGGAAAATTTCGTCCCCACTGATGACCACAACCAGTAGTAGGCCGTCGATTTTCAGTAGCCTGGTCAGGATCGCCAAGGTGACAGATTGTTTGACTCCCCAGATTGCCACAACTGTGAGGGTGATAACCAACATTTTCCGTATAGGCTGAATCCGTCGGGGACAAGTGGCGCAATACGGGTAATTGGGGGCCATGGAGCAAGTATAGGTAGATGCCGATAGGTTGCGGGCTCTGATCCAGGCGCCGTGAGCACTATTTGCGAAATGAGCTGGTTGGCACAGAAGTGATGTGCGGATGAAGGGGGCATTTTTAATGCGGGTGCTTGGGAGATTGGCTACCGGTATTGATTGGAGACAAAAAAGCCCGACTAATGCCGGGCTATTGTCTATTCGTCTGTTGCGGCGGGGAATTGCCTCAGGTCAGATTACAGGCTGGCGTAATAGGCAGCCAGGTCGTCAATATCCTGATCGGACAGGGTCTTGGCCATGCTGGACATCACCGGGTCGGTGCGGGTGCCATCGCGAAACGCTTTTAACTGTTTGGCCAGATAACCGGCCTTCTGGCCAGCCAGGTTTGGCCACATGTCGCTGGCGCTGATGCCGCTGGCGCCGTGGCAGGCTGCGCAGGCCATTGCCTTGGTTTGGCCGGCAGCTACGTCGCCCGCCGGGTCGATGCCGACGGCATGGTCCGCGCCGTCGCCGAAATCCGTTCTGGAGATCTCGACGGAGCCAACGTGACCATGCCTCATAAGGGAAGGGCGGCAACCCTTTCCGACGTGCTGGACCCGGTTGCGGCCCGGGCT
>NZ_JBFHQR010000121.1:0-7689 GCF_041592135.1 Porticoccus sp. | reverse complement strand
TTGCCTTCTTTTTCGGCTCGCTTTACCGCCTCACGACGGAATTCCTCGGTATAAGCCTGTGTTTTTTTACGTGCCATGGTAAGCACCTCCATATAGGTCAATCTAACTATACAGAGTGTCTACAAGTCGTGGGTACCTCGGCGTTCTACCGCCCGACAGACTCAAAATAATAGATTGCCGATAGCACCAGCCCGTGGGCATCGTAGGCAGGGGAGCGCCAGCCCAGGCCCAGCTCATTGAAGTCATCCTGCCAGGCAAAATCGGCACTGTCGAAATGCTCATAAAGATAACGGACCTTTAATAACGTGCGAGAGTCGTATTGCCAGTCGGCACCTGCTTCCAGCCGCTGCACGGTAGCGCCCCACCCCGGCAGTTGATCGCGGGTTCCCGCTGCTTCACCGGTATCGGTATTCTCCAGCCATGTGCTGGTGTAGCGGCTGTCATTATCACTTAAGCTATAGGCAAGGGTACCGGCCAAGGCGGGAGAAAGCTGCCACCGCAGATTAAAACCTATGCTGTAAAACTCGTCATCGAATGTCTGCCACCAGCGGGCATTGGCATGAGTCGTTGCACCCGACGGGTGGAATTCCAGCCCCTCCTGGGAAGACTCCACGGCTTGGTAGACCGCAAACACATTGAGTGAAAATGTCTGGCGGGGTTGCCAGGCAAGCGTGAGCGTTACCTCGTCAAGTTCGCGGCTTTGCAGGCCGAAGAAGCGGTTATCAAAGTCGTCCTGCTGCCGCTCCAGGCTGCCCAGTAAATATAATGTGTCGGTGACGGGAATCTCAGCTTTGACGCCATACTGCCAGTTGCGACCCGGTATCAGGTATTCCGGCAGCGCCTGGCTCGGCATTTCAATAGACAAGACATTGAGGCGCTCGGCGGAGAGGTTCACATCCCTCTCCGTCGTTTCCAGGTAAACCGACCAGCTCAGGCGGCTGATCACCGGCATTTGCAGTTGCAGCCAGCTGCGCTGTTCATCGCTGTCGTCAGTGAATTTATCCAGACTTTTCGTGGTGCGCTCTAAGCGGGTGAACTCCGCCCCGCCCTTTAGCCGCAAGCTGCCCGGTAGTCGGTAGCTTCCGCTCAATTCCAATGACCTGCGGGTGCGATCGTACAGATGTGAGTAGGTTGCGGGTGCGAACTCAATAACATCGGTGCGATTATCCCGGTCGTGGTATTCCGCCTGTATTCGGTAGCTGAAGGCGCGGGTGGGCCTGGCGGCAAAGCCCAGCCGGAAACGGGTATCCACCCGCCGGGCATCGAGGGAATCCGGCATCAATGACCCCGGGAATGTTGGTTGCACCCAGTCGTCATTCTGCTGTGCTTCGCCACGGACGAGATACCAGGACAACTGACTGAGGGGCGAAGTCTGGTAATAACCATCCAGGCTGAACAGCAGAAAGTCGTTATCCGGCGCGGTATCCAGCGTACGCACTGGGGCGCTCGGATTGACGGGATTCTCGAAGCTGAGGGCACGATCATCGTTATAAAACCAGGATAGATAGGAATTGCCATTCAATGCCCATCCATCCCCGGTGAAACCCGCTTTCAAATCCAAGCTGTTGTGGGTGTAGTCCACCGGCGCAAGCAAAAGTGTTGCATCCCCAAACCGTTCGCTGGCGCCGGTTAGCTTACTGCCAGTCTTGCGTTCACTGTTGGCGGTGGCACTGAACTCCCAACCGGCCAGTTGACGAAGCAGGCCAAGTTCCGCCCGCTTCCGCTTAACGCCGGTTTGGGTATCAAAGCGTCCGGCACTGGAAAGATCCGTAAAGTCCGGGGGGAGCTGATGCTCCGTTCCCCGTTTGGCAAAAACCGTACTGATGTTGTCGTGAGTCAGGGCTTCGAATTCGCGGTAGTTCAATCCGACTTGGTAATCCCCCTGTCGCCCATGACTCACACCCAACGCCAATTGGTCCACCCCCGATAGCAGGGTCAGCTCGCCATAAAGAAAGGGGTCATCCGCATTGCGCCAGTAAAGCTCCAGCGAGCCCAACCCAAACAGCCCATCGGTCTGGTAGTGATTGGCGTACTGGCCGAAGTGGCCATCACCGGTATGCACTACGCCCGCGCCCAGTTCCACATGACCACCAATATCCAGGCTACTGCCGGATTGCTCCTCAGCTATTGCAACAGGGGCAAACAAAAACGGAAGAGCGGTTGTCAATAATGTAGCTAAACGCAACAACATAGTGGCCTCTCTAACGCCTGAAAGTGGAACTCTCCGGTTGATTGCCACCGTGCACCTGGCTGTGACAGTTGGTACAGGACTGGCCGATGATATTGATATCCCGGTCGGCCAACCGACCGGAGTCGTACAGGGTGCCCGGATGGCGCGAGGCAATGTGGCACTGCTGGCATAGCAACGGCTGCCGGGTTTTCAGCAAACTGTCATTGACCGAACCGTGGGGCAGGTGGCAGTGGGTGCAATCATCCTGAACCGGCTCGTGCTCGAACAGAAAAGGCCCGCGTTTTTCCGCATGGCACAGGTAGCAGGTATCGTTGACCGATGCGGCAACCAGGTTACCCATGGCTCCGCCATGGGGCGCATGGCAATCCGTGCACTGCACATGCCCCTCCCCCATGGGATGATGGGAGAATTTCATCTGGTCAGCCGCCTCTCTCTGGTGACAACCGGTACAAACCTGGAATTGCTCGGTGCGATGCTGCACCGGATCGGTTTCCTTATGGATACTGTGACAGCCGTGACAACCCACCCCAGCCTGTTGATGTTCGCTGAACAGCCAGTGATCGGCGGTCCCTCCTTTATGGCAACCCAGACAGGCCTGATCGTTTTCAACACTATCCTCTTCCTTGATAGCAAACGTTCGATCCGGCTTGAGACGGGGGTTTACAGCATGCTGATCGCTAGGGCCATGGCAGGCAGTGCAGCCGATAGTGGTCTGTTTGCCCTGCGGATCAGCCCCCAGTCCATGGGCCCGATGTGTGATACCGCCCTGAAGTTCACTGCGGTGACAGGCGTGGCAGCTATTGTCACTGGCCACCAGGCCAGCTGAACCGACCAGTAAAAACACGACTGTGAGAAATTGCGCGCTGCGTTGCAACCTGTTCCAGGAAAGCATTTTTATGCTCTCCGCTGGCCAGTTTGTCCTCGAGGGCATATCCCTACTCCACCAGTTCGCCAACGAGATAGGCATCCAGCGTACCCCAGGCTGCCGGGCTGTGGTCGCGCCCGTAACCCTTGGTGCGCATACCTTTAGTTGCCTCTTTACCGCACCAGGCCAGCAGTACCGCCGGAGGCACCGGGTGGCTGGGTACGTAGGTGGTAATATCGTAAACTTTGCCTTCCACCGCTATCCAGCAATCCTTTTCAGCGCTATGGGCAGCAAGGTCATCCAGGCTGATGCGACCTGTCTCGGTTGGTTTTTCGCTCTGGTCAGTCGCTAATACCTGTAGAGTAATAAGCGTTGCAATACTGGCCCAGAAGGCGATAAAGGCGGAAAAGACGAGCTTTTTCATAACAGGACAAACTCCTCGGTATGCAGGTTTTTACGGGGGACACCAGTGGCAGTCGCTAACCGGGTAGCCAGATTGATCAGGGGTAGCGGACCGCAAATATAGGCTTTGCGGTCAAGGAGATCAGGGCAATGGTAGCGCAGGAAATCCGCATCCAGCGGCCCATGCCGATAAAAGTAGTGCAGTGTCAGCGAAAAGCCGTTTACCGTCTCCGCGATACGGCCCAGCTCGGCAGCAAACAATGCCCTGGCTTCGTCCTGCACACAGTAAATCATTTCAATATCCATCTGCGTCTGACGACTGGCGAGATGCCTTGCGCGCCCCAGGAAAGGGGTAATGCCGATGCCACCGGCAATCCATAATTCCTTGCCCTGGTGTTGCTCCGGGAAAAGGGCGCCATAGGGTCCATTCAAGCTTACCCGACTACCAACGGGTATCTGTTGGATAGCGAAACTGGCATCACCGAGCGCCTTGATGGTAATCCGTGTCAAAGGATCATCCGGTGCCGATGACAGCGTATAAGGATGTTCCTCACCACATCCGGCGAGCCCTTTTTCATAATGGGTCAGGTAGACAAACTGGCCCGGCTGATAGCTGAGCGGTTTACCCTCGGCACGCAGGCCAAGCTCCACTACGTTATTGGCAGGATGGCCAATGTTCTCCACCGTGTAGCGATACTCACCGCTGCGCCTTTTAAGTACCAGGCTGTAAACCAGGCTGATCCCGGCGGCGATGATCAGGACTAACCAGATAATCTCTCCCCAGGGATAGGGCAGTGTTCGCTCCAGCATTAGGGTATGGATAACCGCCAGTAGTGCTGCCAGCCCGGAAAGGCGATGCAGTTTTTTCCAGCGCTGGTAACCAGGGCGTCCGAAAAAAGCAAAGCTTGGCGCCAGAAAGACCATCATCAGCAACAGACTGCCCCAACCCACCCAGATAGCAGTGCCGTCCTGTTGCGGTAACAGCACAGCCACGGCGCTGCCGAGGGAAATCCTGGCATTGGCCAGTGCCAATAACAGCGGGTGAGCCAACAGCAGCAGGAAGGCAACCGCACCCAGCAGGTGATGGGTTTTCCACAATTTGGTAAGCCCGCCAAACCAGCTGTCAAATCCAACAATACGAAAGCTGGCGATAGCCGCTACCAGGAACAACCCCAACCCGGCAATACCCGCCAATCGCCCGAGCGTATTCAATGCCGCCGCTGCATCGCCAAAACTGTCGGAAGGCATCAGGGATAAAGCAATGATGGTCGGCAGCAAACCGAAAATCCACAAGGCGCTATGTGCAAGCATTTGTCTCATGTTTTACTGCCATTCAGGGTTACCGGCTGTAATCTCAGCCTTAGCTGTTTTTCAATTTCTAAAATAGTAAGCAGCACGATACCCACAAGAACAATCAGCACACCATCAAACAGGGATACCGACCGGGTATCAAAAAGTGTTTGCAACAGAGGCAGATAGGTCATGGCAAACTGCGCCAGGGTAACGGTGATGACCGTCATCCATACCACCCTGGTACCTCGCACCGCCCGCCAGGTTAATGAGGTGCCGTAGATGTTGCGGACAAAAAACAAATAGAAGATTTCCATCACCACCAGGGTATTCACTACCATGGTGCGTGCCAGTTCCACCGGATACCCCTGCTGCATCGCATAGCCGTGAATGCCGAATACCCCGACAAGGAACAATGTGGATGTGAGCAGAATCTGCCAAACCAGCCCGCCACTCAACAGCGGGGCATTCCGCGGCCGTGGCGGTCGGCGCATGGTATGTTCTTCAGTGGGTTCAAACGCCAGTGCAATACCGAGTGTGACGGCAGTAATGAGATTGATCCAAAGAATCTGAATGGGCGTCACCGGCAAGGCCATGCCCAGGAGCAGCGCAACGATAATCGTCATTGCTTCGCCAGCGTTGGTGGGCAAGGTCCAGGTAATCACTTTTTTCAGATTGTCATAAACGGTTCGCCCTTCCCGGATGGCTGCGACAATGGAGGCAAAATTATCGTCCGCCAACACCAGTTCCGATGCCTCCTTGGCCGCTTCACTCCCTTTTTTTCCCATGGCTATTCCGGCATCAGCCCGTTTCAGTGCGGGTGCATCGTTGACGCCGTCACCCGTCATGGCCACGGTCATGTCGTGGGATTGCAGCGCCATCACCAGTCGCAATTTATGCTCCGGGCTGGTACGGGCAAAGATGTCGCAATCCAGTACCGCTAGACGCAGAGCTGCATCATCCAGCCCATCGAGGTCTGTGCCGGTGAGCACTGTGTCCGTATTTTGCAGCCCTATCTGCTTGCCGATGGCAAGCGCGGTTTTGGTGTGGTCACCGGTTATCATCTTTACCCGGATACCTGCATCATGGCATTCAGCCACTGCGGCAATTGTTTCAGCCCGGGGCGGGTCAATCATTCCCACCATGCCGAGCAGAGTCAAAGAGCCCTCCACATCCCCATGTTCCAGCACTGTATGGGTTGGCGGTACCGATTTGGCGGCGAACGCCAGCACCCGCTGGCCGCGTGCGGCAATGGACTCTACCTGTTCATTCCAATACGTCGTATCCAGCGGTTCGGTGGCGTCATCGGCACTGCGCTGATTCGCGCACATGGCCAGCATGCGCTCTGGTGCACCTTTGACAAATATGCGGGCATGACGCTCATGATCGTGATTCAGCGTTGCCATGAAGCGGTGTCTGGCGTCGAAAGGAATAGCATCGGTGCGCGTCCAGGTCGCCTGCTCCTGGCGGGTGTTAACGTCCATTTTTCCACTAAAGCTCAGTAGTGCCCCCTCCATCGGATCGCCTTCCACGACCCAGACGCCATCATGTTCACGCAGTGCGGCATCGTTGCAGAGTACCGCGGCCCGGGCGAGTTCTTCTAATACACCATGTTCAGCGGGAGACACATGGGCGTCATCCAGCTTTAACACCCCTTTGGGTTCATAGCCACTGCCTTCCAGCGTAAAGAGGTGCCGATGAGTGAGCACCGAGGCAACCATCATTTCGTTGCGGGTCAACGTGCCAGTTTTGTCGGTGCAAATCACCGACACCGAGCCCAGGGTTTCTATGGCCGGCAAACGTCTCACAATGGCATTGCGCCGCGCCATGGCCTGCACACCGATCGCCAGGGTTATGGTCAACACGGCGGGCAGCCCCTCGGGAATGGCTGCCACTGACAAACCCACCACAGCCATAAACATCTCAGTAAAGTCGTAATGTGCGGCAAAATACCCGAAGGCAAGCAATACGGCGGCGATAACGAGAATCAACAGGGTCAACCACTTGGCAAACACACCCATCTGCGCCACCAACGGCGTTGTCAGCGTTTCCACTCGCGACAAAAGCCCACTGATCCGACCGATCTCTGTCCCTGATCCGGTGGCCACCACCACCCCCTTACCCTGGCCACTGGTGACCAGGGTGCCGGAAAAAGCCATGCAGGAACGGTCACCCAGTGGTGATTCTTCAGCCACCGACTGAGTGTGTTTATCCACTGGCACGGATTCCCCGGTTAAAATAGCCTCCTGTATCGAGAGGCCATGTGCGGTGAGCAAGCGGAGATCGGCCGGCACCTTATCCCCTGCCTCTAACAATACGATATCGCCTGGCACCAGTTGCTCACCGTCAACCGTGACACGATCACCACCGCGAATGACATGGGCTTGGGGAGCCAGCATATGGCGAATAGCATCCATGGCTTGTTCCGCCTTGCCCTCCTGGATAAAACCGATGATGGCATTGGCGATGACCACTGCCAGAATAACGCCGGTATCCACCCAGTGACCTAGAAGGGCCGTAATCAGGGCGGAGCCTATTAGCACGTAAATCAGGATATTGTGAAAGTGCAGCAGAAAGCGTATGAAGGGGTTGCGGCGGGTAGCCTGTGGCAGACGATTGGGGCCATGATTTAAAAGACGCACTTCGGCGTCGGCCTGAGTCAAACCGGTGACAGAGGTTTGAAGATTCTCAAGCGCTACATCTATAGAGACACTATGCCACCTAGCCTCTGCTCCCCCGAGTGCCATTTTCTGCATGTTCGCCTCGTTGTTAACGTGCCACATCGCCTATTGTTGTGTGGTCAAATACCCCCAACCACTCTACTTGATCTGCCAGTTGTTGAATTAGGGCCTGTTCACACTAATTTGGTTGCCTCTGTTGTGACTAAAAAAGCGCCAATCTAGGCGCGAGAAATGAATTTAGTGGTTCTAACTGAGTGACG
>NZ_JBFHQR010000120.1:0-7693 GCF_041592135.1 Porticoccus sp. | reverse complement strand
GGTACCTCTCGATACGCCGGTTTTCAAGACCGGTGCTTTCAACCGCTCAGCCATCCCTCCTGTAACTGTTTTATGTGGCTTCGTGTCCAGGAAACTCCGAAGTTCACATCCGGGTGGCCCCGGAAAAGTGCGGCAGATTATACAGCGGATTCCTTTCCTTACAAGGCCGAACCCGCTGTCATTTTGCCTTTCTTGCTGGGCTCAGTTGTTGCCGCCCTGCGAGATGCCGGATTGCTCCCCGGACTCGTCAGGTTGGTCGTCGGTTGAACCTGCCGGGCCTGGTTTTGCTGCCGCTTTGGCGCGCGGATCATTGGATGCTCTGGTGTAGTCGCTCGGTTTGACCTCAACCGGTGAGGGCTTGGAGGTGTCCAGAGGCTGTGGCAAGGGCTTGGAGCGTAGATCGGTGACCACATTGACGTGCCCAACGGGGCGGGGCGCCAGTCTGGGGTCATTGCTGGCCCTGACATCGGTGGCTTCAGGCTGGGATTCCTCTGCCGGTGCCGTCACCTCTGTGGGCTTGGCAACAGGCGTCTCGGCAGCAGCAGTTTCAACGGGTTCTTCCGCAGGCGCTTCATCTGCTGCTGTCTCTTCAGTAGCTGCCGGGGCGATTTCCACTTCAGTCGCTTCGGGAGTGCCAGCTTCGGCCGCCGGTGCGGTTGCGCCCTCAGCAGTGGTGCTTTCCGTATCGGCTGCCAGTGCAGTATCCGCTGCCAGCGGTTCGCTGGTCGCTTCGGCGGCGGCAACAGTTTCCGGCTCCTGCACGACAGGCGGTGCCACTTCTACGGGCTGTTCTGACGCTGTTGATGGGCCAGCAGATTCGCTCACTTCTGTGGCGGTCTCCGTTGTTTCCGCGACGTCCCTGCTGATCTGTGCGTCGTTCTCGGCATCGACCTGGGCCAGGGTGAACATTTCGGCCTGGGCTGCAACGGAAGGCTCCGCGGTAACCTCGGATGGCGTGGCTGGAGCTGCTGGTTGAGCAGGTGCTCGGGTTTCCTCAGCCTGCGAGCTTTGTGGCTCGGTGGCGGCACTCGATTCGACCGGTGCGGCATCGGCGCCCATCGCGCTGATCAGTTCTGCGGGAACTTCCCGGCGCGGACGTCTCTGGCGAGGATTGCGGCGTTTGTCGCCCTCGCGGCGGGGGGGGCGATTACCGGTACCGGTATTGCTCTCGGTGTCCGCTGCGGCTGGAGTGGCGGCGTCATCCGGCTGCTGTTCGGGGCGAGGCTTTCTGGAGCGCTGTTCGCGGCGCGGCTTTTGTTCTTCCTGAGCGGGCTGGCTGGAGGAGCGCTGCGGCGGCTGGTTGTCCCGTTGCTCGGTCTTGGCACCCTGGCCCTGGCGTCCGCGATTGCGCCCGCCGCGACGGTCATCCGGGCGGCGGTTGCGACCCTGGGATTTGCGATCATCGCGCTCGCGACGGCTTTCAGCGGGCGTTTGCTCGGGTGCTTTCTGTTCTTCGCCACCGAACAGAGCGTTCATCAGGCGTTTCAGCAGGCCAGGCTGTGGCTTTTCTGCCGCTTCGGGCTTGGCGCTGACGGGTTTTTCTACCGGCACCGGTGCCGGTTGCGTCGGTGTGAGTGTCTTGACGGCGGGCTGTAATGCCGGCGGTACCGGCTTGACCAGTTCCTGATCCTGGTGCAGCAGTTCTTCTGACAGCGTGTGGGCCAGGCGATAGCTGTACTCCGTGGTCACGCCATCCTGCTCGCGGATGCGCTGTACTTCGAAGTGCGGCGTTTCCAGGTGTTCGTTGGGCAGTACCACCACTTTGGAGCCGTGGCGCTTTTCAATTTCAAAGATTTCCTTGCGCTTTTCATTGAGCAGGAAGGTGGCGACAGAAACCGGCGTAATGGCGCGGATTTCAGCACTGAATTCTTTTTGTGCTTCTTCTTCTACCAGCCTGAGGATGGACAGGGCCAGCGAGCGGGTGCCGCGAATGGTGCCTTGACCGAGACAGCGCGGGCAGAGTTTTGAGGTGGTCTCCTCAAGGGAGGGGCGCAGGCGCTGGCGAGACATTTCCAGCAGGCCAAAACGGGATATGCGACCAACCTGAACCCGGGCGCGATCCAGCTCCAGGGCGTCGCGCATCCGGTTTTCCACTTCGCGCTGGTTCTTGGTGGAGGTCATATCGATAAAATCGATCACCACCAGGCCGCCCATGTCGCGCAACCGCAATTGGCGGGCGACTTCATCCGCCGCTTCCAGGTTGGTGCGCAGGGCGGTTTCCTCGATATCGCCGCCGCGGGTGGCGCGGGCAGAGTTGATATCGATGGAGACCAGGGCTTCCGTCACATCAATCACGATGGAGCCGCCGGAGGGTAGCTTAACTTCGCGCTCAAACGCGGTTTCGATCTGGTTTTCAATTTGATAGCGGTTGAACAGAGGCAGGGGGTCCTCGTAGAACTTGACCCGGCTCTGGAAGTTCGGCATCACCTGCTTGATAAAGGCGGAGGCCAGGTCGAAAGCCTCGCGGTTATCCACGATCACCTCACCCACATCCTGGCGCAGGTAGTCGCGCACGGCGCGAATGATCACGTTGCTTTCCTGAAACAGGAAGTGTGGAGCCCTGGCTTTGTCGGCTTCTTCGCGAATGGTTTCCCACAGTTGCAGCAGGTAGTCCAGATCCCACTGCAGCTCTTCAGCGGAGCGTCCAATACCGGCGGTGCGCACGATAACACCCATGCCGGAAGGAGTTTGCAGGTCGCGCATGGCGGTTTTCAGGTCGGTGCGCTCGTCGCCCTCAATGCGCCGGGAAATGCCGCCAGCCCGGGGATTGTTGGGCATCAGCACCATGTAGCGGCCGGCCAGGCTGACAAAGGTGGTCAGTGCGGCGCCTTTATTGCCGCGCTCTTCCTTGTCGACCTGGACAACAACCTCGGTGCCTTCCCTGATAACGTCCTGGATTTTGATGCGACCTTCAACTTCAGAGGTTTTTTTGGAGAAGTATTCGCGGGAAATTTCTTTGAGGGGGAGAAAGCCGTGGCGCTCGGCGCCGTAGTCTACGAAGGCGGCTTCGAGACTGGGTTCGACCCGGGTGATTTTACCTTTGTAGATATTGGCCTTGCGCTGTTCCCGGGTGCGGTTTTCCAGGTCCAGGTCATACAGTCGTTGTCCGTCGACCAGTGCCACCCTCAGCTCTTCGGGCTGGGAGGCGTTGATTAGCATGCGTTTCATCATGTTTTCCTAATGTCTTGCGCGTGCAAGCAACAGGAGTACTGCTGAAACAAGAACAGCATGCGTACAAAAACGGGGCAATAGGATCGTGAACTAGCTTAAAAGCTAATTAAATGAGGTTGTTAACCTGTTGATTTTCCAATTATTGCCGTTATCAGTCACTAAATCTGTCCGGTGCTACCTTCAAGTGTTGGTTCTGATTGTCTTGTCGCTATATGTTCGGTGGTGGCAGAAGACCTCTCTATTAAGTCTGGAAGCCGTTGCGCTATCATCCGTGCCTCATTTGTGTGTCGGGCAGGGAAGCATTGGCCGGTCTTATGCCACCGTATGAACAGAACTGTTGTTCAATATGTTGTTGCAGTAACTTCTGCGCTCTCAGCGCGGTTTTGCTATGACAGCTGCGGTGAATTGACAGTGCAGCTGCCGGAATTAATCAAAATGGTGGGCTTGCGCCGCGTTGCTCCGGTCTACCTATGGTGCTCTACGTTTGGATAGCCCTATATCACGGCATATCCGGTGAGTCCGGCACAACGAAGCGAGAATATAGCAGGTCTGCTCGCCCGCTTCAATTTGTGAAAGGTGATTTGTGTCGATAATCTTATGATTCCGGAGGATTTTTTCTGGTGTCTCCGCCCAACACTGCTGTTAGAATGGCGACCTTTCCACCTCCAGCCAGGCCCATGTCCGATATTACCGCCAAACCCGTTGCAGTCCAGATGGTCGAAATTACCGAGCATCAGGCCGGGCAGCGTATCGATAATTTTCTGATCACCTTCCTGAAGGGTGTGCCCAAATCGCGTATCTACAGAATCATCCGCAAGGGCGAGGTGCGGGTTAATCGCTCCCGGGTGAAAGCGGAATATCGCCTGCAACCGGGTGACCAGGTCCGCGTGCCCCCGGTCAGGGTCGCAGAGCGGGAAGTGCCCGCCGGGCCCAGTCCCCGCCTGCAGCAGTTGCTGGAACAGGCTGTGGTCTATGAGGACGATAGCCTGCTGGTGATCGACAAGCCCGCCGGTCTTGCCGTCCACGGCGGCAGCGGGGTCAGTCTCGGGTTGATCGAGTCCCTTCGGGCGGCGCGTCCGAACCAGCCGTTTCTGGAGCTGGTCCATCGGCTCGACCGGGAAACCTCGGGTTGCCTGTTGGTGGCGAAAAAGCGCTCGGCACTGCGGCACCTCCAGGAAGAGATGCGTGCGGGACGGGTGTTGAAGGTCTACCGGGCGCTGGTTTGCGGTCGCTGGCCCAAAGGCATGAAGCGGGTCAGCGCCCCATTGCGCAAGAATGAGCTCAAGTCCGGCGAGCGGGTGGTCAAGGTTGACGGTGAGGGCAAGCCCTCGGTGACCCATTTTTCGGTGATACAGCGGTTTGATCGCCATACCCTGGTGGAGGCGACCCTGGAGACGGGCCGAACGCACCAGATACGCGTGCACGCCCAGTTTGTCGGCTGCCCTTTGGCCGGCGACGACAAATACGGCGATGAAGACGGTAACCGCCAATTGAAAGCGCTGGGATTGAAGCGGATGTTTCTCCACGCCGGAAAGCTGGGATTTGTCGCCCCCTCCGGCACAAAGTTGCAGGTCGAGTCACCCTTGCCGGAGGAGTTGGCGAGGGTGCTGGGCCAGCTGGGGTAACCGCCGTGGCGAAACTGCTGGTATTCGATTGGGATGGCACCCTGTGCGACTCGCTGGCGCGGATTGTATTGTGCATTCGCTGCGCCGCAGAGGAGGTGGGATTGCCGCCGCCCGAGAATGATGCAGCCAGGGACATCGTCGGGTTGGGGCTGGTGGATGCGCTGCAAACGCTGTTTCCGGGAATTGAGCATCGGCAGATCCTCGCCATGCGCGACAGTTATTCCCGGCATTTCGTGGAGTTTGACCGGGAGCCATCACCCTTCTTTGACGGGGTCTTTGAAACCCTGGAAGCCTTGCGCGCAGAGGGTTACCTGCTGACAGTGGCCACCGGCAAAAGTCGGCGGGGCCTGGATCGGGTACTTCGGGCGCGCGGTCTGAGCGATTTTTTTCACGGCAGTCGCTGCGCCGATGAAACGGCGGGCAAGCCCGATCCGAAGATGCTGCTGGAGTTGATGGCCGAGTTTCGCGCTTCCCCGGTGCACACCCTGATGGTGGGCGATACGGAATTTGACTTGGCCATGGCGGCCAGTGCCGGCACACCCAGCGTGGGGGTCAGCTACGGCGCTCACCATCCCCGGCGCTTGATGAAGTACCAGCCCCTCGCCTGTATCGAGCAGTTTTCCGAGATAAGACAGGTTGTCAAAGACTATCAAAAACAGTTGGGTATCCAGTTGCTACAGTAGGTTGTAGCCGTGCTCGCGCAGCATTTGGCACAGGCGGATCAGCGGCAGGCCAATCAGTGCAGACGGATCGGTGCTGTGGATGGCGTCGAACAGGCATATCCCGAGTCCTTCACTTCTGAAACTACCCGCGCAATTGTAGGGCTCGTCCCGCCGCAGATAGCTGCGGATCTCCTCGTCAGCCAGTTTTTTGAACACCACGTCGGTGGGTACGAGGTCAATCGAGCAGCGGCCGGTTTGACTGTTCAGCACTGCCACCCCGGTAAGAAATCGCACCCGCCGGCCAGACTGGGCCCTGAGTTGCTGAGACGCGCCCTCAAAATTGCCCGGTTTGGTCAGTACCTGGTCCCCGATAACGGCAACCTGGTCAGAGCCAATAATCAGGTGTGCGGGAAACTGTTCTGCCAGCGCCCGGGCCTTGGCTTCCGAGAGCCGGCGCACCATGGCTTCCGGTGCTTCGCCCGGCAGGGGTTGCTCATCAATGTCCGGGGCCACCGCCTCAAAGGGTTGCGCCAGCCGCGCGAGCAGCGTTTTTCGGTAAGCGGATGAGGAGGCGAGCACCAGCGGGTACATAGGCGTTTTCCCTGCAAAAAGGCCACTATTATATACAGTCTGATTCTCCCTTTGCCGGTGTGCCGGCAGGCCATTGCCGCAATGCGCCGGAGGCCGCGCAGTTAAAGGAATTTTTCTTTGACAGATCAAAGTCATATCACTATTATTGCGCGCCTATGTCGACACCCCCTCAGATTAGCCAGTTGCCGCGGATTCTGGATCCCAGACGTTTGGCGAATCAGGGTGTGGTTCTGTCGGGGCAGGTCGCGATTGCGCACTGTGAGCGGTTGCTGGACGCGGTGCTCGAGGTCAGCGAACCCATCGCTGTGGAGTTGACCTTTGACATCGCTGACCAGGGTCGCAAAGTGGTGTGTGGCGAGGTCGCGACGACGGTGCGAGTGGCTTGCCAGCGATGCCTGGCACCCCTGACGGTACCGGTGACAGCGTCCATACAGCTCGGTATCGTCTGGAGCGAGGACGAGGCGAAGTCGCTTTCCAAGGATCTCGATCCCTGGATTGTGGACGGCGAGACCGCGGATATATCGGCAATGGTTGAGGATGAGTTACTACTGGCGCTGCCATTTGTAACCTATCATCCGAGTGGCCAGTGTCACGGAGATATACCGTTTTCGACCGGTGACAACACTGGCGAAGAGGGGAAGAAAAACCCCTTTAGTATTCTGGAGCAACTGAAAAACAGTGGCGCCGACCATTAACAGATAACAGACAGTTTTTAGCAGGAGTTTAAAATGGCCGTTCAACAGAACCGTAAAACCCGTTCCAAGCGTGGCATGCGTCGTTCACATGATGCACTGAGTGGACCCACTCTGTCCGTCGATCCGGTCAGCGGCGAAAAGCACCGCCGTCACCATGTTTCAGCCGACGGCTTTTACCGCGGCAAGAAAGTGGTTGCTTCAGCCGAAGACTGATATCCCGCAATTCAGACCGTATTTTTTTGGCTGACTCGCCCTGTCTCGCCATTGACGCCATGGGCGGGGACTTTGGTCCCCGCATCACGGTACCCGCGACGCTCGAAATTCTCCGCCAGCAACCCCGCCTGAGGGTTGTTCTGTTCGGCGACAGCCGACAAATCCAAGCCGCTCTCGACAACACCGGTGACTCCTTCCCCGGGCGTCTGCGCGTGCAACATTGCACGCAGTCGGTGGCCATGGACGAAAAACCCAGTTCGGCTCTGCGCCACAAACGCGAATCCTCCATGTGGCAGGCCCTGCAACTGGTTGCCCAGGGCGAGGCGCAGGCCTGCGTCAGCGCCGGCAACACCGGCGCGCTGATGGCCATGTCGCTGTTTCAGTTGGGAACGCTGTCCGGTATCAGCCGTCCGGCCATCTGCACCCGTGTGCCCACCAGCCGCGGTTTTACCTATTTGCTGGATCTGGGTGCGAACCTGGAGTGTTCTGCCCGGCAGCTGTATGAATTTGCCCTGATGGCCACCCTGGCCGCCGCTTCCGAGGCAGAACCGGGCCCCAGGGTCGGTTTGCTCAATATCGGTGTGGAAGCCATCAAGGGCCGCCAGGAAATTCTCGATGCCGCCGAATTGCTGAAGGGAGACCCCGATATCAACTATATGGGTTTCGTGGAAGGCGACGCGCTGTTCACCGGGGTGGCCGATATCGTGGTCTGTGATGGCTTCAGCGGCAATGTGGC
>NZ_JBFHQR010000119.1:0-7868 GCF_041592135.1 Porticoccus sp. | reverse complement strand
TTTTCTTCCATCAGGGTGGCCCAGAGAATTCGCGCGGCGCGCAGCTTGGCGATCTCCATAAAGAAGTTCATGCCGATGGCGAAGAAGAACGACAGCCGCGGCGCAAACTTGTCCACATCCAGGCCGCTGGCAATGGCGGTGCGCACGTACTCGATACCGTCGGCGATGGTGTAGGCCAGCTCCTGCACGTTGGTGGCGCCCGCCTCCTGCATGTGGTAGCCGGAGATGGAAATGGAGTTGAACTTCGGCATGTGCGCGGCGGTATAACCGATGATGTCCGCGACGATGCGCATGGACGGCGCCGGCGGGTAGATATAGGTATTGCGGACCATGAATTCCTTGAGAATGTCATTCTGCAAGGTGCCCGCCAGCTTGTCAGGCGTCACGCCCTGTTCTTCCGCGGCGACAATGTAGTTGGCCATCACCGGCAATACCGCACCGTTCATGGTCATGGATACAGACACCTTGTCCAGGGGGATGCCGTCAAACAGGATCTTCATGTCTTCCACGGAGTCGATGGCCACACCGGCCTTGCCCACATCGCCCTCTACCCGCTCGTGGTCGGAGTCATAACCGCGGTGGGTGGCCAGGTCAAACGCCACCGACAGGCCCTGCTGACCGGCAGCGAGGTTGCGACGGTAAAAGGCATTGGATTCTTCCGCGGTGGAGAAACCGGCGTACTGGCGCACGGTCCAGGGGCGACCGGCATACATGGTGGCTTTGGGGCCGCGCTTGAACGGCGCAAAACCGGGCAGGTTGTCCTGGTAATCCAAACCGGCTACATCGTCCGCTGTATACAGCGGTTTAACGGCAATCCCCTCGGGGGTCTGCCAGACCAAATCCTCGGGGGTTTTGCCTTTGGTCTCTTTGATGACCAGATTGGTCCAGTCACTGTAGGAAGGTTTGGAAGTGTCGGTCATGGAAAGCTGCCTCAAGTAAACTCATCCCAGCACAACCCAATGGATTGGCTGTTTTATCGATATAGTTGGGTATAGCTGAATTTCCTGCCCGGCACCAATAACGGCCCTGGGCAGTAGTCAAAACGCCCTCTTAATGGGACTGTTTTGGAAGTGGAATGCACTATGACGGAGCAGAAGAATGGAAACAAGGGCAAAATTATTCCCAGAAACTCACACATTATTTCACATATGACCGCTATAACGGCTTATAACTGCTATCATATCCGCCAAACTCACATTTCATAGCAGGCCACCCCATCGCCACCATTTCGCACCATCACGTTGTCACCTGCCTGCACGGCATTCGCCAGCGGCAGCAGGATCGCCATGTGCTGCTGGCCCGAGCGGGTATCAACCCGGCGATAGTGGAGGACTCCAATGATCGCGTGCACACCGATCAGGTGGCGCGACTGTTCCGGCTGGTACAGCAGGAACTCAATGACGAATTCATGGGTTTCACGTCACAACCCTGCAAATACGGTGTCTTCGCCACGGTCTGCGACCTGGTGAAACACAGTAAAACCCTGGGAGAACTACTTGAGAAGGCGGTGGGTTTCTACAACCTGATCACCGATGCGGTGCGCATGGAACTGAGCTACCCGGACAATAACTGCCGTCTCAGCTTTACCCTGCAAAGACCCGAGCTGGACGTCGGTCACTTTATGACTGAATTCCTGATGGTGACCTGGCACCGCTTTCCCAGCTGGTATATCGGGGAATCCATCCGGCTGAAAGAAACACATTTCGTCCATCCGGCACCGGAACACCGCAACGAGGTGCGCATTATGTTCCCCGGCAATGTCCTGTTTAATCAGGACAGCAACAGCCTGTTTTTCGACAGCCAGTATCTGGACAAGCCCTTGGTGCGCACCAACCGGGAACTGGAGGCTTTTCTGGCCAGCAGTCCGGCGGACATCATGACCATTCCCGGCGAGGACAACAGCCTGGAGGCCCAGATAGAGAGAACCTTTTTGCGATCCAGCTCGCAGCGACCAACCTTTCCCAAAGCGGAACAACTGGCGGAGCAGATGGGCATCAGCCCCCTGACCCTGTACCGGCGGCTATTGCAGGAAGGCACCAGCTACCAGAAGATCAAGGACAATATTCGCCGCGAGATCGCCATCGACAAGCTGGTCAATGAAAACCTGTCCGTGGATGAGGTGTCGGACATTGTCGGCTTTGAGGAACCGCGCTCATTTACCCGGGCATTCAAGCAGTGGACCGGACTGTCGCCGCGAAACTACTGCAAATACCACCGCACCGGCTGAATCCGGGCGCTGTAGTACTACCGTTAGCGGACTCTGGAACCCTGTTTTTTTACTTGGCATTCGCGGTGCTGACGGTTTTACAACAGCCGGTTAGAGTTCCAGGCCACCGCCCACCACCACCACCTGGCCACTGATATAGTTGGATTCCGGGGTACAGAACAGGTATACGGCGTTGGCGGCTTCTTGCGGGGTACCGGGCCGGCCGAGGGGGATCAGGGAGGTCATCAGGTCCCGAATCTGGTCACTCACCCCAACGCGAATTTCCCGGCCCTCGACATTGATGCGGGCGTTGTCGCTGGCTGCACCTGTCAGCCTGGTCTGGATAAAGCCAAACGCCACGGCATTGACGTTGACGTTGTAGCGCCCCCACTCCTTACACAGGGTTTTGGTCATGCCCACCACCCCGGCCTTGGCCGCGGAATACGCCAGTTGTCCGGCATTGCCCCCCAGACCCGCGATGGATGAGATATTGACCACCTTGCGGTAGGCCTCCTGCCCCCCTTCCACTTCCAGGGCGTGATAGGACTTGATATAGGGCTGCGCGGCTTTGAGGATGCGATAGGGCGCCGTCATATGTACATCGATCATGGCATACCACTGCTCATCATTCATTTTCTGGATGACATTGTCCCAGGTGTATCCGGCATTGTTGACGATGATATCCAGGCCGCCAAAGCTATCCACCGCCGTTTTGACAAAGCGTTCCCCAAACCCCTCTTCGGTGACACTGCCGGTGCAGACCACCGCCCTGGCACCTTTCACACCGTTGGCGCGAATCGCTGCCACCACCTGGTCGGCCAGAGCGGCGTCCAGATCATTGACCACCACACTGGCGCCCTCTGAAGCCAGCTTCAGGGCAACCTCGCGGCCGATGCCCCGACCGGAGCCGCTGACCAACGCGACTTTCCCTGCAAGACTGCCGCTGTATTGACTATTCATTACCGCCATTCCCCCATCACCCAAGCGTGCACACTGAGCCATTCTAAGGCCTATTGGTATTATAGAAACAGCAAGCTATGCCGGTTTGTACGAGCTGACATCAAGATTTCAAAGGGATCAAAGGGATCAAAGGGATCAAAGGGATCAAAGGGATCAAAGGGGACAATCCGCCATGCTGCGCCAGAGTCCAATTTTCCTGCCCACCCGGTCCGGAAGGAAGGCGATAAGGCTGCTGCTCGGCACACTGAGAGGACCAACAGATTGTGGAGGAGATGATCGATAAATTGGCCAGGCTTTCAAACCAAAACAGCAAACCAAAACAGCAAACCGAAACAGCAAACCGAAACAGCAAACCGAAACAGCAAACCGAAACAGCAAACCGAAACAGCAAACAGGGAAACGGGCTCGCCCCACAGGCCTCCAGCCCGTATATGCCACCCTGGGAAAAATGCCCTTGTGAACTGCAGGCGCCTCAACGGAAGGGCTTAGGGCCTGGAGGGACATTGGCCAGATATTCACCTACGCCTGAACACCTATTGGCAACTATCCAGGTTTTTCAACGTCATGATATAGGACACCAGTTCCCAGCGGGTTCTCTCGCTATAACTTTGCTTCCATGCAGGCATAACTAATGAACCGCTGCGCTTACCATTGGAAATGGTGTTGTAGAGATAGGACGCATCGTAATGGCGACATTGCATTTTCCGCCCCCTGCCGCCAACGCCTTTTGCCCCGTGGCAATAGGTGCATACCTGGTTGAACAACCCCTCACCCGCGGCCGCCGATGCCGGTGAGGCAATCATTTTTGCCGCCTCCGCTGGACTGATGGTTCCATCGTCTTCCGCACTGGGCACACCACCGGCCAGCGCGGCATTCATAGTGAAAACCGACAACATCAGCGCAATACAAACACCATACAAGCGAATACTGGCGGTGAGCGCAGAGGCTATCGCACCACCAAACTTCTCAACCATCATTGAACATCCTTACCCTTTCAACGGGAGGGGGGAAACAGGGACCAAAACGGCCCCATTTAAAATGATTAGTCCTCCAGAGTGAAGGCAATCAAGGCTGCGCCACCGGGGAGGCCGACAAGGCTGGGGAATGCGCTGGTGGCAAAACCGAGCGCCAGGCCGCCGAGACCACTGGGTACCAGAATGTACTGTTTGCCATCTACCGCATAACTGATGGGGCCGGAACGGAAACCTGAACCGGCATTAAAGCTCCACAGCTCCTTGCCATTGTCCGCGTCATAGGCTTTGTAAATACCGGTGGCATCGCCGTTGAACACCAATCCGCCCCCCGTGGTCAACACAGACCCCATCCCCGGCACCGGATAGTCGATACTCCATTTCACTGCACCCGTTATTGGATCGCGGGCATCCAGGCGCGCCGAACCGGTTTTTTCTCCCGGAGGGGGGATCAGCTCGAGCATTGACACGCCAAAATAAACACCGGCCCAACCCAGTTTTTCTGGGTCCTGCGCCACCGGCACAACTTTGTTACAGAACTCCCAGCCGTTTGAATACCAGAGTCTGGTTTTGGGACTGTAGGCCGCCTGGTTCCAGCTTCTCGCACCGAGCACGGAGGGACAGAAAATATCCTCTTGGCCCTCTTTCGGGTCTTTGCGGCCCAATAGCTCACCGGTTTTGGGGTTGATGGATTTAACCCAGTTAACGCGTTTGGCAAATTGCCAGATGTTGTACGGCTTACCGGTAGCCTTATCAAGAACCGAGACAAAGCCCCCCTTATTGAGATGAACCAGGTATTCCTTGCCCTTGTGTTCTATGGTCATGATTTCATAGGCTGAATCATAATCCCAGCTGTCGTGTGGAACCTCCTGATGGTGCCACTTGAGTTTACCGGTCTTGCCTTCCAGCGCGATGATGCTCGCAGTGTACAGGTTGTCCCCTTTCCGGCCCTCTGCATAGAAGTCTGGCGCGGCGTTACTGGTACCAATGAAAATGGTGTCACTTTTTTCATCGTAGACCCCCACTGTCCAGGCGCCACCGCCACCGACTTTACCCGAGTCACCCGGCCAGCTTGCCGGGTCATCCTTGATGGTGTTGAAGGTCCAGACTTGCTTGCCGGTAATGGCGTTCACGCCAAAAATTCTGCCCTGCTGGGGCTGATCGCCTCCGGTGTGGCCGCTAAAGACGATATCGCCGGCCAGCTGCGGCGGAAAGGAAAAGTTGCAACCCTGACAATTGTGAAAGTCGGTCAGCTGAGTGGACCATTTTTCCTGACCGGTTTCCTGGTCGAGGGCGATGTAGCGGCCGTCCAATGTCCCCAGATAGACGTTGCCGTGACCCACCGTCACCCCTCGGCTTTGGGCCGCCCAAAAACTTTCCGCTGAGAGCGGTTCCAACTCCGGTTGATAGCGCCAGATGGTCTTGCCCGTTTTGCCCTCCACGGCAAAAACGTTGTTATTTGCCGCAACGTAATAAATGATGCCATCAATCGCAATCGGTGTGGCCTGAAGGCCCATCTGAATATCACCGGGCTGGTGAATCCACGCCACCTTCAGTTTTTTAACATTATCCTTGTTGATTTGGTCAAGAGGACTGTAACGCCAGCCTTTGGAATCCCGCAAATATTGCGGCCAGTCATCGGGGTTGTCTGCTGCGGACACAGATGTCATACACAACAGTGCCAACAGGCAACCCAAAACCTGTCCTGATTTTTTTAACGCCAACATACCCACCTTTAAATGCTCCCACTATTCTTTTAATTATCACCAATAGATCCAGCATTGTTTCCACTGGTTAGACCTTGAATGAAATCAATGACGCAGAGGGCATAACCCAACTCGACGATATCATCATCAATTCTTTCCAAAGCTGTCGAGCCATAAACCTCGTCGGTCAACAGTTCGTTATTTCCATTAAGGGCCGCTGTTCCCGACACCCTCCCGGCGCGAGAAACAAACTGCGCCGCCAGCGACTGGAGGGCCTGCCTGACCGGGATTCAGAAAAGGTCCGCCATGCCCAGTCTGGATCAGGTCTATCCTTTCCCCACTTGCTTTAGTAGACATCGGCGGGCCTTGGGGATCAAGGCGACCGCCCTTCGCAGCGGCTAAATACCCCCAGAAACTTATAGCCATCATTAAGCTGACCCTGCCAACGCTGACCGGGAAAAGGTCGATGATGTCTCTAACCAACCTTCTTCCCAACAAAGCCTGCGTGACGGGAAAAATGGCCGATGCGTAAAATCCAGTCTTCATACCTAATCACGGCACTATGCCCGCAGCAAAGGCGGCTTACAACCGAATAGCCACGCCCAGCGGCCGGACTATATCACCGCCTTCATCATTATCATAACAGCCGCTGGGACGCGCACTTGACCAGAAATCCCCTACCGTGCCGATGGGATCTGACCTGGTGATATCTCACTGGCTTTAGTACCTGTCCGCCTGAAAAAATTCACCGGCAAACTGAGTTAAAGCTATAAAATCCCGAAAACACAATGCTCCAAAAACCATCAGAAATGATAAAAGAGGTCTGGCAAAAGGATATGACTAAAGCACTAAAACAAACATCTCTGCTATGAAGCAGACTTCATGGACAAGTCATAGATCCCACTCTTCAAAAACACTTATGGCCCGAACCCTTGGCCCAGCGTTCACATCCCTCAGCTTTTTCCCGTCAAAAATCGGGAAAATAATCGCTTTATCGGGGAGTTAACGAGCGACGATCGCGCAGAAAAAGGATTATCAAAGTGCTGGGCAACTGCCCGCCGCGCCCCTTGTGATTGAGCAAATATGCCCATACCTGACTATTCTGTGGCCCAGCCAGAGACGTATCCCCCGCAGCACAAAATAGACTAGACACGTCAGAAAGAGCGTGGTTTAGTTGTTCCAAAAAAAGCCGGACAACGTCTCACAACTTCTTCATTAGAGCAGAAGCACAAACCGGCTCTTGAGGGCACCTCTTCTTTGGTTGGCCTTGCTTCCCGATTAACTGACGGCCCCAGGCCATGCGCAACACCATGAAAAAGAAAGAACTGTCGTCGTCGACATTTAAAATGCACTCACCAGGCGAAAGATGTAGCGCAATGGACGGCCTTGTCGGTTTTGTTGTGTTTTTCACCACCACAATAAATCGTGTTAGAGCAAGGTCCGGAATATGAACCTGAGATTAAAAACCTATTTATTTTTTGGCGCCTTGCTGATCATCACATTAATCGCGACAAGCGGCATACTCATTTCCAATGCCCGCCAGTCCGTCTACACCAAAGTAGAAAATGCCATGACGGCGGCAACACACTTGATTACCGTTGCCATGCCACCCACCCCCTCCAAGAACTCGCCCACCGCCCATCAACGCATGGCGAACCTGGTCAAGGTGCTGAGTGAAATCCGCGGCCTCTATATTATGGTCTACCGAAATGGGCAATTACTTTACGCTGGCGGCCCGAGTCCCAACGACGCGATCAATCCGCCAGCACTGTTCGTCAAGCTCCTTTCGCCGACGATCAAACCACTTATTACCCGTTCGGGGGGCGGGACCATTGTCATTTATGCCGCACCGCTACAGGAAATCAACGAACGCTGGCTGGATATCCGGGCACTGTTGACTCTGGGAACAGGACTTTCACTTTTCATCCTCCTGATTCTGTACGTAGGCATTAACCGAATTCTCAAGCCATTAGAGTATGTATCAAGAGCGCTATCCGGTTTTGAAAAGGGAGACTTACACCTGCG
>NZ_JBFHQR010000118.1:0-7916 GCF_041592135.1 Porticoccus sp. | reverse complement strand
GGTGCTCGCCGCCATCGACCCGCGCTGCGATGACGATACCCACACCGCCCTCAACTACAGCGTGCTCGCCACGGCCAGCAGCCTGGCAGAGGATATGGATGCCGTGTTGGACCTGGTCTGCGCGCTGGATGATCGGGAGGCCATCGCCAGCCATCTGGGATTTGAGTACCTGGACAATATCACTGCCGAACAACAGGACATCGCCCAGCGCTTTGCCATCGACCCGGGGCGGGTCCACCTGCAAATCGGCCGACCCAGCACCGTGATCTCGGCCTGGGCCAGGCAGTTACAGGCCGCCGTGCTGGTGGTGGGCAATCGCCATGAACAGAGTCTCACCAGCACACTGCTAGGCTGTAAGGCGGAACAGTTGCGGGACGGCTTTAACGGCGACCTGCTGGTGATCAACTAGGGCCTGCTCAAACCCCCTTGCGATACAGCAGATCCCATACGCCGTGCCCGAGCCGCTCGCCCCGCTGTTCGAACTTGGTCACCGGCCGGTAGTCCGGTCGCGGTGAGAAATTGCCAGCACCTGCCACATTTTCAAAGCCGCTGGCCGCTCCCATTACCTCCAGCATGTGCTCGGCATAGGGCTCCCAATCGGTCGCCAGATGCAGGACACCGCCGGGTTTGATGTGGGTGCGCAGCTTGCTGACAAAATCGTCCTGGATCAGTCGGCGCTTGTTGTGCTTTTTCTTGTGCCAGGGATCGGGAAAATAGATCTGCACCCGATCCAGACTCTCCACGGGAATGCAATCGTCCAGCACATCGATGGCATCGGCCAGATACACCCGCAGATTACTCAACGCCTGCTTGCCGGCATTGTTAATCAGTCGACCCACCCCCGGGGGGTGAACCTCGATACCGAGGAAATCCTTGTCCGCTTCCTGTTGCAGCATTTTCAGCAGGGAATCGCCCATGCCAAAACCGATCTCCAACACCCGCGGCGCAGTGCGGCCAAATGCCCGATCGGCATTCAGCGGTCCATCCTGCAGGCTCAAGCCAAAAATGGGCCAGTATTTCTCAAAGGCGGTACGCTGCCCTTCGGTCATGCGCCCGGCGCGCACCACGTAACTGCGGATAGACTTCTTTTTGAATTCCGGTTTGATGTCCACGGCTAATCCTCCTTCCTGCTCCGCGCCACCCACTGCACCAGGGCAAATGACAGCAGCAGCCAGCCCAGCATAAACAGCACCCCGCCAACGGGGGTCACCATGCCCAGCGCCCTGATGCCGCTCAGCACCAACACATAAAGACTGCCGGAAAACAGCAGGGTCCCCGCCATCAACAACCAGGCGGCTTTCTTCAGCAATGGCAACGGCTGTGCGCTGCCCGCCAGCACAATTGCCAGCAGCACCAGGGCATGGAACATCTGGTAAAGGACTGCGGTCTGCCACACACCGAGCATCTCCGGGGACACGGAAGCGCGCAGGCCGTGGGCGCCAAAGGCCCCCAGGGCGACGGCGAGAAAGCCGGACAGTCCGGTAAAGATGGCGATGGTTTTCATGGTTCTCCCGCTGGGCGTTCAATAAAAAAGCCGCGGCAATCGCGGCTTTTCACAAGGGCTGATGGCGGTATCGATCAGGCCTCCATCATGGCCCGCACTTTCTTCATGGCGTTCTGCTCAAGCTGGCGAATGCGCTCGGCGGAAACGCCATAGCGATCAGCCAGGTCGTGCAAGGTCGCCTTGTCATCCGCCAGCCAGCGGCTGGCAATAATATCGCGGCTGCGCTCATCCAGCTCCTCAAGGGCTTCCGCCATGCGCACAAAATTGTCCTGCTCGCTGTCGGCCCGTTCCAGTTGCCAGGCGGGATCGGCACTCCGATCCTCCAGATACAGCGCCGGCGCCTGGTAGGCGCTGTCATCATCGCTGTCTTCCGGCGCATCAAACGCGGGGTCGCGGGCGGACAAACGCTGTTCCATTTCAAACACCTGGGACACTTCGACGCCCAGGTCTTCGGCAATGGCGTGGGCCTCGTCCTGGGTCAGCCAGGCCAGTTTCTTCTTGGCGCTGCGCAGATTGAAGAACAGTTTGCGCTGGGCTTTGGTGGTCGCCACTTTGACGATGCGCCAATTGCGCAGCACGTATTCGTGAATTTCAGCCTTGACCCAATGCACGGCAAAGGACACCAGCCGCACGCCTTTTTCCGGATTAAAGCGTTTCACCGCCTTCATCAGGCCGACGTTGCCCTCCTGAATCAAGTCGCCCAGGGGCAGTCCGTAACCGTTGTAGGAGCGGGCGATGTGAACCACAAACCGCAAATGTGACATCACCAGGCGGCGGGCCGCCTCGAGGTCTTCGCGATAGTAGAGATCCTCTGCCAGAGAGCGCTCTTCCTCAGCAGACAACACTGCGATGGCATTCACACCCTGCATATAGGCAGTGAGGTTGGCGCCCGGCGCCATCCATTCAACAGTCTGTAACGCTTTCTTCATATCGGCCTCAAATAATCAAGGAGCAGTAGTGTAACAGTTTGTCCTTAGATTTCCATACCCGCAAAAAGTTGCGATAACCACTTGATTAGGATCAAGAAACGCTATCTTGGTTCAATGCTGGCGAGATGCCGCGCCACCGCCAGCCAGGCGCCGATCAGCCCCAGCAGCGCGCCGCTCAGCAACAGCCCCAGCAATCCGCTAATGCCCAGGCCCGCCAGCTCGAATGACGACTGGTAAAGTGCCGCCAGTTTCGCCACCGGGCCATCGACCCAGATCAGCGCCAGCAACACCAGCAGCCAGGCGAGCAGGCCACCGGCCAGGCCGTACCACAACCCCGTATAGAGCAGCGGGCGTCGCACATAGCTGTCCGTGCCCCCCACCAGCTTCACCACCACGATCTCGTCGCGGCGGCTTTCAATGGCCAGACGGATGGTATTGCCAATGATCAACAGCACCCCCAGGGACAGCGCCAGCCCCAGGGACAGCACCAGCCGCTGGCCGATTTCGAGAATACCCTGCAGGCGACGCATCCACTTCATATCCAGGCGCACATCGTCCACGCTCGCCAGCGCGGCAATGCGCGCCACCAGCGCCTCGCTGCCAGCCAAATCGGTGCGAAAACGACTGTCCGGCTGCACCAGCAGCACCGCCGGCAGGGGGTTTTCATCGAGCATCTCCAGCACGTTGCCAAACCCGGACAACAGCTGGAATTCCTGCAGCGCCTGCTGGCTGGAAATGTACTCAACGGTCTGGATATCGGCGTCTTTCTGCAATTTTTTTCGCAGCGCCTCGATGTCTGCAGCGCCCGCTGTCTTGTTCAGGAACACTGTCATCTGGGCGGAGCTTTCCACCCGGCCGCCGAGCTGTTGCAGATTCACCACCCCCACGTAGAGCGCCGCGGGCAATCCCAGGGCGATGGCCACCACCAGTGCGGTCATCAGCGTCTGTACCGGTTCGGCCAGCAGGCGTCGGCCCGTACCGACGAGCACCGTCCGGTGGTGGTCCAGATAGCTTTTCAATTTGTCTGACCAGCGCGCGCTCCCTTCACTGGCACCGCGTTTGGCCTCCCGCTGGACACCGGGCTGGTTCTGCCGCTGTCCCCGCAAACGGTTGCTAAACGACATGGCCAATCCTCTCGTCGCGCACCAGCTTGCCCTGCTGCAAATGCAGCAGACGCTGGCCCATACGGGAAATCAGCTCCACATCGTGGGTGGCCACCAGCACGGTGACACCCAGCTCGCCGAATTGCCGAAACAGTTTCATGATTTCTGCCGACAGTTCCGGATCCAGGTTGCCGGTGGGCTCATCCGCCAGCAGGATGCGCGGTTTGTGCACCACCGCACGGGCGATACCGACCCGCTGCTGCTCCCCCCCCGACAGGGCGATGGGGTTCTGTTTTTCCTTGTCCAGCAAGCCCACCTTGTCCAGCGCCGCCCGCACCCTCCGGCCCACTTCGCGGGGCTGGTAACCGGAGACCTGCAGCGGCAGCGCCACGTTGTCAAAGACGTTGCGATCGAACAGTAACTGGTGATTCTGGAACACCACGCCAACCCGGCGCCGGTAATAGGGAATCTGGCTGCTGTGGAGGCGCGCCAGGTTTTTGCCGTTGATCAGCAACTGGCCGTGGGTGGGGCGCTCCATCAGCATGATCAGTTTCAGCAGGGTGCTCTTGCCCGCGCCCGAGTGGCCGGTGAGAAAGGCCATTTCCCCTGCACCCAAATGCAGGCTCAGGCCGCTGAGAGCCTCCTGGCCGGTGGCATAACGCTTGCTGACATTGTCAAAGCGAATCATACAGTTGGTTGATTACCTCAGTCGCTGCGACTCAGCAGGGCGTGAACATACTCCCTGGCATCAAAGGGTTGCAGGTCGTCAATACCTTCACCCAGGCCGACAAACCGCACCGGCACGCCAAAGCGTTTACACAGGGAGAAAATAATGCCGCCCTTGGCGGTGCCATCCAGCTTGGTCAGCGCCACACCCGTGACATCGACCGCGTCCTGGAACTGCTGCATCTGGTTCAGGGCATTCTGCCCGGTCCCCGCGTCCAGCACCAGCAGCACCTCGTGGGGCGCCGTCTCATCCAGCTTGGCCATGACCCGTTTCACTTTCTTCAACTCTTCCATGAGATTGCTTTTGGTGTGCAAGCGGCCTGCGGTATCGGCAATGAGGATATCCACATTGCGGGACTGGGCCGACTGAATGCCATCGAAAATCACCGAGGCGCTGTCGGCACCGGTGTGCTGGGCTATCACCGGCACCCGGTTGCGCTCGCCCCAGACCTGCAGCTGTTCCACCGCAGCGGCGCGAAAGGTGTCGCCAGCCGCCAGCATCACCGACTTGCCCTGGCTCTGGAAGCGCCGCGCCAGCTTGCCGATGGTCGTGGTCTTGCCCACGCCGTTGACGCCCACCACCAGAATCACATAGGGGCGGTGCTGGCTGTCCATCACCAGTGGCTGTTCACAGGGTTTGAGCTTTTCCACCATGGCGTTCTGCAGGGCGGCTACCAGGGCGCGGCTGTGGGACAGCTCCCGGCGCTGCACCCGCTCGGCCATGTCCTGGATAATCTCCACCGTGGTTTCAATGCCCACGTCGGCCATCAGCAGCAGGGTTTCCAGCTCCTCCAGCAGTTCATCATCAATCTCCCGGTCACCGAGAAACAGGTTGCCGAGACTGCGGCTGGTCTTGGACAGCGCCCGCTTGAAGCGATCGCGCAGGCGCTCCCTGGTGGATTCCTGCTCGACGTCCTGCTCCTGGGTTGCCGGGGCCGCCATCGCGGTCGGCGGCGGCACCTCCTCCCTGTCGCGGCGGAAGCGCTGCAGGAAAGAGCGCTTTTCCTGGCCGGGGGGCGTATTTTCAGGAGGGGTGGAATCTGAATCCGACATCGGTTTTCTCAATGGTCATGGGGCGGTGTATGCTAGGGCCTGCACTGGCTTTAGGATGCGAGTCCGGTTTTGAAACACCACCAACGTTCAACATCATCACCCTCCGGACGGGGGGCATCGGGGCAGCTGCGTATTATCGGCGGCCAGTGGCGCGGGCGCAAACTCCGTTTCTGCGAGGTGGACGGACTGCGCCCCACCGGCGACCGGATTCGCGAGACCCTGTTCAACTGGTTGGCCCCGATGATCCATGGCGCCCGCTGTCTCGACCTGTTTGCCGGTTCAGGCGCGCTGGGCCTGGAGGCGCTGTCCCGCGGCGCCGCCAGCGCCACCTTGATTGAACGACACCCGAAGGCGCTGGCATCACTGGAAGAAAACTGCGCGCTGCTGGGCGCCTCGGGTGCCCAAACAATCTCCGCCGATGCCATCAGTTGGCTGGAACAGGCGCAACCCGCACAACCCTATGACGTGGTGTTTCTCGATCCGCCCTTTGCCACCAGCCTGTTGCAACCCTGCCTGACACTGTTGCAACGGCCCGGCCTGCTGTCGAGCGGCGCCCACCTCTATACGGAGACAGATCGCCAGCAGCCGGCTCCTGTCACCCCGCCCCATTTCGAACTGGTGCGGGAGAAAAACGCCGGCAACGTCTGCTACCGGCTATACCGCTCATTTGAGAATATCACTTAAAACGTTTACCATGCCTGCCCGCCTCCACAGTGAAGAACCATCGTGAAAACAATTGTTTATCCTGGCACCTTTGACCCCATTACCAATGGTCACATCGACCTGGTAGAGCGCGCCAGCAAGTTGTTCCACCACGTGATCGTGGCCATTGCCAGCAGTGACAGGAAACACCCCACCTTCGAACTGGAGGAGCGGATCGATCTCGCCAGGCAGGCCCTTTCCCATCTGGACAACGTGGAGGTTCGCGGCTTTGACTACCTGCTGGTCAATTTCGTCAAGGACTGCCGCGGCGATGCAATTCTGCGGGGGTTGCGCGCCGTTTCGGACTTTGAATACGAATTCCAGCTGGCCAACATGAACCGCGCCCTGGCGCCGGATATCGAAAGTATTTTCCTGACCCCGTCGGAAAAGCTCTCCTATATCTCCTCCTCCCTGGTCAAGGAAATTGCTTCCCTGGGCGGCGATATCAACGCCTTTGTTCACCCCTCCGTGAAGGCGGCGCTCAATCGCAAGTTTGCCAAGTCCACACCCCAGACCTGATCAGCGCTGACAGCCCGGGCAGTAGACCGTCGCGCGCTGCCCCTGCCGCACCTCCCTGAGCAGCGCACCACATTGCAGACAGTTCTCGCCACCGCGGCCATAGACATACAGCTGCTGCTTGAAATAACCGGGTTTGCCATCCCCGCCCACAAAATCCCGCAGCGTGGTGCCGCCCTGCTCAATGGCCCTGGCCAGCACTTCGCGCACCTGCTCGGCCAACACCCCAAACCGCGCCCTGGACACCTTGCCCGCCGCGACGGTTGGCCGAATGCCACTGCGAAACAGCGACTCGTTGGCGTAGATGTTGCCGACCCCCACCACCACCTTGTTATCCATCAGGAATTGCTTCACCGGCACCTTCCGGCCCCGCGAGGCTTGATACAGGTAGTCCCCGCTGAACGCCTCCGCAAACGGTTCCGGGCCCAGATGACACAACAGCGGATGCTGTTCCGGCGCGTCCACCAGCCACTGAATGGTGCCGAAGCGGCGCGGGTCGGTATAGCGCAACACCGTGCCATCGGCAAAGGTGATGTCCACATGGTCATGCTTGCCCACCGGGGTATCGGGCCGGACAATGCGCAGGCTCCCCGACATGCCCAGATGGATCATCAGGTGCCCCTCGGCAAAGCGGAACAGCAGGTATTTGCCCCGCTGGCGCCCCTCCAGGAGGGCCTGTCCGCACAGCAGCGCCGGCAGCTCCTCCGGCACGGGCCAGCGCAACCGCGCCTCCCGCACCGCGACCGAGACGACCCGCTTGCCGACAATATGGGGGCTCACCCCCCGCAGGGTCACCACAACTTCCGGCAATTCCGGCATCATTCTCTCCCGCCAACAGGTGGCCGTAAAAAATCTCTGGCATACTAATGCACCCTTTGCGAAAGGGCACACTGAATCACTCACCTGGACGGGTTGCATCCATGGCGCTGGGCCGACGAAAAATTGCCGAGGAACCGGCAGAAATTGATATGACGCCGATGCTGGATGTGGTGTTTATCCTGCTGATCTTCTTTGTGGTCACCGCCACTTTTGTGAAAGAGAGCGGCATCGACATCAATCGTCCGCCGATCAGCGACCAGCCGCCCCCGCCGGAGCAGCAGACCCGCACCATGCTGTTCCGCATCGCCGAGGACAACAGCGTCTGGCTGGAAGAACGGCGCATCGATGTGCGCTCGGTGCGCGCCCATGTGGAAAGAGTACACGCCGAGAGCCCGCAGACCCAGGTCATTATCGAAGCGCATCCGCGGGCGAAAACGGCAACCTTTGTGCTGATTTCCGACCAGGCCCGGGAAGCGGGGGTAGAGGATATCGCCCTCAGCACCACCCCCTGAAAACAATGCGCTGAACGCGCCCTCAGGGCCCGTTTAAGCGGCACAAAAAAGC
>NZ_JBFHQR010000117.1:0-7925 GCF_041592135.1 Porticoccus sp. | reverse complement strand
GGCAAGTCCGCGGGCACCAGCCGCACAATATGGCGGCTGGTATCGGCATCATTGTCGTATTTGTAGGTGATTTTCAGGCTGATGTCGTAGAGCATTCCGGTTGCCTTAGGGTTAACAGGCCCCTACCGAAGGTAGGCGGCACTGAGGTGATCGGACAGACTGGCAATCTCGACACTCAGGTTGTGCAGTGCCCCGGTATTCAGGGACGACGGGGTGTGCAGTTCGAGACTGGTGTGGGCTTGCAGCATGGTCCGTTGCAGTGGCGTCAGCTGGCGATTTTGCTCCGCTCCGGGCAGGAAGTTGATGTGTCCGGAAATATCGTTCAATTGATAAATGATGGCCCGGGGGTTGAGCGGATCGAGGGCCAGCAGGTCCATCACGGTATCGCGATTGGTGGCCACAGCGTAGCGACGGCGGTGGGTCATGGAGCTGTCCGCCACTTCAATTGCCATGTCCAGGGAGCCATTCGGCGCTGCGGAGTCAGCTAGGGCGGACAACAGGTTGGTCAGTGACAGGGCCCGTTCCAGGGCGCGGCCGATGCTGAGGAAGCGCCAGCTGGTGAAACGGTACATGTTTTCGTGGACCAGACCGGAAAAGCCGGAGAGTTTGCGCAGCAACACGCTCATGGCCCGCGCCATGTCATCGCCCGGCGTGGCGGTTTTGCCCATCTTCCTGATGGTCTTGGACAGGTCATCCAGTGCCAGCCAGCCGTCCACGGAGAAGCGGTCGCGCACCTGCCCCGCGGCATTAGTGGCGCAGGCCAGGGTATTGATCACCGTGCTGGGCAGGCCCTCGGCGACATCGGTGTCGGCGGACTCCAGAAACTCGCCCAGGTATTCCAGCAGGGGGGTCAATTCCGAGCCGGATTCCGCCAGGCGAATATGATAGGCACGCAGCAGGCGAATGGCGTGTTCGGCGCGTTCCACATAGCGTCCGAGCCAGAACAGGTTGTCCGCGGAACGACTGGGCAATACCCCCGGCTGCTGGCGGATAAATGGCCCGCTTGCGGTGCCCAGCATGGTTTCAGCCGGTACCGGATTTTTACTGACCACCCACACATCGGCAACGGAACCACCCCGTTGCAGGGCCAGGGCCGCGGATTTACCGGAGGGCCCGATACGGGCAAAGCCGCCCGGCATCACTTGCCAGCCGTCGGCGGTGCGGGCCATGAACACTCTCAGGTTCATCGGTCGCGGCACCAGTTTGTCGCCATCGAAGGCGGGGGTGGTGGAGAGGGTAACGGCTTCCTGTCCCACCAGGTGATCCGAGTCCTCGTCGATCCAGGTCTCGATGGTCTGCTTGATGTCGCGGTTAAAGGTTCCGGCTACCGCGGACATATCATCCAGATCGAACAGCGGGCGTGTGGCGAAGGCATTGCCAATGGTCATGCGCTGGGCGTTCTCCTTCACATACTTGCGTTCCTGGGCTTGGCCGCACCACCAGGTGGCGATATTGGGAATGGCCAGTGGTTGACCGGTGAGGGCCTTGCAGATGCGGGGCAGGAACGCCAGAAAGGCGCGGGTTTCCAGGATGCCGGTACCGAGGGCATTGACCATGGTGACACTGCCGGAACGCACTGCGCCGAGCAGGCCGGCGGTGCCGAGCCGGGAACTTTCATCCAGTTCCAGGGGATCGGCCCAGATGGCGTCGAGTCGCCGCCACAGCACGCTCACCGGCCTGAGTCCCGCCACCGTACGCACCATCAGCTGGCCGTTGCGCACCGCCAGGTCTTCGCCTTCCAGCAGCATAAAGCCCAGGTAGCGGGCGATATAGGCGTGCTCAAAATAGGTGTCATTCATCGGCCCGGGTGTCAGGATGCCGACCCGGCTTTCGTCATCTTCCCGCAAGGCCAGCAGGGTGTCGCGGAAGGTGCGGAAGAAACCTGCCAGCCGGAATACGTTGGAGCGGGCGTAATGGTCGGCGTACACCCTGGTGGTGGCGATGCGGTTCTCCAGGGCGAAACCGGCACCGGACGGCGCCTGGGTGCGGTCGCCAATTACCCACCATTCGCCGTTGGGGCCGCGACCGATATCAAAGGCGACAAAGTGCAGGAAGTGTCCCGAAGCGGGTTTGACCCCCACCAGCGGGCGCAGCCATTCGGGATTATTGGCAACCAGCGATGCGGGCAAGTGACCGTTGGCCACCAACTGGTTGTCGCCGTAGAGGTCGGCGACCACCTGTTCCAGCAGTTCGGCGCGCTGGATCAACCCCGCGCCAATGCTGTTCCACTCCTCTTCGTCGATCAGCACCGGCATATGGCTGAGGGGCCAGTCGCGCTCGGCGGCGTCCTCGGTGCCGTATTGGCGATAGAAAACCCCGGCGTCGGTCAGATACTGGTCGCCGCGGGCTTTGCGCAGGGTGATTTCTTCGGGGGGCATGCGGGCCACCGCTTCGAGGAGGCTGGACCAGACGGGGCGAATGGCGCCGTCCGGGCCGATCAGTTCGTCCGGGACATCCTTCATGGTCCGGTAGCCCGCCAGCAGGCGGGCGACGGGATCGTCAGCGGCTTTTTTGCCTTGTTGCGACATCGTTACAGTCCGGGTGGCCGTCTCAAATCCAGCGTCATCGGAAATTCAGGGTGTGGCACTTCCGGCTGGGGCAGGTAGAGGCCGGGAGTATGGCCACTCGCCTCAAATCGTGCAAGGCGGCGGGCTTCCGCCTCATTGCTGTTAACCGGGAAGGTTTCGTAGTTGCGGCCGCCGGGGTGGGCCACGTGGTAGACGCAGCCGCCCAGCGCCCGACCGCTCCAGGTGTCAAAAATATCGAATGTCAGCGGCGCATTGACAGGCAGTACCGGGTGCAGGGCCAAGGCCGGTTGCCAGGCCTTGAAGCGCACGGCGCCGACGGCTACCCCCGCCGTGCCGGTCCTGGTGAGCGGTATCCGGCGCTGATTGCAGGTGACCAGGTAGCGGCCCGGGTCAGAGGTGGTCAGCTGTACCTGCAGGCGTTCCACGGAGCTGTCGGTGTAGCGCACGGTGCCGCCGATGGCGCCGGTTTCTCCCAGCACATGCCAGGGTTCCAGGGCTTGCCGCAGTTCCAGGTGAACGCCTTCGTATTCCACTTCGCCGCAGAACGGGAAACGGAATTCTTTCTGGGCTTGGTACCATTCCTGGCGGAAATCGAAGCCGTGTTGGCCGAGATCCCGCAGTACGTCGAGAAAATCCTCCCAGACGAAGTGCGGCAGCATGTAGCGGTCGTGCAATACCGTACCCCAGCGGGTCAGTTCCCCGCCGATCGGGGCATTCCAGAAACGGGCGATCAGGGCGCGGATCAACACCTGCTGGGCCAGGCTCATGCGCGGGTCGGGGGGCATTTCAAAGCCGCGGAATTCCACCAGCCCCAGGCGGCCCATGGGGCCGTCCGGTGAATACAGCTTGTCGATACAGATCTCCGCCCGGTGGGTGTTGCCGGTGACGTCGATCAGAATGTTGCGCAGCAGCCGGTCCACCAGCCAGGGCTGGGGTGCACAACCTGCGCCCGGCCCAGGTATTTGCGACAGTGCGATCTCCAGTTCGTAGAGACTGTCGTGGCGCGCCTCGTCGATGCGCGGTGCCTGGCTGGTGGGGCCGATAAACAGCCCGGAGAACAGGTAGGACAGGCTCGGGTGGCGCTGCCAGTGCAGGATCAGGCTTTTCAGCAGGTCCGGGCGGCGCAGGAAGGGGCTGTCCGCGGGGGTGGCGCCGCCCACCACCACATGGTTGCCGCCGCCGGTGCCGGTGTGGCGCCCGTCGATCATGAACTTGTCGGCGCCGAGTCGTGTCTGCCTGGCCTCTTCATAGATCGCCTCGGTGGTGACGACACAGTCTTCCCAGCTGGCGGCCGGGTGAATGTTGACCTCGATCACTCCGGGATCCGGGGTCACGCGAATGACATTCATACGCGGGTCTTCGGGTGGGGCGTAACCTTCGATATGTACCGGTAGCTGCAGTTCTTTGGCCGTATTCTCGGCGGCGGCCAGCAGCTCCAGGTAATCCTCGATGCGTTCCACCGGCGGCATGAAGATGCACAGCCGCCCATCGCGGGGCTCCACTGACATGGCGGTGCGCACGAAGCCGCCTTCCATTTCGTGCATGCTGTGCTGTTCGACCCGTTCCTGATGGCCCTCTGTCGGGGAGAACGATGCCATGGGTTGCGCCTTGATGCCGTGGGCGGCGGCAAGCGCATCTTCGGTGGCGAAATCCGGCAGCGGTCCCCTGGGTTCATTGGGGTCGGCGACGTTGATGTAGGGGTATTCTGACGACGACAGGTGCGGCAGTTTTTCCAGTGGCAGGCGGAAGCCAACCGGGCTGTCGCCGGGAATCAGGTAAAGTTGGTCCCGCCTGGTTTTCCAGCGCTCTGAACGCCAGCGCGGCCCGGTGCCGCTGGCCCGCGATTGCCAGCTCTGGATAGGCAGTACAAAGCCGGACGGTTCGGTCAGGCCCCGTTCAAAGACCCGCGCGATGCGGTGGCGCTCTTCGGGATCTTTCAGCTTGGAATTGGTGGCGGTGACATTCTCGGGCAGGTTGCCCTCCTTGATGATCCACTCGGCGGGATCTTCGTAGGCGGGCAGCACATAGTCTTTTTTCAAGCCCAGTTCACCGGCGATTCCCTTGAGCATTTTTTCCGCATTGGCGGCGGTGGCGCTCTCGGTCGCTCCGGCCTCCTGGGCAATCAGGTCCGCATCCCGCCAGATCGGCTTGTCGTCATTGCGCCAGTACAGCGAAAAAGTCCAGCGCGGCAGTGACTCCCCGGGATACCACTTGCCCTGGCCGTAGTGCAGGAACCCGCCGGGGGCAAAACGATCCCGGAAGCGGCGGATCAACTGATCGGCCCGCATACGCTTGGTGGGGCCGATGGCCTCGGTGTTCCACTCGTCGGATTCGAAGTCGTCAATGGACACAAAGGTGGGTTCGCCACCCATGGTCAGGCGCACATCGCCTGCGGCCAGGGCGGTATCGACCTGGTGCCCCAAACTGTCCAGCGCCTCCCAGGATTCTTCGGAGAAGGGTTTGGTAATGCGGGGGTGCTCGGAAACCCGTTTCACGGTCATGTCGAACTCAAATTCGACTTCAGCGAATCCGACCATGCCGGCAATCGGTGCAGCATTGCGGTAATGGGGGGTGGCGGCCAGCGGGACGTGGCTCTCCCCGGCCAGCAGTCCGGAAGTGGGATCGAGGCCGATCCAGCCGGCGCCGGGCAGGAAGACTTCCGCCCAGGCGTGCAGATCGGTGAAGTCGTGATCGGTGCCGGCTGGTCCGTCCAGTGACACCAGGTCGGGTTTCAACTGGATCAGGTAACCGGAGACGAAGCGGGCGGCAAAGCCCAGGCGCCGCAATATCTGTACCAGCAGCCAGCTGGTATCCCGGCAGGAACCGGTTCCCGCCTCAAAGGTTTCCTCCGGTGTTTGAACGCCGGGTTCCATGCGAATCACATAACCGATCTCCCTGGCCAGCCGGGCATTGAGCTCGACGACGAAATCCACCGTGGGTTTGGGTGAGCGGTCAATGGACTTCATGAAGGCTTTCAGGTGTGGCCCGGCCTTTTCGGGTACCCGGTAGATCACCAGGTCGGGGCGGATATCGGTGTTGTATTCAAAGGGCCATTGTTGGGCGCTTTCCTCGACAAAGAAGTCGAAGGGGTTGTAGACCGCCATGTCGGCCACCAGGTCCACTTCGATCTTCAGCTCGGTGACGGGCTCTGGAAACACATAGCGCGCCTGCCAGTTGCCGTAGGGGTCTTGCTGGTAATTGACAAAATGGTTAGCGGGACTGATTTTCAGGGAGTGTGAAATAACCCGGGTGCGGCTGTGGGGTGCCGGTCGCAAGCGGATAATCTGCGGGCCAACGCTAACCGGCCGGTCGTAGGTGTAATGTGTCAAATGATGAACTGCAGCCTTAATCGACATAATGCACTTCCGCCACACTGTAAGTAGAAATAAATATAGAGTGGAAAAACAGCCGGGCCAACAGCACCGCCTATTTTATCCCTATGCCCGGATTGGGCTGAGCACAGTCCCAGATGTTGCAGTTCCCTTGTCGGTATGGACCCCGTTCAGAGTATTGCTGTGGACGCAATGCATTGCGCCGGGCAACCGGGTAATCCATCCAGCCTCTCTTGTTGGTAGGCAATATGAATGCCAACAATCCGGGGGGTGAGGCTTTGTTGCCTTCCGCGCAGGCGAGCCGAGCCTGCTGACCAGTCTGCGGGGCCGTGGCCCCGCTGTCACGGACAGCTCCGTCTATTTTGTCCTGCCCTGGCCCGTTGCGCATTTGTTCGGTATGGCAACCACCTAGGTTGCATGACGAATGAGGTGGCCTTGGAGGTTGCCAGATTTTGGTGCTGAATGGTGCCCCTAAAAGGGATAACGAGTTGGCCATGTCGGATGATTAAACCCGCATCATTCCCGGTCGCGACGACAACCATCCCAGGGTTCTTGCAACGGCAGAGGCTCGCCAGCCGTCCCGGAAAAACAGAAAGATTTGTCTCCCTCCACGACGCCAACATCAGGTGGCTAGCCCATTGATCAATGGTGCCTGTGCTAACGGCTGCGACGGCCTGAGTTTCTTGATTGCAGCTTCTCCCGGTGCATTTGTCGAGCACTCTGAATATCGAATTGAGGTCGATTACCCTCATTTTTCTTACCTTGGGCAGTGGCTTACTGTACTGGAGTCGCGGCCACCTGGGTAGCTCAATTGTGTTGCTGCCCGCTGTGGGGCAACAGCACTTGATGGCACTGCCAGCGGTGTTTTGGTTGTGGTAAAGCTACCCGCTGCCATACCTTCCCCGCGCCCATGTTTGACTGTATGTGCGCGGCACGGCTGCAATGCGCGAAGAGGGCGGTGTGTAAACGACCGGCCTTTTCTCCCGTTGGCTGGCGAGATGTTGATTAAAGGTGGGAGGTTGGTCGTTTGCTGTGGCGAAACAAGTTTATCGTCGCTTGGAACTATTCCCCGACATCGCTGACTAATTATTAGCAAACAGCAACATGCTTCTCCCAAAGCAGCGTAAGAGCCCCGATCACAGCAATGGTCGGGGTTTTTTTGTGTCCGTTTGGATATGGGGTGGGGGAACCGGGAAATGCGGCAAAGGGCCGGGTTTGGTCGTTTGGATGGCGCAACCTGTGGTTGCCGGGTCCAACTTCCCGATGGAAGTTGTCGAACTTCTTCCCGGTTCGAGTGCTTCATGGGTCCCCAAACCAAGAAACCCGGCGCCGGGCCCGGTTTTGTGTGTGGATGGCGCACCCGAGGGGATTAACTCAACACGGCCTGCGGCCGTTTTGCTCCCTGCGGGACGGCGCAACCGAGAGGATTGACTCAAAACAGACTGTGTCTGTTTTGACCCCTAGGGGCTTCGCCGCATTGCGGCTCGGTCCAAACGCTGACGCGTTTGTCGAACCTGGGAGGTTCTCATCAGCCCTCAGGTTTGCCAGCCACAAAAAAGCCTGCATGAAGCAGGCTTGTTGTAACTGGCGCACCCGAGAGGATTCGAACCTCTGACCTCTGCCTCCGGAGGGCAGCGCTCTATCCAGCTGAGCTACGGGTGCTATAAAATGCGCGCGGTGGCGGTCAACCTCAATTCCGTCTCGGGACGCTTGTCCCGGCGGGCAACAGCGATAACGGGAAGATATGGTTTAGCAGCTATGCTAATGTCATATGTTCAGCGTGGTTGAGGTTGCTTGAGAGGCGGCAATGATATAGCGTCCACCGCCATTAGTCTATTTCTGAGCGATGTAACATTCAGCCTCACTAAAATAAGGTCGGGGGGGCGTGAAGATTATAATTTCGTGGTTGAGTCATCCCTTTCCGTTAAGGAGTTTTGTGTCAGTGAAAGCAGGGTTAGTCGTTCTTTCCTTGGGTTTTGTCATGCTTGTCGGTTGTGCCCAGGTTCAGCCGCAGATACCCCCAGACGTTCAGCCTCAGGTTACCCCGGCGGAGCCTGGCGAACCG
>NZ_JBFHQR010000116.1:0-7964 GCF_041592135.1 Porticoccus sp. | reverse complement strand
CCGAAGGGCTGGGGCCATTTTTGCCCCCAGCGTTGTTGTCATTCGCTCATTTAGAATAACTAAACCACGCTCATTCCGCCTCGCTGGAAGCAAAAATGACCTCCAGCAGTGGTAAGCAAATTAGTGTGAACAGGCCCTAGGGGGCTGGCTGCTCCTCTGCTGTTCCCGGTTCGTGCTGTTCCAGCGGGGCTGCTTCCTGATTGGGGGTGAGGAGATTGCCAACCCTGGCCTCGACGCTCGCATAGAGTCCCGTTTCGGCAGCCAATACGCCCAGCAGGAATGTTGCCACTAGCAGGCCGAGGAACCATTTGGCCAGTGACCAGCGTATTTTGAGGATCAGGTCGATGGTCAGTTCTTTGGGCCAGGGGGGTGATGTCACCGCTGCGGCCTCTTCCCTCTCGAGATAAAAGACCGACAGATTATTCCCTTCCGCCAGCAGGGATTCCCTGATCCTGCGGGCAAGCAGGTGTAGATCTTCGGCCTGCTCCATGGTCAGTGTCGTTGCCGAGCGGCTTGCTTGCTGCAATGTGGCATACATGCTTTGTAATTTGCCAAAAGCACCCGCTTCCAGTGTGCCTTCAAGATTCAGCTCTTTGGTGAGTTCCAGCACGTGGCGGATATTATCCAGGACATGGTTATCCCCCAGCGGTTCTGGAGATTGGGGGCCGCCACCCATCTTGAATTTCACATCATTCAGGTACCTGATGGCGGTTCCCAGCTTGAGGAATTTCTTTGCTTTGTGTTCGATCATCGGTAAATCCGTCCGTGTTTGGGCCCGTTTTCACCCATTTGTTTGCCGCTTTTTTAGTCACAACAGGGCAACCAAATTAGTGTGAACAGGCCCTAAGCACCATCCCAACTCTCTTGCGCATAGCCGAGATCAGCGGCCGCATCGCGCTGATCATCGGTCAGTTCTTCCCAGGGTGTTGTGGACGTATCGGGTGCCGGTGTATCGCCTGCCCAGCTATCCTCATCCCATCCCAAACGCTTCCAGGCGCTTTGCTCCGCCCCGGTCAATTCGCTCCAGTCAAATCCATTCCAGTACGCCTCTGGCAGTGGGCCAGGGTGGCGAATGACGCTATTGGGGTCGCAGGGGTTGCAGGGCGGGAATCCGAGATCGGCGATGATTTGTGTCATCCACTGCACGAGCTGGTCGCCGCGGGCATTGGGGCCGGGATTCGGTTTGGGATTCCCCAGGCCCTGGCTGTACAGCGCGGCGGCCAATTGCGATGGTGTCATGTGATTAGCGCCCAAGCCACCCTGGGTGCAGGGGTCGTGTCCCGCATTCCGCCAGTGATTCCACAATTGGCAGATACGGTAGGCAACCAGTGTGGCCGCGAAATCCAGATCCTCTGTCAATGCATCCTGCAGGTCGTCATCCGCATCAACATTGTGGTGGGTCTGAATATTGAATTTGCCGATGATCTCCCGGGCGGTTGAGAGCCGGATTTGAAAAGGGCCGCAGGTGGGGTCGCCGCCGATATCTTCCTGCAGGGTATCTTTGATCCACTCAGAGGTATCGCAGCTGCCACGGGCCATCTCGTCCCAGAGTATCGCCAGCACCAGGGCGGGGCAGATGTAAAAATGCGGGCAGTTGATGCGCTGGACCACGGGAACAACGAAGTCGACAAAGCGCCGCCATTTCCGCTTGATTGCCCGCCACTCCCGGTATTTGATCACGCTCTCCCTGGTCATGCTCGTTTGGCCAGGCTCAATAGGGCCGCATTTGCCAACGTCAGTCCAGGGCCAGGGCAGGGCCTGGTTGGCACTGAAGGCCATCAGCGGCAGTGTCGGGGCGCCCGCGAGAATAGCCGTCAGGAACCCCGTGCCGTCGGGGAGGGACGGGGACATTGGGTTGCCCGAAGCGCGCCCGCCAATGCGCAGCCCGTATTCAACGCGATCTTCGAAAACCATGTAATCGATACCATCGCAACTGAGGTTGCCTCCGAACACCAGAAATCGCAGTTTTCGGGTACCTGGCATGCCGCTGTCGATCTCCTGAAGGCAGTAACTTGATTCCGGCAGATACTCCGAGTCGCTGGCAGGACTCAAAGTCGGGGTTTTGTGGCCCTGGGCGGTGCCGAGCGCGCCGATTTCGGAGGTGATAGCGAGGGTGTACCGATCCGCCGTCTCTGCGGTTATTTGTATACCTACGACTGAGGGCTCGTGGTCGGACGACGTTACGGGCTGGGTTTCTTGCAACATGCCCGTATAGGTTTCTTCCCCGGATGCCTGGACAAAACCTTCCCAGCGCCTATGGCCAGTCGCTTTGCCGCCTCGTTTGACGGCGATCAGCGAAGCGCGATACCTGCCGCCATTGTTGTGGCGCAATATTTCCAGGGGTTCGAGAAAGAGCCCCATAGAAGTCCGCACGCCGCCCAGGGTGCCCGAGAAGGCGAAACTGGTTGACTCGGAAAAGGGGTCGGGAAGAGTGGTATCCCCGGGTGCCGGGTATTCCGCAACGGCTGCTCCGGCTTGATTGAGAGGGGCGTCTGTCGACTGGCTCTGAGGTGATTTTTCCATCATTAACTCCATCCACTGGGGTTTATCCATAAAAGGGGCTACTGGGTCATCAAGTGGACACCCATGGCCATCATCAGTCCGCCGGCGGCCAGGCTAACCGCTCTTTCCGGCTTGAAGCCTCTGGTAGCTGAAATCAATTGTCTCGCGGCATAGGCATAGCCCAGTTTGATGCCGCCGACGGTGACGACCGTCAGGACGAGGAGGATGGCAATGTCCGTTGCACGAAGGTTGTCCGGGTCAACAAAAGCGGGCAACAGGCTCGCGTAAAAAAACAGGGCTTTCACGTCCCCGAGGGTGATGGCGAGGCCAGAGAGGAAGCTGGTTGGTAATGTCGATACCGAAGGACTGGCAACTTCCACTGGTGTCGCGGTTCTGGGTCTCAACAGGGTAAGGCCGAACCAGATCAGATAGGCTCCCGCCACATACTTCAGAACCAGAAACAGGCTCCCCAGCATCTCCGATAGTGCCGTCGCGCCCAGGATGGCAAAACAGATCAAGATAAGATCGCCGAGCACGATACCGGCCGCGACGGCGGCGCCGTTCGTAAAACCGGTCGTGGCGGAGCGGGAGACCACCAGTGCCACACTGGTACTGGGGACAAGAGCCAAGACCGTCATCACAGCAAACAGAGCGAGTATTTCAAGTGGGCCCATGGTTCTTCCTTCCCGGGAATGAACACTTTGTCAGGGGTGCGTTTTAACGCGTCAGTGTCAATAGAATATCCGGAAACCAGGCGCAGTTCAGCCCCCCAGGGCTTCGTCGATTTGGGTATCCCGGGTCACGTCCATGCGGGACGAGTGTATGCCCATCAGTTTCCACGGCAAATCTCCGTCCAGCTGCTCCGCACGCATAATATTTGGGGGAAAATTTGGGGTAAGTTATAGGCCTGCTAAACCCCGCCGATCATTGGACATTCCTGCTTGCCCTTCTACAAACAGCTCCCGGCTTCTCTGCGGGGGGTTACCTCACGGGAGAAGGCTTCTTCCTCTATCACCCTGTGGATAGCGCAATTCCGGCCCTGATGTTTGCCGCGATAGAGTGCGTCATCTGCCAGTTTGATGATCTGATCAAGGCTTTCAATTCGGCTTCCCGCGATGCTGACGCATCCCAGGGTGATGGTGACAGACCGTGGATCGTCTGGCCCATAGGGAATGTTGAGGGCCTGTATGCTTCGGCGGCAATCCTCAGCCACCTTGCCAGCCCCTTTCGGGCCAGTACCCGGCAGAATGACGACGAACTCCTCGCCGCCAAACCGCCCGACAACGTCAGCCGCCCTGTGGCAGCAGGCGCGGATAGTCTCTGCCGCCAGGATCAGGCAGCGATCACCTGCCTGGTGGCCATTGCTGTCGTTGTATAGCTTGAAGTGATCAATGTCGCCGATAATGAATGACAGCCAGTCGCCATCGCGGTGGGTTCTGTTTACCTCATGCAAAAGAATATTCTCAATCGCGCGACGATTGTAAATTCCGGTGAGGAAGTCGGTGTTTGATTCCCCCTTGACCTTGGCAAGGGACTCCTTGAGCTCGCGGGCCAGCCCCCACATCATCCCTGTGGCTATCAGGCACAGCGAGGCAACGCTGAGAAAACGGCCGAACTTGAGCAGGGTCGCGCTGTGTGGGTTTTCAGGAATCAACTGGTAAATATCGAGCAGGTACAGGCCTGCGAGCACAAAACCCACCGACCACAGGGATAGCCAGGCAGCGCGGTTGCTGATAAGCAGCATGGCCGACAGGGGAATAAGGGGTGACAACAGTACCACCGGGCCGCTAAAGCCACCGGTATTCAGGCTGCCCAGGATCAAGCCCAAGAGTAGTAAGCCGACGAGTACCACAGCCGCGCTTTCAGTAGACCCTCTGCGCGACAGATAAACGGCATTGGCGCCAAGCCCTGTCAGCAGGATAAGTGCGGGAACCGGTGGCGGGTTTGCGCCCACCAGGATCATTTTCAGACTGGCCAGAAAAGCGATGAGTACAATAATCGCCAGATTCGTCGTTTTGACCAGCTTCCGCCGGTTCACCGCTAAAGATAGATCAGTGGAAGTCATCATAGGCGGCCGTCACTGCGAAAAAAATCTGGTATAGCAGCAAGTTGTGCGATTGTTTTTTCATAAATCGCCACGCTGGAAGAAAGAAGAGTTACATTCTATATCATGCTTCAAAATCCAAAAAATAAATAAACAGCGGGGGCGTAGAGTCTGAATAGTTGGGCTAAGTCCACGTCTTTCCACCTCGTCTTCCACCTCGCCTTTCTACCGCGTCAGGGTCAGTAAAATATCCGGGAACCAGGCGCAGTTTAGCCCCAGGGCTTCGTCGATTTGGGTGTCCCGGGTCACATCCATGCGGGATGAGTGTATGCCCATCAATTTCCACGGCAACTCGCCGTCCAGTTGCTCCGCGCGCATCACCACAGCGGCGCCGCTGGTACCCCTATGGGTGCGGGCATCGGTGAGAAAATAGCCCTGTCCCTGAAAGCGCAGGGCGAAGGATGAGGCGTTGATGGCCTGGCGGGCCACCGGCAAATGGTGCAGGGTGTCGTGGAAGCCCAGCGGAAAGCCGATGATCAGCATCGGGGTGCCGATTTCGACACTGTCCTGGGCCTTGTTGAGGTGTTCTGGTGTGAACGCGGCATAGAATGCCTCCACCGGCAGGGCGGTTCGGTCGATTTCAATGACCGCCACGTCGATGGCGCCGGCGGAATCGACGCCCTGTCGCCACAGGGGCTGCCGGTTGCGATACAGCGGGATCGAATAGCGCACCGAACGGGTGGCATTGTCGTGGTCGATATGCAGATCGATCTCGATGCGATCAGGGAAGTGACCACTTACTTCGTCGATAAACACATGACGGCTGGTGACCAGAAACAGCTTGCCGCCGTGTTCGAAGAAAAAACCGCTGGCGTTGGTCAGGGATCTGCCGCCCGAAAAGGTGGTGATGGCGGTGGTGGTGAGCAGCAGGGTTTCAATGGCCATGGCCCAGTGTAACCCAGCAAAAAGGCGGGCGCGCCGGAAAACTATCCGGCGCGGGTGTTCGCTTTAGTGCCTGTCAGGAAAGCTCGACGTTGTGGTAGACCTGCTGCACGTCGTCCAGATCGTCCAGCATGCCGAGAAACTTCTCGAACAGGGCCACATCGTCGCCGCTCAGGGTGGTGTAGGTGTTGGCGATGAACTGGATTTCGTCCATCTCGAACTCGATGTTGCCGAGGCCGTCGAGCAGCGCCTGTTTTGCCTTGAAGTAGTCGGTGTGCGGGGTGAAAACAGAGATCTTGCCATCTTCGCTTTCGATATCCGTGACATCGACATCCGCCTCCATCAGGGCTTCCAGCACGGCGTCTTCATCGTCGTGGGGAAACACAAAGATCGCCGCATGATCGAACATGTGGCTGACGGTGCCCTGGGTGCCGATCTTGCACTTGGTCTTGGTGAAGGCCTGGCGCACATCCCCGAAGGTGCGGTTGGGATTGTCGGTCAGGCACTCGATGATCGCCATGCTGCCGCCGGGGCCATAGCCTTCATAGCGGGAGGGAGAAAAGTCTTCCCCTGCGCCGCCCTTGGCCTTGTCGATGGCCTTGTCGATCACATGGGCCGGCACCTGATCCCGCTTGGCGCGATCAATCAGGCTGCGCAGTGACAGGTTACCGTTGGGATCAATGCCCCCGGCCTTGGCGCTGACATAGATTTCCCGACCGTAGCGGCTGTATACCCTAGCCTTCATATCCGAGGTCTTGGCCATCGAATCTTTGCGGTTTTGATACGCTCTGCCCATCTGGCACATGCTCCGTAAACATGAAAAAGGAGGCGATTTTACTGATAACCCGGTACTTAGGGGAAGGCTTAGGGTATGGCGATTGGCAAAAGCCGTGCAATTGATGGGTCGTCAGGCAGTCGCCACTGGCCTGGGGCTGAATCGCCGCTGTTCTGGGGGCCGTTAGCCCGACACTGGAAGCCGTGGTTTGGGGCGGTAAAGCAGCAGTCCCATGGCCGCGACCAGGGCGAAGGCGGCACCGGCCATAAACGTGGCAGCGGGACCAAAGACACTCCACAGCCATCCGGCAATCAGGCTTGCCAGCAACAGGGCGCCGCCGCTCACCAGATTGAAGATGCCGAAGGCCGAGCCGCGCAGTGCTGCCGGTGCGGTATCCGCCACCAGCTTGGCCAGCAGCCCCTGGGTGAGTGCCATGTGCAGGCCCCAGAATGCCGCCCCCGCAAACGCCACCCAGGGAGTTGCGGCCAGCGCCAGCACAAGGTCGGCCACTATTAGCGCCCCCAGGCCGATAACCAGCAGGGTGCGCGCCGGCAGCCGGTCAGATGCCGCCCCCGCCGCGTAGGCAAACACGGCGTAGACCAGGTTCATCACCACCATGATGGCGGGCACATAGGCGAGGGCGACGCCGACATCGGTGGCGCGCAGAATCAGAAACGCCTCGCTGAAGCGGGCCAGGGTAAAGATCGCCCCCAGTGCCACCACCAGCCAGTAGCGCAGCGGCAAATGCCCGGCTCCGGCCAGCATCGAGCGCTTTGCGCCCGCTGCGGGTTCGGGAGCAAGCGTCGGGGCCTCGGGCTCCCGCACCGCCAGGAACAACAGCGCCACCGCGACAAAGGCCGGGATCACCGCCACCCACAGCACGGCTTTGATGTCATTGGCGAACCAGACCATCAGGGCCAGCGCCAGCAGCGGCCCGAGAATGGCGCCGACGGTATCCAGTGCCTGGCGCAGGCCGTAGGCGGCACCGCGGATGGGCGGCGGCGTGACATCGGCGATCAGGGCGTCGCGCGGGGCGCCGCGAATGCCCTTGCCGATGCGGTCGACAAAGCGCGCACCAAACACCCAGCCGATGGTGGTTGCGAGGGGAAAAATCGGTTTGGCCAGGGCACCCAGGCCGTAGCCGAGCACGATCAGAAACTTGCGCTTGCGGAAATAGTCGCTGAGGGCGCCGGAAAACACCTTGACCACGGCGGCGGTGGCTTCGGCGATACCCTCGATAATGCCGATGGTGACCATGGATGCCCCGAGCACCGTGGCCATGAAGACCGGCAGCAGGCTGTGGACCAGCTCGGAGGACATATCCATGAACAGCGAACCGAAGCCCAACACCCAGATGGTTTTCGGCATCGCGCAATAAGTGCGCGAGGCGGGCGCTGATTCAGTCTGCTGGTTTGGTGGCGGAGTCATGCACGGCTCTTCTCTTGATAGGGCCTGTTCACACTAATTTGGTTGCCTCTGTTGTGACTAAAAAAGCGCCAATCTAGGCGCGAGAAATGAATTTAGTGGTTCTAACTGAGTGACGAGCAACGACGAGTGGCTTTTTTTAGCCGCAACCCGAAGGGCTGGGGCCATTTTTGCCCCCAGCGTTGTTGTCATTCGCTCATTTAGAATAACTAAACCACGCTCATTCCGCCTCGCTGGAAGCAAAAATGACCTCCAGCAGTGGTAATCAAATTAGTG
>NZ_JBFHQR010000115.1:0-8122 GCF_041592135.1 Porticoccus sp. | reverse complement strand
GGCAGGCCGCGACTCCCCTACTTATTCCTCTGCCGGCCCTTTATAATGCCCCCTTTCTGATGTCAGCGCTGTCATTCCCATGAACTCACTGGAACGCAAAAGCCTGGTTGGTTTGGCCTCTCTCTATGCCTTCCGCATGGTGGGGTTGTTCATGCTGTTGCCGGTATTGGCGCTGTATGCGGGCAATTATGCGGGCAGTACTGCTTTTCTGGTGGGGCTGGCACTTGGTGTGTACGGCCTGACTCAGGGGCTGTTCCAGATTCCACTCGGCTTCCTGTCTGATCGCATTGGCCGCAAGCCGGTCATTGTCGGTGGTATGTTGATGTTTTTGGTCGGAAGCCTGATGGCGGCATTGACGGATTCCATGTGGGGGTTGATTGCCGGGCGGGCCATGCAGGGAGCGGGCGCGGTGGCCAGTACCATTATGGCGCTGTTGTCGGATTTGACCACGGAGCAGAATCGTACCAAGGCGATGGCAGCGGTGGGCGGCAGCATTGGTATCTCCTTTGCGTTTTCCATGGTGTTTGGACCTATCCTTGCCCATAAGTGGGGCCTCTCCGGGTTGTTCTGGATTGCTGCCGTGTTGGCCGTTGTGGGCATTCTGATTCTGATATTCGTGATTCCCACCCCCGCGACGCTGGTACACAACGCGGAAGCCGAAGCCGTTCCGGCCATGTTCAGCCGACTCCTTCGGGATACTGAGCTGCTGCGCCTAAATCTGGGGATCGGCACCCTGCATTTTGCCCAGATGGCCAGTTGGGTGGCGGTGCCCGTGATGCTTGAGCAAAGTCTGCATTTCCAGCGCAGTGATCACTGGCTGATCTACCTGGGGGCGATGGGATTGTCGTTCCTGTGTATGTTGCCCTTTATCATCATTGCCGAGACCCGGCGCAAGATGAAGCCGGTCTTCGTGGCGGCAGTGGTGGTGCTGGGCGTCGGTGAGTTGTTGTTGGGGACGGGGGCGACCAATAGGTGGTTGTTCGTGTTTGGCCTGTTTGTGTTCTTTATGGGTTTTAACCTGCTGGAGGCGACGCTGCCGTCGCTGGTGAGCAAGTCCGCCCCGGCGGGCGGGCGGGGAACGGCGATGGGAATTTATTCCACCAGTCAGTTTCTCGGTGCTTTTGCCGGTGGCGTTGCGGGTGGTTTTGTTGCCCATCATTACGGCTATCAGCAGGTTTTCTGGATGGCCGCTGCGATGATTTCCCTATGGCTGCTTGCGGCCTTGACGATGAAGAGGCCGCGACATCTCAAGAGCCTGGTTGTATCACTTGGGCCAGAGGAAAGGATTGTCGCTTCGGATTTTGTCGGCAAGGTGCCGGGGATAGTCGATGTCGTGGTGATACCTGAACACCGCTTGGCCTATTTCAAAGTGGATCATGACCTGTTCCAGCACGAGGCGATGGAGACGATCCTGGGGCGCCCCATGGAGCCCGCTGCGGCCTAGAGGCCTCTCTGGTTATTAAGAGATGCGAAAAATAAAAACCCCTCGGCAGAGGGGTTTTTTTGTGGATGTGTCGGTGCTTGCTTAGAAGGGGATGTCATCGTCAAAGCTGTCAAAACCCGGGTCCGGTGCACTGTTGTTGCCGGGTGCAGCAGCAGCCTGGGGCCGACCCTGTTGCGCCGGCGCCTGTTGTGTTGACGGCATCTCGTCGCTGTAACCGCCCGCTCCGCCACGGCCATCCAGCATCTGCATTTCGCTGGCGACGATCTCCGTGGTGTAGCGATCCTGCCCGTCCTGCCCCTGCCATTTGCGGGTGCGCAGGGAGCCTTCGATATAGACTTTGCTGCCCTTTTTCAGGTACTCAGCGGCGATCTCAGCCAGGCGATTGAAAAATACCACCCGGTGCCACTCTGTGCGCTCCTGCGGTTGGCCGGACTGCTTGTCTTTCCATGTTTCACTGGTTGCCAGTGTCAGGTTGGTGACCGCGCCGCCACTGGGCAAATAGCGGGTTTCCGGGTCCTTGCCCAAATTGCCAATCAGAATAACCTTGTTGATACCCCGGGCCATGCCTTGCTCCAATTCCAGAAATTCAAGTGCGAAGTGTACCTTGGAAAGCCGTGACTGTCATGGCGCAGAGGGCTTATGGGTTAGCCTTGATGCTGGGCCGTTGTGAAACCCGTTGATGCCAGTCAAGCAGGTTTTTACACTCGGGAGGAATAGTCGTGCCGCTCCAGATGGCGAAGTCTATAGTGGCCAGGGCGGTGATATCCGCCACCGAGAAGTAGCCCTGGACGAAATAATCCTTGTCTCTCAAATGGTTATTAATATCGTGGTAGAAGTTGTTGATGCGTTGCCGGCCACGCTCCACAAGTTCAGGGATCTTGTTGTAATGGTGGGGACCGATCAGCGCCCGCCCCTCAAACCAGTCCGGGCCGTTGCGAAACAGGTCTGCAACCGCCTGGAAGCCGTTGGTGAAACAGATGTTGTTCCACATTTCGACCAGCCCGATTTCCCTGGGGGTTCGTCCATATAATGCAGGTTGCGGGTAAACGGCTTCCAGGTAACGGCAAATGGCGTTTGTCTGTGAAAGACAGGTGCCGTCGTCAAGTTCCAGCACGGGCACATCACAATTGGGGCTTTTGCTGCGGAAATCTTCGGTGAGCTGCTCACCGTTCATCAGGTCCACTTGTATCCGTGGGAAGTCGAGGCCTTTCTCCGCCAGGAAAATATTCAGGCGGCGGGGATTTGGAACCCCTGGATAGTCGTAGAGTTTCATCTGCATCCCCCGTTGTTATGGTCGGTATGCAAGCGATACTAACCCTTTGAGGGCAGGAGGGAAACGGCGTGTTGGCGCCAGTGAGCCTGGCGTGAGTGTGGCAGGCTAAAAGGCGTTTTTATGGATGAGCCCCTTCACCAGGGTTTGCAGGATGATTTTCAGGTCGAGCCACAGTGACCAGTTATTGATGTATTCCAGATCACACTCCACGCGCTTTTCCATTTTATCGAGGGTGTCGGTGAGGCCGCGATAGCCGCGGATCTGTGCCAGACCGGTAATGCCGGGTTTGACCTTGTGTCGCCACATATAGGATTCCACCAGATCCTTGTAATACTCGTTGTGAACCAGGGCGTGGGGGCGCGGGCCGACGATGGACATCCGTCCCTGCAGCACATTGATGAACTGGGGCAGTTCATCCAGGCTGGTGCGCCTCAGGAATGCGCCGAGCTTCGTTACCCGGGGGTCGCCAAGCTGGGCTTGTATGACAGAACCGTCGCTTTCCTGATGTACCTCCATGGAGCGGAATTTGTACACTTTAAAGCGGCGGCCATCGCGGCCGTGGCGATACTGCTTGAACAGGATGGGGCCCGGTGAGCTGAGCCTGATCGCCAGTGCGATAAACAAACAGGCAGGGGTGATGAGTAGGCAGATCAGTGAACCAATACACAGGTCTTCCAATCGTTTAACTACCCGGTTAACCCCGCTCAGTGGGGTGCAGCTGATATCGATGGCATAGTGCCCAACGATGCTGGAGACCTTGTGGTTGAGTAGCTGGATATCCTGGAAGTCCGGGAAAAAACGGATGTCCATGGTCGAGTGGCGCAACTCGTAGACAATATCCTTGATAAAGCTGCCCATGCTCAATGGCATGTCCAGCCACACCTCGTCGGCGGGGCGCTGGTTCAGTTCGGCGATCAAGCTGCCGCTCTGGATCCAGTGCTCGATCTGCTTTGCCCCCAGGTAGTCTACCGCCTGATAACCGGAGAGGCGCAGCTCTTCCGCCTTGAAAATGGCACGGCAGTGATCAATATCGGGTGAGATGAATAAGATCCTGCGCAGGTTTTTGCCCTTTAACCGCAGCTGCCGCAGGTAGAGAAAGTGGATACAGCGATAGCCGACACCGCCAAGCCATACCAGGGCCATGGCGTAGGCAATCCACAGGCGCGAGAAGAGGTCGGAGGTTTTGGTAAAGACCAGAAAAATAGCGAGAATCGCCAGTGCCAGGGCAAGACCCAGGGTGTAGCGCTTGATCAGGGTGAGCAGCTTCCTGCCGCGCCAGGAGTCGTAGACGCTGGTAATGGTGAGGCAGAACACCAGCAGCAGGGCAGCGCCACCCGCCAACACTTGAAATTTGGCGCCCATGGAAACCTGGCCAAATCGGAAGGCGTGGGCCAGGACACTGGCGAGAATGACGATGGCAAAGTCGATGATGGCGATGAGGGGGGCAAAGGTGGGCCTGTAAACCGATGTGGATATCATTTACAACACACAATGCCCGGGAATGTATTGGGGTTTTCTTGCCGCCCCGGGATGCCCCGGGGCTGGCCAAGGACTAGTTGTAGCGCTGGAAGACCAGAGTGGCATTGGTGCCGCCGAAACCAAAGCTGTTGGACATCACCCGCTGCAGGTTGGCATTATCAACCCGTTGGGTGGCAATGGGCAGGTTGGCGGCTTCAGGGTCGAGATTGTCGATATTGGCGGAAGCACAGATAAAGTCATTTTCCATCATCAGCAGGCTAAAAATGGCCTCCTGCACTCCTGCGGCACCGAGGCCGTGACCGGACAGGGATTTGGTGGAACTGATTGGCGGCACGTTATTGCCAAAGGCGTCCTTGATGGCTTTCAGCTCCTGAAGATCACCGACCGGTGTGCTGGTGCCGTGGGTATTGATGTAATCAATGGCGCCATCGGTGGTGGCCATGGCCATTTTCATGCAGCGCACAGCGCCTTCACCGGAGGGGGCCACCATGTCATAACCGTCGGAGGTCGAGCCGTAGCCGACGATTTCGGCGTAGATTTTTGCACCGCGGGCCAGGGCGTGTTCCAGTTCTTCCACCACCAGGCAGCCGGCACCGACACCGGGTACGAAGCCATCGCGATCGGCGTCGTAGGCGCGAGAGGCCTTTTCGGGGGTGTCGTTGTATTTGCTGGACAGGGCGCCCATGGCGTCGAACATCCCGGCCATGGACCAGTGCATTTCCTCGGCGCCGCCGGCAAACACCACGTCCTGTTTGTCCATCTGGATCAGCTCCATGGCGTGACCAATACTGTGGGCGCTGGTGGCACAGGCGGAAGCAATGGAGTAGTTGGTGCCCTTGATTTTAAACGGCGTGGCCAGGCAGGCCGATACGGTGCTGGCCATGATCTGGGTGACTCGGTAGGGGCCGGCCTTTTTGATACCGCGTTCGCGCATCACATCGATGGTTTCGGTAAACATCTGGCCGGAGACGCCACCGGAGCCCATCACCAGTCCGGTGCGGACATTGGAAACCTGGTCATCGCTCAGGCCGGAATCGGCAATGGCGCGGTCCATGGCGATATAGCCGTAGGCGGCTGACGGGCCCATGAAGCGCAGTACTTTGCGATCGATATGTTCGGCCGGATCCAGATCCAGACTGGCCGCGACATTGCAGCGCAGGCCCATGGCCTGAAAATCTTCACGAAAGACGATACCGGAACGGCTTTCCAGCAGTGATTGGGTAACAGTTTCTTTGTCATTGCCGAGACAGGAGACAATGCCCATTCCGGTAATTACCACACGTTTCATCGGTTACTCCCCAGACCGGCCATCAGATCCGGTAATTGTAATAGAAAGGATCAAAAGTTGTCAGTGGATTCAAATAGTCCGACGCGCAGATCTTTGGCGGAGTAGATTTCACGACCATCAACAAACACCTTGCCGTCGGCAATTGCCATTTTTAACTTTCTTTCCACGATTCTTGAAATATCAATACGATAGCTGACCAGTTCGGCATCCGGGAGAATCTGGCCAAAAAACTTGACCTCGCCGGCACCCAGTGCCCGCCCCCGGCCGGGGTTGCCTTTCCAGGCCAGAAAGAAGCCGGTCAACTGCCACATGGCGTCCAGACCCAGGCAGCCAGGCATCACCGGGTCGCCGTGAAAATGGCAGCCGAAGAACCACAGGTCTTTGCGAATATCCAGTTCCGCCGTAATCATCCCCTTGCCGTATTCGCCCTCTTCGGCGTGAATGCGGGTGATTCGATCCACCATCAGCATATTGTCTGCGGGCAGTTTGGCATTGCCTTCACCGAAAAGGTCGCCATTGCTGCAAGCCACGATTTCTTCGCGGGTATATGAATGCTGCGACTGGGGAACAAATATGGTCATTGATTGGGTTGCCTTTACGTTACTCTGGTGGATTGCGGGTCGAAGGGGCGAATTTTAGCCGATCCCATGGTTAAGTCCAGAAAATCTGGGCATTCGGGGGACAGGAGACTTCCCGATAAGCTGAGTGCTGGTTGTTTGAGAGGGCGATAAGGGGCAAACAAACCTGACGGCCGAAATGTCTTGCGTGAATGTTCAGTTTCTAGAACGTCCTGCTGAGCGCGAAGTCGGCCAGCGTGGACATGGCGCGCAGTTCAGCTGAATCCGGCATGCCTTCCAGGCAGGCTTGTGCTGCCCGGACATGGTGTCCTGCGCGCTCCAGGGTGTAATTCAGGGCGCCGGTGGCGTGAATGGCCTCGAGGATGGCATCGAGCTGATCAATGCCGCTGTCGGTAATGGCGCCTCGGATCAGCTCAGCCTGCGCTTGGGTGCCGTGCTGCATGGCGTAAATAAGGGGCAGGGTGGGCTTGCCCTCGGCGAGGTCGTCGCCGACATTCTTGCCCAGTTCGTCCGTGTTGCCGCTGTAATCGAGGGCATCATCCACCAGCTGGAAGGCCATGCCGAGGTGATGTCCGTACAGGCGCATGGCTTCATGCTGGCTGCGATTGGATCCGGCGAGTACCGCGCCCGTGTGTGTGGCCGCCTCGAACAGTTGCGCTGTTTTCTTGCGAATCACTTCGCTATAGGCATCTTCGCTGGTATCGGGATCGCCGGCATTGATCAGTTGCTGGACTTCCCCTTCGGAGATGATGTTGGTGGTGTCGGCAATAATGCGCATGATCTCCATATCGCCGATGTCAACCAGCATCTGGAAAGCCCTGGAGTAGAGGAAGTCACCGACCAGCACGCTGGGCGCATTGCCAAAACGGGCATTGGCGGTCGCCCGGCCACGGCGCAGATCAGAGGTGTCTACCACATCATCGTGGAGCAGGGTGGCGGTGTGGATAAACTCGATGATCGCCGCCAGGGCAATGTGCTGGTCACCTCGATACCCGCAGCTATTGGCGCTCAACAGAACCAGTAGGGGGCGCAGACGCTTGCCGCCGGCGTCGATGATGTATTGGCCGATATTTTCCACCAGGCCAACATCGGAATGCAGTTGGCTGACAATCAGGTCATTGACCTGTTGAAACTGGGGTTTGACCGCTTCGTGAAAGGGCAACATGCCGTAGCCTTGTCGTTCAGTTATTTATCGGCGCGTGATGATGGTGGCAGTGCGTCATAAGGATGGATGGGCATCCTAGTGAGGGGCGGCAAGCCTGTCAAGTTCGGGCCCGGTAGCATCGGGGTTTTAGGGCTGTTTTGTACTTGCGGTGGAGAGGGCTTTCACTTAGAATTCACGCCCTCGCAAAACCGGCCTTGGGGAAATCGTTCCCCCGGCTTAGAACAGGCATGAGCGAATACGGAGCATAATATGTACGCAGTGATTAAAAGTGGTGGCAAGCAGCACCGGGTACAGGAAGGTGAATACCTGCGCCTGGAAAAGCTGGAAGTCCCCACAGGTGAGAGCTTTGATTTCAACGAAGTACTGATGGTTGCCGATGGCGACAACATCACTATTGGCGCGCCCCTGGTAGCGGGCGGCAAGGTGACAGCCGAGGTGCTGAGCCACGGTCGTGGGGACAAGGTGAAAATCATCAAGTTCAAGCGTCGCAAGCACTACCGCAATCAAATGGGCCACCGTCAGTGGTACACCGAAGTTAAAATTACCGGCATCAGTGCTGGTTGAGAGTAAATAGGAGAATATCATGGCTCACAAGAAAGCTGGTGGTAGTACCCGTAACGGTCGCGATTCCGAAAGTAAACGATTGGGTGTCAAGCGCTTTGGCGGCGAGCAGGTCGCTGCAGGTAACATCATCGTTCGTCAGCGCGGCACCAGATTCCACGCAGGCAACAATGTTGGCATCGGTCGTGACCACACTCTCTTTGCCACTGCGGATGGCGAAGTGAAGTTCACAGTAAAAGGTCCAAACAACCGTCAATATGTGAACGTTATTTCCGCCTAAGACCGGATTTTGATTAAAAACCCCGCTTAGGCGGGGTTTTTTTGTGTTTGTCTC
>NZ_JBFHQR010000114.1:0-8160 GCF_041592135.1 Porticoccus sp. | reverse complement strand
CCGGGTGCGAAAGGCGTTGCGCCCGGAGTGTTTGCCCAGCACCAGCCGGTTGGTCACCCAGCCCACATCCTGGGCGAGCATGATCTCGTAGGTCTCGCGGCTCTTGATAACGCCGTCCTGGTGGATACCTGCCTCGTGGGCAAAGGCATTGGCGCCGACGATGGCCTTGTTGGGCTGCACCGGGAAACCGGTGATGCTCGAGACCAGCCGTGAAGTGGGCACAATCTGGGTGGTATCGATACGGGTTTCCACCGGGAAAATATCCTTGCGGGTGCGCACCGCCATGACGATTTCTTCCAGCGCCGCGTTGCCGGCGCGCTCGCCCAGGCCGTTGATGGTGCACTCCACCTGGCGGGCGCCTTTCATCACCGCCGCCAGGGAATTGGACACCGCCAGCCCCAGGTCATTGTGACAGTGCACCGAAAAAACGGCTTTATCCGCGTTGGGCACGGTCTCGATCAGGCGGCCGATGGTATTGGCATACTCCTCGGGAAAGCCGTAGCCGACGGTATCCGGCAGGTTGATGGTACCGGCACCGGCATCGATCACCTGCTCGATAATCCGGCACATAAAATCGAACTCCGAGCGGCTGGCATCTTCCAGGGAAAACTCCACATCGCCAATCAGGTTGCGGGCCAGCTTCACCGCCGAGACCGCCTGCTCCACCACCTGATCGGGGCTCATCTGCAGCTTGTATTTCATGTGGATCGGCGAGGTGGCGATAAAGGTGTGGATGCGACCGGATTTGGCTTTCTTCAGTGCCTCGGCGGCGCGTTCGATGTCCACGTGGGTGGTGCGCGCCAGACTGCAGACAGTGGAATCCTTGATGGTCTCGGCGATGGATTTCACCGCGTCGAAATCCCCAGGGCTGGAGACGGCAAAACCCGCCTCAATGACATCCACCCGCAGTTTTTCCAGCGCCTTGGCCACGCGGAGTTTTTCCTCCTTGGTCATGGAGGCGCCGGGACTCTGCTCGCCATCGCGCAAAGTCGTATCAAAAATCACCAGATGTTGTTTGTCCATCAGTTGCGGCTCCAGGTATTGCGCCCCTGCGGCTCGACCAAAAGGGGCTGGACAAAATAATTACGCGAATTCTCCCCGCGGTGGGAGGCATTTGCAAATGGGAATGACGGTTTTGAAAAAAGTAGATGCCCCTCAGGGCAGGAGCAGCAAACGAATAGCAGCACCCCCAGGCAATGTGCGCTGCCGGTCAGGTGCTAAAAAAGGATTCACCTGCGCGTTCATTTCATGAAACCGAAATAGTGATGGGCAAGAAGGCACAATTCAACCAGCTTTTTGCACGGTTGCCAACCCAGCCAAATCAGGCCTGCTTGCGGCCGGAGCGGAACTTGCGCCACAACCACAGGGCCGGCGCCGACGATGAATAGAGCAGTGCCATCAGGAACAGGATGCGCGGCGGATCAATGGTAATCACCACGAAAGCCATCGCAATACCAAACAGCACCACAAAGGGTACCTTGCCCTTCAGGTCCAGACCTTTAAAACTGTGGTAGCGAAAATTGGAAACCATCAGCAGTCCGGACAGGGCGGTGACCAGGGCTGCGACCGCGGCAAGCTGTGAGGAGGGCGTCGCATCGTAACCACTCCACACCAGCCCCGCCACCAGTGCCGCTGCCGTCGGGCTGGCAATGCCAATGAAGTAGCGCTTATCCACCACATCGACCTGGGTGTTGAAACGCGCCAGGCGCAACGCGGCACAGGAGGCATAGATAAACGCGGCAGCCCAGCCGACGCGGCCCAACTCGTTGAGCATCCAGCTAAACGCCACGACCGCAGGGGCGACACCAAACGACACCATATCCGACAGACTGTCGTACTGAACCCCGAATTCACTAGAAGTATGTGTCAAGCGCGCGACGCGGCCATCCAGGCCATCAAAGATCATCGCCACGAAAATGGCGATGGCTGCCGCTTCAAACTTGCCATCCATACCCGCCAGGATCGCATAGAAGCCGGCGAACAGCGCAGCGGTGGTGAACAGGTTGGGCAATAAATAAATGCCCTTGTGACGGGTGCGTTCCGGGGGAGAACTGTCCGGACTTTCTGTCGATGGCTGTTCACTGCTGCCTGAACGGGTGGGATCTTCGTTATCTGTCATGTTCACTTCTCTGGGATTGACTCAGCCAACATCGACTGGTCGTGGCCAGCAACGACCAACCACCATTAAACATCAAAGGGCATGACAAAAAAACCGCGCCGGGGCGCGGTTTTTCCGAGCTACCTGGCGAGACTTAGTTTTTCTCTTTGTCTACCAGTTTGTTGGCAGCAATCCAGGGCATCATTTCACGCAGACGGCCACCGACCTGTTCGATCTGGTGAGCCGCATTGTTGCGGCGATATGCGGTCATGGACGGATAGTTGGTAGCGCCCTCAGAGATGAACATCTTGGCGTACTCACCATTCTGGATACGCTTCAGTGCGTTGCGCATAGCCGCACGGGACTCCGCATTGATCACCTCGGGGCCGGTGACGTATTCACCGTACTCGGCATTGTTGGAAATGGAGTAGTTCATGTTGGCAATGCCGCCTTCGTACATCAGGTCGACGATCAGTTTCAGCTCGTGCAGACACTCGAAGTAAGCCATTTCCGGCGCGTAGCCCGCTTCCACCAGGGTTTCGAAACCGGCTTTAACCAGCTCGACACAACCGCCGCAAAGCACTGCCTGCTCACCGAACAGGTCGGTTTCAGTTTCGTCTTTGAAGGTGGTTTCAATGATGCCGGTGCGACCGCCACCGACGCCACTGGCGTAGGACAGTGCAACATTCTTGGCATTGCCGGAGGCGTTCTGGTAGATCGCCACCAGGTCGGGAATACCACCGCCCTTGGTGAACTCACTGCGCACGGTGTGACCCGGTGCTTTCGGGGCGATCATGATGACGTCGAGATCGGCGCGGGGCACCACCTGGTTGTAGTGGATGGCAAAACCGTGGGCAAACGCCAGGGTGCCACCCTGTTTCAGGTTGGGTTCGATTTCGTTCTTGTACAGCTGGGACTGGAACTCATCCGGGGTCAGGATCATCACCAGATCGGCGGCAGCTACGGCTTCGGGAACGCTCTTTACCGCCAGACCGGCTTTTTCGGCCTTGATCGCAGAGGGGGAACCGGGGCGCAGACCGACCGTGACATCCACGCCGGAATCCTTCAGGTTCAGGGCGTGGGCGTGGCCCTGGGAACCATAACCGATAACGGCCACTTTCATGCCCTGGATGATGGAAAGATCGCAGTCTTTATCGTAATAAACTTGCATTTGTTTCACCTGTGTTATTTTGTCAATCTAAATCAAACGGTTTGCAGCAGCCTTCAGCAGGCCACCGGCAAAACCCCTAAACCAAACATTACAGCCGCAGCGCTTTTTCGCCCCGGGACAGCCCGGAAACCCCGGTGCGCACCACTTCGAGAATGTCCGCGTCACCGATGGCCTGAAGAAAGGCGTCGAGTTTATCACTGTTGCCCACAATCTGTACCGTGTAGGCATTGGTGCCAACATCGATAATCTGGCCGCGGAAAATATCCACACAGCGTTTGATCTCCGCCCGCTGGGCACCGTGCGCTTTTACCTTGACCAGCATCAGCTCCCGCTCAATGTGGGGACCCTCGGTGAGATCCACCACCTTGACCACATCGATCAGCTTGTGGAGATGCTTGGTGATCTGCTCAATCACATGATCGTTGCCATGGGTGGTCAGCGTCAGCCGCGACAGCGTCTGGTCCTCGGTGGGCGCCACCGTCAGGCTGTCGATGTTGTAACCGCGCTGGGAAAACAGCCCGATCACACGGGACAGGGCGCCGGGTTCGTTTTCCATCAAAACAGAAATGATACGTCTCATCAGGTGCGCTCCGTCTTGCTCAACCACATATCGCGCATGGAACCGTTGGGGGCCACATGCATCGGGTAGACGTGTTCGGAACGATCCACATAGATATCCATGAACACCACCCGATCCTTGAGGGCAAAACACTCTGCCATCTTCTCCTCAAGCTCGTCGAAATGGGTCACTTTGATGCCCACATGGCCGTAGGCTTCCGCCAGCTTGATGAAATCGGGCAGGGAGTCCTCATAGAGGCTGGAGGAATAGCGGCTGCTGTACTGCATATCCTGCCACTGGCGCACCATCCCCAAGGCCTGGTTGTTGAGATTGATGATTTTTACCGGCAGGCCGTACTGGGTGCAGGTGGACAACTCCTGGATACACATCTGGATACTGCCCTCACCGGTCACGCAGGCCACCATGGCGTCGGGGTGAGCCAACTGCACCCCCATCGCGGCGGGCAGACCGAAGCCCATGGTGCCCAGGCCACCGGAATTGATCCAGCGACGGGGCTTGTCAAACAGGTAGTACTGGGCCGCAAACATCTGGTGCTGGCCCACGTCGGAGGTCACATAGGCATCACCATTGGTCACCTTGTACAGCGCCTTGATCACGTCCTGGGGCTTGATCACGTTACCGACACTGGGTTCATAGCGGGACTGGGTGTAAATGCCGTGGCGCTCGCGCCACTCGTCAATCTGCTTCCACCACTCGGCAATCGCCTGTTCATCAGGGTGTTTGCCGCTGTGCTCGAGCTGCTCGATCATCTCCTGCAACACCACGTCACAGGCGCCGACAATGGGGATATCCGCGGCAACGGTTTTCGCGATAGAGGTGGGGTCCACATCGATATGGATGATGGTGGCGGATGGGCAGAACTTGCTGATGGTATTGGTCACCCGGTCATCAAAGCGCGCACCCACCGCCAGAATGACATCGGCGTGGTGCATGGCGGTATTGGCCTCAAAGGTGCCGTGCATGCCCAGCATGCCGAGGAACTGGCGATCAGAACCCGGATAGGCGCCCAGCCCCATCAGCGTGTTGGTCACCGGCGCATTGAGCATTTTGGCCAGTTCAGTCAGTTGCCCGGAGGCGTTACCGAGAACAACGCCGCCGCCGGCGTAGATCACCGGGCGCTTGGCCGCCAGCAGCGTCTTGACGGCGCGCTTGATCTGTCCGGTGTGACCCTTGGTGGTGGGCTGGTAGGAGCGGATCTTGATCTTCTCCGGATACTCGTATGCCACTTTGTTATTCGGGTCAGTGATGTCCTTGGGAATATCAACCACGACCGGGCCTGGCCGCCCCGTGGCCGCAATGAAAAATGCCTTGGCAATGACCCCGGCGATGTCACCGGGCTCCTTGACCAGAAAGCTGTGCTTAACAATCGGGCGGGAAATACCCACCATGTCCGTTTCCTGGAAAGCGTCTTCACCGATTTTGGCGGAAGGCACCTGGCCGGAAATCACCACCAGGGGAATGGAGTCCATATAGGCGGTAGCGATACCAGTAATGGCATTGGTGGCACCGGGACCGGAGGTCACCAGCACCGCGCCGACTTCGCCGGTGGAGCGCGCGTGACCGTCCGCAGCGTGAACGGCAGCCTGCTCGTGTCGCACCAGGATATGTTGAACGTCAGATTGTTGGAAAAGCGCATCGTAGATATGCAGCGCCGCACCACCCGGGTAACCCCAGATATGCTTGACACCGGCATCCCTTAATGCGCGAACGACGATTTCACCGCCAGACAGTAATTCCACTGTGCAAATCCTCAAGATGTCTGAAAACACAACACCGGGCCGCCTGCCAATAGACATAAACGACAACCGCTGTGACATCACAGGTCTGCTAGTGCAAATACGCAACCGACGATAAGCTCGTGGTATTCGGTGCGTCAGGCCCGTGGGTAAACGAACCTGTCTGGATGCCCGGCGAACGCTGTTTTCGTTCACTTGGCAAGCTGGTTGGACCCAGCGTGCAAATGGCAAGGCGCCATTCGCAGAGCGCCCAACTTTATTAACTTATTGCTGTGGAGTCAAGCGGTTATCGACAGAACCCCCTCGCATCTGCCATTATTTTTGCAATCAGGTACTCAACATCGCTGCAATAAATCCGCTATGATGATTTCTAGGTATCGGCATTCAACGCAATTCAACAGGTTCATGGATATGAAGCATTTCAGCAAAGTGTTCGGGGCACTCCTGGCAATGGCACTGTGCCTCCCCCTGCACGCCGGCAAAATCTACAAATGGCAGGATGAACAGGGTTCCTGGCACTACTCTGAAAAGCCACCATTGGAAGAACAGGTTGAAGTCATCAAGATCAAAGGCAAATCTGCCGAGTCGGCAGAACCCGACTCCCCTGCCGAAGAGGATGCCCTGCCATCCACAACCGCCGAAGAGAAGCCCAAGGAACCCCTGAAGAAATCAGCTGAGGTGCTGGCTGTCGAGAAGACTCGAAAGGCTGAGGACTGCCAACGGGCAAGAACGAATCTGGATTCACTCACTCACCGCACACGTATACTTTATGACGATGAGGAAAAAGGCGAGCAGCGCTACCTGACGGAAGAAGAGCGCCAGGAGTGGCTGAAAAAATCCCAGGGGCAAGTGAAAGAATTCTGTGATTAAGCCATTGCGTGACAAACCGTCATTGCTAATCAATATGATGCAAACAAAAAGGGTGGCCACTAACTGGGCCACCCTTTTTTAATGCAACTTAATTTTTACACAACCTGCTTAGCCCACACCAAAAGATAACTGATCCCCCGTCAAGCTGACCTCAATGGTATTGCCCGGCGCATAACGCCCCGCCAGCACCTGTTGCGCAAGGGGATTTTCCAGCAACTGCTGAATAGCCCGCTTCAAGGGGCGAGCACCATAGACCGGATCAAATCCCGCCTCACAGATCTTGTCCATCACCGCCTCGGAAAGATCCAACGAAAGATCCCGTTCCGCCAGGCGTTTTTTCAGCAGCCCCAGCTGAATGTCGGCAATGCCGCGAATCTGCCCTCTGCCCAGGGGATGGAACACCACCACCTCGTCGATGCGGTTGATGAATTCGGGCCGGAAGTGGCCTGTAACCACCTCCATCACCGCTTCTCTCATCGCCTGGTAGCGATTTTCATTGGTGGTCGAATCGTCCGTTTCGGCGCTGTCGTCAAAACTGATGGTATCGAACGAGCGATCCTCGACCACCGCCTGAATGCGATCTGACCCCAGATTGGAGGTCATCACCACCACGGTATTGCGGAAGTCCACGGTGCGACCCTGGCCGTCGGTCAGGCGGCCGTCGTCCAGCACCTGCAGCAGGATATTGAACACATCGGGGTGGGCTTTCTCCACCTCGTCCAGCAGCAGCACTGAATAGGGGCGGCGGCGCACCGCCTCGGTCAGGTATCCGCCCTCTTCGTAGCCCACATAACCGGGGGGCGCACCCACCAGGCGGGCCACGGAGTGCTTCTCCATAAACTCGGACATATCGATGCGCACCATGGCGTCCTGACTGTCAAACAGGAACTCCGCCAGCGCCTTGCACAGCTCGGTCTTGCCCACACCGGTGGGGCCCAGAAACAGAAACGAGCCATTGGGTCGATTGGGGTCGGACAAGCCAGCCCGGCTGCGGCGCACCGCGTTGGATACCGCCACCACCGCCTCCTGCTGGCCGATCACCCGCTTATGCAGGGACTCCTCCATGCGCAACAGTTTTTCCCGCTCGCCTTCCAACATCTTGGAAACCGGGATGCCGGTCCACTTGGAAACCACCTCGGCGATTTCCTCTTCGGTGACCTTGTTGCGCAGCAAATGGGTCTCGCGGCCTTCCGCTTCACTGGCCGCCGCCAATTGTTTTTCCAGCTCGGGAATCTTGCCGTACTGCAATTCCGACATCCTGGCCAGGTCGCCGGCGCGGCGCGCCGCATCCATATCGATACGCGCCTGTTCCAGATCACTTTTCACCTGTGCAGAACCCTGCAGGGCGGCTTTTTCCGCCTTCCAGGTTTCCTCCAGATCGGCGTATTCCTTGCCGATCACGGCGATATCGTTCTCGATTTTCTCCAGCCGCTTGCGGGAGGCGTCATCCTCCTCTTTCTTGACCGCTTCCCGCTCCATTTTCAACTGAATCAGGCGACGATCCAGGCGATCCATCTCCTCGGGCTTGGAGTCGATCTCCATGCGAATACGGCTGGCGGCCTCATCCACCAGGTCGATGGCCTTGTCCGGCAACTGGCGGTCGGCGATATAGCGCTGGGACAGCTTGGCCGCTGCCACAATGGCCGAGTCGGTGATATCCACCCCATGGTGGACCTCATAGCGCTCCTTGAGGCCGCGCAGTATG
>NZ_JBFHQR010000113.1:0-8210 GCF_041592135.1 Porticoccus sp. | reverse complement strand
GCTGGCGCGGCACCAGTGCTATCGCCATAATGACTTTATTGCAAAAATTAACCCACATTGCCATGCCTGAGTTTGATCCGCGCCAGTTACTGATCGACCTGTTTCACACCGCCGTGGCCACCGCCGATCCGGCACAGGTGTTGCCACCGTTTTTAGCCAGCGAACCACTGTCGGGCAACCGCCCGCTGATTGTGATCGGCGCGGGCAAGGCCGCCTGCGCCATGGCGGCGGCGCTGGAACAACACTGGCCCGGGCCGCTACGCGGGCTGGTGGTGACCGCCTACGGCCACAGCGAGCCGTTGCAACGGATTGAGGTCATCGAGGCCAGTCATCCCGTGCCGGATACCAACAGTGAGTTGGCCGCCCGGCGGATGCTGGCACTGGTGGACAACCTGACGGCAGCGGATCAGGTCATCTGTTTGATCTCCGGTGGCGGCTCGTCCCTGCTGGCGCTGCCCGCCCCCGGTCTGTGCCTGGCGGACAAACAACAGCTCAACCGAGCGCTGTTGAAATCCGGCGCGGATATCCACGAAATGAATTGCGTGCGCAAGCATCTCTCCGCCATCAAGGGCGGGCGGCTGGCCGCGGCCTGTGCGCCGGCCAGATTGCTCACCCTGGCCATCTCCGATGTGCCGGGGGACGATCCGGCAGTCATCGCTTCCGGGCCGACTGTTGCAGACCCCAGCACGTCCAGCCAGGCCCGGGCCATCCTCGACAAATATGACATTGAGCTCAGCGATGCCATGACCCCATGGCTGCAATCAGCGGCCTCGGAAACCCCAAAACCCGGCGACCCCGCGCTGGCCCAAGGCCAGTTCCGGCTCATCGCCACCCCCGCCCAATCCCTGGCGGCGGCCGCCGAACGGGCCGAAGCAGCCGGCTTGGCGGTGTTGTCCCTGGGGGATGCGCTGACCGGCGAAGCCCGGGAACTGGCCCGGCAGCACGCGCAACTGGCCCTGTCCATCTCGCGGGGAAAGGGTTCGGTGCAGCCCCCCTGTGTCATCTTGTCCGGCGGCGAAACCAGCGTGACGGTGCGAGGCAACGGCAAGGGCGGACGCAACGGCGAATACCTGCTGGCACTGGCGGATACGCTCCAGGGCGCGGCGGGAATTTATGCCCTGGCGGCGGATACCGACGGCATCGACGGCGCCGGGGACAATGCCGGGGCGCTGCTCAGCCCGGATAGCTGGCAGCGGGGCCGCCAGCTGGGCTGGGACACCGCCACACAACTGGCCAACAATGACTGCTACCCGTACTTTGACGCCCTCGGCGATCTGCTGATCTGCGGCCCCACCCGCACCAATGTCAACGACTTCCGGGCCATTCTGGTACTGCCCGAAAGCGCGTCGGGTTGACCTGCTTCAATACGCTTATCCCTTCAGTTGCGCTAGACTGTGGCCATGCTGACATCACCTACGTACGGAGTTTTCCCTTGTCCGATATGCGCAAACTGACCCACCTGGACGATCGGGGCAATGCCCACATGGTGGACGTGGCCGGTAAGGCCGTCACCCACCGCGAGGCCACCGCCGAGGCCCTGGTGCGGATGCAGCCGGAAACCCTGCAGCTGATCCGCAGCGGCGGTCACAAGAAAGGCGATGTGCTGGCCGTGGCGCGCATTGCCGGTATCCAGGCCGCCAAGAAATGCTCAGACCTGATACCCCTCTGTCACCCGCTGATGCTCACTTCCATCAAGGTGGAATTTGAGCCGTTGCCCGAGGCAAACGGCCTGCGCATCACCGCCAGCTGCGGGCTGGATGGCAAGACCGGCGTGGAAATGGAGGCCCTGACGGCGGTCTCGGTGGCGGCACTGACCATCTACGACATGTGCAAGGGGGTGGATCGCGGCATGGTGATCGAGTCCACCCGCCTGCTGGAGAAGGCCGGCGGCAAGTCCGGCCACTGGAGTGTGACACCGTGAAAATTCTGTTTTTTGGTAGCCTGCGGGAGCAATTGGGCACCGGCGAGCTGGAACTGCCCCTGCCCGACGGCGTGAACAATATCGGCGATCTGCTCACTGAACTGAAGCAGCGGGATGCCCAGTGGCAACAGAGCCTCGGCACCGGCACCCTGTTGTGCGCCGTCAATCAGGTGATGGCCGGTGAGGCCGCCGCCATCAACGACGGCGATGAGGTGGCCCTGTTCCCCCCGGTAACCGGCGGATGATTTCCATCTCGGTACAGATTGAGGATTTCGACGTCGGCCGGGAATATCGCCAGTTACAGGCAGGGAACACCGAGGTGGGCGGCATTGCCGTGTTTACCGGGCTGGTGCGGGACCTCGCCGACAATCCCCTGGCCGCCATGCAGCTGGAACACTATCCGGGCATGACCGAGGCCTCCCTGCAACAAACCGCCGCACAGGCCACCGCGCGCTGGCCGTTGATCGATATCCGCATTGTCCACCGCATTGGCAAACTCACCCCCGGCGAGCAGATTGTGTTTGTCGGGGTCAGCAGTGCCCACCGGGCAGCGGCGTTCGGTGCCTGCGAATTTATTATGGATGTGCTGAAAACCAGCGCGCCGTTCTGGAAGAAGGAGCTTCACCGGGATGGCCGCGGCCACTGGGTGGAGGCAAAGGACAGCGACCAGCAGCGGGCTGAGCGCTGGAACAACGAGGACTGATGAGCGAGATTTGACCCTATGAAACCCTTGCCCCACGCCTACCGCGCCAGCACCTACGGCACCCCGGATACCCATCTGGTGTCCACCCTGGAAAATGGCTGCACCCTGGAAGTCGCGCCGCCACTCAACTTCGACGGCCCCGGCGACACCTGGACCCCCGAGGAAATGTTGCTGGCCGCTGTCGCCAACTGCCTAACGCTGACCTTCAAGGCCATCGCCAATGTCGCCAAACTGGAGTGGTCTGAAATTCACTGCCACAGCGAAGGGGTGCTGGACAAGGTGGAGCGCAGCGTGAAATTCACCCGCATCGACAGCCATGCACGGCTGGTGATTCCCGCCGGCGGTGATCGGGAACAGGCGGCAAAGGTGCTGGAGAAAACCGAGCGAAACTGCTTTGTCAGCAACAGCCTCGGCTGTGACAAGCAGTTCACTTTCGAAGTGGTGTGCGGCGCCTGATCTCACAAGATGCCGCTGACGGCACCCAGGTAGCAATACGTTTTCGGGGCGGTCAGCGGGCTACTTAGAGAATCACCTTATCACCCATATCCGGCACACAGGCATTCCAGCCCAACTCCTCGCTGATGCTGATGCGGAACTGGTCGGCGGCTTCCTCCTCGCCGTGGGTGATAAAGCAGCGTTTCGGCGCGGTGGGCAGCTGCTGTAACCAGCGCAACAACTCCAGCCGATCGGCGTGGGCGGACAGGAAATCCAGGCTTTCCACCCGCGCCTTGACGTCGAAGTAACGGTTAAAGATCTTCACCTGCCTCTCACCGGACACCAGCCGGGCGCCGCGGGTGCCCGGCGCCTGGTAGCCGGCGAACAGCACCGTATTGCGGTGGTCGCCGAGCATCCGTTGCAGGTGGTGCAGCACCCGCCCACCGGTGGCCATGCCGCTGGCGGAAAGAATGATGGCGGGCACATTTACCCTATTGATGGCGATGGATTCCTCCACCTCGCGGGTAAAGGTAACATCCCGGGAAAGCTGCTGGCAGGCGGCCTTGTTGAGCCGGTGGTAGCGGTGATGGCGTTGCATCAGTTCGGTGACACTGATCGCCATCGGGCTGTCGAGGAAGATCGGCAGGTAGGGAATTTTCTCCCGGCGGCGCAATTCGGTAATCAGGTACAGCATCGACTGGGCGCGCCCCACGGCAAAGGACGGGATCAACACCGAACCGCCGCTGGACACCGTCTCGTTGACGATGTCCGCCACCACCTCCCAGACATCGCGGTTGTCGTGGAGGCGGTTGCCGTAAGTGGATTCCACCACCAGGTAATCGCAGTACACCGGGAATTCCGGCGGATGCATCACCAGATCGTTGCTGCGCCCCAGGTCGCCGCTGAACAGGATATGGCGGCCCGCAATATTCACATCCAGGAACGACGAACCGAGAATATGTCCGTTGGGGTAAAACCCCACTTCGATATTGCCCCGCGACACCCCGGGCAGCAGATTGTCCCGCGAACTGAAGCCCACCACTTCCAGGAGTTCCAGGGCCTTTTTGGCATCCTGCTGGGTATACAGCGGCAGCGCCGGCTGGTGTTTGCTGTACTGGTGGCGATTGCGGTACTCGGCTTCCTCTTCCTGCAACTTGGCGGAATCCAGCAACAGGATGCGGCACAGATCCTTGGTGGCCTGGGTGCAATAGACCGGGCCGTTGAAACCATCCTTGACCAGCCGCGGCAGGTAGCCGCTGTGATCCAGATGGGCGTGGGTGAGAAAGACCGCTTCGATACTGGCGGGTTCGACCGGGAAAGGCCGCCAGTTGCGTTCCCGCAGGTGCTTGTAACCCTGGAACAGGCCACAATCCACCAGCACCCGACGCTCGTCCACTTCCAGCAGATAGCGCGAACCGGTAACGGTACCGGCGGCGCCGTGGAAGGCCAAGGTCACCCGATTGCCCATAGTGCTTTGTCCTTGTTCTTATTTGTTCATCAGCGCGGTGTAGCTAACGACCACTTCTTCCTAGAGCATAGAAGCCGGGACATTTCACGGCAACGCAGCCGGATCAATTACCGGGAAAACCGTTAGAACAACAGTTCGGAAAACAGCAGGAACGGCACCGTCTGGCCCTCATTGATCGCCTCACCCAGGCGGTGGATCACGAAACCGTTGCCGGCGCTGGCGGTGGACAACACCCCGCTGCTCTGGTTGCCCGCCAGTTCCGCTTGCGCCGTGCCCTGTTCATCCACAACCAGCCTGGCGCGCAGGTACTCCTGGCGCTTTGGCGAATGCTTACGAGCGAAGCCCGCCGTCACCGGCACCGGTACCGGCAGGTAATCGCTGGCGCCCTGACTTTTCAGCAGATACGGGCGCGCGGCGATGGCAAAGGTGACGAACACCGAGGCGGGGTTGCCGGGCAGGCCGATAAAGGGCGTGCCCCGCACTTGGCCGAAGGCCAGTGGTTTGCCCGGCTTGATGGCCATGCGCCACAGATCGAGGCTACCCAGTTTATCCACACAGGCCTTGACGTGGTCCTCCTCGCCCACCGACACCCCGCCGCTGGTGAGAATGCAATCCGCCTCGGCGGCGGCCTTGAGCAGCGCCTGTTCGGTGGCTGCGGCGCTGTCGGCCACGATGCCGAGGTCCAGGCACTCGAACCCCAGCGCCTGTAACTGCCCCGCCAGGGTGTAGCGGTTGGAATTGTAGATATGCCCCGGCGGCAGCGGCTGGCCGGGTTCCACCAGCTCGTCGCCGGTGCACAGCAGCGCTACTTTCAGACGCCGGAATACCGGAATTTGTGCGATGCCGATGGAGGCCAGCAACCCCAGATCCTGGGGTTTTAAACGGTGCCCCCGGCACAACACGGTGGCACCCGCTTCAATATCCTGGCCGCGGGGACGGATATTGGCGTCGGCCTTGATCCCCGCCGCGATGGTCACCTGATGTTCGTCCCAGCGGCACTGCTCCTGCATCACCACGGTATCGGCCCCGGGGGGCACCTCGGCGCCGGTAAAGATGCGGGCGGCACTGCCCGCTTGCAGCGGTGCGGGCACAGCACCCGCCGGAATACGCTGGCTGATGGCCAGGGTGGTTTCACCGTCGGCTGCGGTGTCGGCAAAGCGCAGGGCGAAACCGTCCATGGCGCTGTTGTCCGCCGGCGGAACAGCCACCGGCGACTGTTGATCCGCCGCCAGCACCCGGCCGAGGGCCCGCATCAGGGGCACGGTTTCGATTTCAGTGGTCGGCTTGGCCGCCCCGAGCAGCTTTTCGAGAGCCTGTTCGACGGTCATCAGGCCCGTTTGGTCACAACAGCTCATCCGCGACTCTCACAATCTTTGGCAAACGCCACATGGGGAATGAAATTACAGGGACGGGTGCGGGCGTCCAGCTGCTCGCCGAGGATCTTGTCCCAGGCGGTGCGGCAGGCGTTGGTGGAGCCGGGCATGCAGAACACCAGGGTGCGATTGGCGAGGCCGGCCACCGCGCGGGACTGCACGGTGGAGGTGCCGATTTCGGTGAAGGAAATCTGCCGGAACAATTCGCCGAAGCCCTCCACCTGCTTGTCGAACAGCGGCAACAGCGCCTCCGGGGTGGACTCGCGGTCGGTAAAGCCGGTGCCACCGGTGACCAGCACCACCTGCACGGCGGGGTCGGCGATCCAGCGGGACACCTCCGCCCGCAGTTGGTAGACATCGTCGGGGATCAATACCCGGTCGGCCAGCAGGTGACCGGCTTCGGTGAGGCGATCCACCAGCAACTGGCCGGAGCTGTCCTGCTCGAGGCTACGGCTATCGGAAACGGTGAGTACGGCAATGTTCAGGGGCGTGAATTCTTTGGCAGCGTGGGACATGGGTCTCTCAGTTTGTGGTCAGTTTCTCGGGACATGAATGTGCATCGCGACGAATAGGGTATCTGCGGCAGCTTCAGCGGCTCGCCGACACCAGCAGCGACATGATCAGCAACCCGAATAATACAAAGGAAAGCATTTTCCAGAACAGCAGCATATCCTTTTCGCCGTGCTGTTGCGGGTCTTCCTTGAGAAATTCCGGATTCGGCTGTTTCAGATCGTTCAGAAACGCCCGCAGGCTGTCATAGCGATGATCCGGTTCGATCGCCACGGCCTTTTCCAGTGCCCGGTCGAACCACAGCGGAATCACGTCCCGGTGATGATAGCTGGGAATGTAACGCAGGCGCAGGAAATCCTCCCGCGCGCGGCATTTTTCCATGCGGGTGCCGTAGGGCAGGAAGCCGGTAAACATCTCATAGGCGATCACCCCGAGGGAATAGATGTCGCCGCGAATACCGGTATTGATGCGGAACCGGTAGGACGGGTCGGCGTAGTCCAGTGTGCCCAGCGCCACTTCCCGGTTCACCGGGGTAAAGATTTCGTGCAGACCCGGCGCATAGACCGAGCCGAAATCGACAATCCTGATGGTGAAATCCGGGGTCACCATGATATTGCTGGGTTTCAGGTCCTGGTGCACGGTCTCTTTTTCATGCAGCGCCTCCAGGCCCTCGGCGATCTGCTCCACCAGCCCGATCAGGTCGCGGGGCCGGCGCTCCGGATGCCCATCCAGCCAGATATCGAGGGTTACCCCCGGCACCAGCTCCATCAGATAGTAGAGGAACCTGCGCTCCTGCTGCGGCGCGATCACCTTGACCACATTGGGGTGGTCGACCCGAATGCCGATCCACTCCTCCATGATAAAACGCTCGATATAGGCCGGGTTGTCACAGTAATTGCGGGACGGGGTCTTCATCACCAGCTCGTCGCCGCTGTCCATGTCCCGGACCCGATACAACTGGCTGCGCTCACTGGCGTACATCTCCGCCAGCACCTCATAGCCGTCGATTTTCAGGCCGGGATACAGGTCGGGGGGGAACGGCAGCCGGGTCAGGCGCTCGTTGAGGTCCTCGATATTTTCCAACCCCAGCCGGTCGATGCGCAGCAACACACAGCTGAGATTGTCATTGCTGCCCGACTCCCGGGCAGCGGTGACAATGGCGCGGCAGGCGGCGTCGTAATCGTCGGCATGGGCCTCAATCAACTGGCGCAGGGTCTCGGGGGGCAGGAAGTCGTGCACCCCGTCACTGGAGAGCAGAAAAATATCCCCCTGCTTCAGGGTGACGACACTGGCATCCACATTGAGGCTGGTGTCCATGCCCATGGCGCGAATCAGGTAATTCTGTTCCGCGGAGATACCGGCGGTGTGATCCCGGGTCAGCTGGGTGAACTGCCGCTCCTCCGCACCCAGCCGGTAGATCCGGCTGTCGCCGATGTGGAACAGGTAGCCGAGATGGGACTTGATCACCAGAATACTCAGGGTGGTGATATAGCCGCGCGCCTCGTCGTGAATTTCATGGCCGAGGTTGTAGAGTTGGCGGTTCAACGGCGTGAGAATTTTCTGGATGGCGTGTTTGACGCTCCAGGTCTCCGGGGTGGTGTAGTAGTCCGAGAGGACACTGTTGATACAGAGTTCCGCGGCCTCCTTGCCGGCTTCGGCGGTACTGACGCCATCCGCCAGGGCGGCCACCGCGCCCTTGATATTCAGCAGATGGCCCTCGGGGATACGCACGCCGATGGCGTCCTCGTTGACGGCTTTGACCCCGGCATCCGAGTAGCTGCCAACCGTTGTTTGAAAGGC
>NZ_JBFHQR010000112.1:0-8379 GCF_041592135.1 Porticoccus sp. | reverse complement strand
CCGCCACCACCAGGTAGGGATCGTCGTAATCCCGGCGCACCACCGATTTGGGGGGTATCACCTCCCCCGCCATCACATTGTCGGTGAGATCCAGCAGGCCGGAGACAAACATCCGGTAGCAGGCGATCCCCTCCTGTAGCAGCTGTTCGCGGCTGGCGTTGCGCGGCACCTGTTTGGCGACAAAACCGCCCTTGGCGCCGGTGGGCACGATCACGGCATTCTTGACCTGCTGGGCCTTGACCAAGCCGAGAATTTCGGTGCGGTAATCCTCCAATCGGTCGGACCAGCGCAACCCGCCCCGCGCCACCTTGCCCGCCCGCAGATGCACCCCTTCCATGCGCGGGGAATAGACGAAAATTTCAAACAGTGGACGCGGCTCCGGGGCATCACTGAGTTCCCGGGGCGCCAGTTTTACCGAGATATAGGGCTTGTTCTCGCCGCTGTCGTCCGGCTGGAAAAAATTGGTGCGCTTGGTGGCGTTGATCAATTGCAGGTAACTGCGCAGTACCCGGTCGGCGTTGAGGTTGCTGACCTGATCGAGAATTTCAAGAATTTTGTCATTGAGGCGCTCGGCACGGCCGTATTCCTCGCCGTGGGATTCCAACAGTTTCGGGTCGAACAGACAGCGAAACAGCGCCACCAGGTTGCGCGTCACCTCCAGGTTGGCCGCCAGGGTATCGGCGATAAAATCCTGGCTGAAATTGCTGCCCAGCTGTTTCATGTAGCGGGCGTACAAGCGCAACAGCGCCGCCGTGCGCCATTCCAGCCGGGCGCCCACCACCAGATTGTTGAAGCGATCATTTTCGGTCTGCCGCGCCCAGACCGCCACGAAGGCATCCTGAAAGGCATTGCGCACCAGCGACACATCCACATCCACATCCAGTGCAAACCGCAGGGTGAAATCGTGCAGCCAGATGTGGCCGCCCGGGTGGGGCAGAATCTGGTAGGGGTGTTCGCCCAGCACCCGGAAACCGAGGTTTTCCAGCATCGGCACCAGCTCGGACAACTCCAGCTGCTGCTCCCGGTGAAACAGCTTGAAGCGCATCACATTGCGTTCCGCGCCGACCGGCTGGTAGAAACTGGTGGCGATCTCACCTTCGCCCCGCAGCTTGTGGAACAGCCCGATATCGTGGATGGCCGAACGGTGATCAAAGTGGTCCCGGTAGCTGGCCGGGAAGGCATCCCGGTAGTTCTCGGCCATGATGCGGCCCTGCTCCTCACCCCACTGTTCCAGAGCGGCCACCTCCAGGTCATCGCCCCAGTCCTGGGTGATGGAGACGATACGGTTGACCAGCGCGCGCCGGTCGACGTCCCGGTGGCGACTGGAGTCGATCCTCAACACATACTGGGTGCGCGCCAGGATGGACTCGGAAAAGCTGGTGTTGAATTCACATTCCTCCGCATCGAACTCCGCCTTCAATACCTCCTCGATGTGCGTGCGAATAGAGGTGCGATAGGTGTCCCGCGGCATGTACACCAGGCAGTTGACGAATTTTTCAAACGGGTCGACGCGGACAAACAGCCGCACAATGCGGCGCTCACTGATCTGCCAGATGCCGATCAGGGTCTCATAGAGTTCATCCACTGAAGAGTGGAACAACTCATCCCTGGGATGCACCTCGATCAATTGGCGCAGTCCCTTGAAATCGTGACTGCCCGGCAGAAAGCTGGTGCGCTCCAGCACGCGCTGTACGCGCTGACGAATCAGCGGTATCTGGAACGGGCTGATGCGATAGACCGCCGAGGTATACAACCCCATAAACAGGTATTCACCCACCACCTCACCCTGGCGATCGTAATGCTTGAGGACAATAAAATCGGCATAGGCCTGGCGATGCACCCGGGAGCGGCAGGACGACTTGGTAAAGGCCATCGGCGCCACATCCCCGTAAAAAGCCTGGATACCCGCGCTCAGTTCGGTGAGCAGAACCTTGTCACCGGTCAAATGGTGCCGCCTGAAAATACCCAGCTGCCGCTCTGTCACCGGTTTGAGGCCCGGCTGGTGGCGCCCTTTTAACAGCCGGAACTCGGCCACACCCTGGAAAATAAAGGCGCCGTCCCGCAGCCACTCCAGGAACGCAGCCAGCTCCGAGGCTTCGTCGTGGGGCAGCCTGGCGTGGTTTTCCCGCACTTCGCCGATCACCTTGTCGAGCTGCTCCGTCATCGGCCGAAAATCGTCGGTGACCACCTCCACATCCCCCAGCACGTCGAGGATTTCGTGTTCCAGCGCCTGCAGCTCGTCCCGCACGCTGTGCAGGTCCACATCAATGAAAATCAATGCCTCGGCCCGGCTGTCGGGATCATCTGCGCTGCCAAAGGGGTCAACCAGGTTGCCTTCAGCATCGCGGACCACATTGAGCACTGTGCTCTTGATCACCTGCACGTCCATGCCGGCGCGGTTCAGCAGGATGCGAATCGAATCCACCAGAAAAGGCATATCCCGCTGCAGGACAAAAATAGCCGTGGCATCGCTGACCCAGCCATCCTCTTCCAGCACCGGATTGAACACCCGCACCTTGGCGCGCCCCGGGTCGATCTTGCCGACAAAGTTGTAGAGGCTGCGCACGAAGCCCTGAATATCCTCAATGCGCTCTTCGGCCAACTCCTCCAAAGGAAACAGGTCAAACAGCTTGTGGGCAAAGGGCAGCAATTGACTGACCAGTTGCGGCGCATACAGGTGCCGAAACTGCTCCTCGAGACTGGAAAAGAAATCCCCCTTTGAAACTACCTGCATCGCACCCCTTCCTTTGATTATTTTTTTATCGATACCCGCCAATTATGCGCTCCTGCGCCTGATAACTGAACTTCGTCCAGCACCTACAGTCTAGATTAACCTCGTCGGGTCGCGCCTGTTTGGGTTGCCGGCCCATAGGCATTACAATCCATCGCCTCAACCAAACAAGAAGTAACCACCAGCATGATGTATCAGCAAAAAATCCTGCAACTCCGCGACTTCCTCAACGGCCAGATCGTCGGCCAACCGCACTTGATTGATCGACTGATTATTGCCCTGCTGGCCGATGGTCACCTGCTGGTGGAGGGCGCGCCGGGCCTGGCCAAAACCAAGGCCATCAAGACCCTGTCCGAGGGCATCAGCGGCGACTTTCACCGCATCCAGTTCACCCCGGATCTGTTGCCCGCCGATATCACCGGCAGCGACATCTACCGTCCCGAAGACGGCAGTTTCCAGTTCCAGCCGGGGCCGATTTTCCACAACCTGGTGCTGGCGGACGAAATCAACCGCGCCCCGGCCAAGGTGCAGTCGGCACTGCTGGAAGCCATGGCGGAACGGCAAATCAGTGTCGGGCGCAGCACCTACCCCCTGCCCCGGCTGTTCCTGGTGATGGCCACCCAGAATCCCATTGAACAGGAAGGTACCTACCCGTTGCCGGAAGCACAGATGGATCGCTTCCTGATGCACGTCAATGTGGATTACCCGGCGGCGGAAGCCGAGCGGGAAATTCTGCGACTGGCCCGCAGCGAAGCCCTGAACACCCCGACCGAGCCGGTGGAGGAAATTTCCGTGGAAACCCTGCTGGAGGCCAGAAAACAAGTGCTCTCCGTGCATATGGCGGAACCGGTGGAGGAGTATATCGTCCAGCTGATCCTCGCCACCCGCAACCCGGCCCAGTACGGCGAGCAATTGGGCAGCTGGCTGGAATACGGCGCCAGCCCCAGGGCCACCATTTCACTCGACCGTTGCGCCCGCGCCAATGCCTGGCTAAACGGCCGCGACTACGTCTCCCCGGACGATGTCCGCGCTGTCGCCCACGATGTGCTGCGCCACCGGCTGATTCTCAGCTTCGAGGCCGAAGCCAGCGGCATTAATCCGGACCGGGTGATCGACACCCTGATTGCCAACGTTCCCTCCGCCTGATCCATGACCGACCCGGACCTCAACAACCCGGCTATCGCCGATGTCGCCACCTTGGTGGGCATGCGCCATGGCACCAGGGAACTGAATTTTTTTCCCAGACTGATGGCGCGCACGGCACTGATGGGCGGCCACCAGTCCCGCAGTCGTGGCCGCGGCATGGATTTCGAGGAGGTGCGCCAGTACCAGCCGGGGGATGACATCCGCACCATCGACTGGCGGGTCACCGCCCGCACCCTCACACCCCACACCAAGCTGTTCCGGGAAGAGCGGGAGCGACCGGTGCTGATCGTCACGGATCTGCGCCCCGGCATGTTCTTTGGCTCCCGCGCACTGAAATCCGTGGTCGCCTGCCAGCTTTCCGCCGCCCTGGGGTGGGCCGGGCTGAATGCCAACGACCGGGTGGGCGGGCTGATCGTCGGCGCCCGGCAGCAGGTGGAAATTCGCCCCCGGCGCAGCCACCACGCGGTGTTGCAACTGATTCACCGGCTGCGGGATTTCAGTGAACTGTTGACCCGGCCGGACACCGGCCAGAACAGCATGGCGACTATCCTGCGGGACTGCCGCAGGGTGGCCCTGCCCGGCTCCACCCTGTTCCTGGTGAGCGATTTCCACGACCTCGACCGGGATTGCGAGCAACACCTGTTCGAACTGGCCCGCCACTGCGATATCACCTTCTGCCAGGTGTTTGATCCCCTGGAAAAAGCCCTGCCGCCCCCCGCCCTCTATCAGGTCAGCAATGGCGAGCAGCGCTTTGCCCTGAACAGTCGCGACGGCAAGTTGCGCCAGCAGTTTGAACAGCAGTTTCGGGATCGCCAGAGCAAACTGAGGCAACTGGCCGGCCAGCTGCGGATGGGCTTGCTGACCTTTGATACCGCCGAATCCGTATTGCCGGTCCTGCAACAGGCCTACAGCCGCAAAAAGAAGGGGCGCCGCCGGTGAATCCCCAGGATCCTTTGGCACAACTGCGGGATATCCACCTGCCGGAACCGGTGGGCTGGTGGCCCCCCGCACCGGGCTGGTGGTTATTGGCACTGCTGCTCATCGCCACCCTCATTTTCACTGTCCGCTGGCTGATCATGCATCAGCGCGCCAATCGCTACCGGCGCGAGGCCCTGCTGGCGCTGACGCAACTGGAAACCGCACACGCCCGGCAACCACTGGAACGGTGCCAGGCCATTCTGGCACTGCTGCGCCGCACCGCCAAAACCGCCTACCCCGGCCAGGGGCTGGAATCGGAACTGTTGCCGCGCTTGCTGACGCGCCTGAACCTGGGCTGTCGCAAACCGCCGTTTGACGAAGCGCTGCAACATCAGCTCCGGGATTTACCCTATCAGGCCAACCCGCAGATTCCCGAAGGGGCGCTGGACGGACTGCAAACCCTGGCAAAACACTGGATCAAACGACATCGCCGGGGTAGACCATGCTGAGCTTTGAGTGGCCCTGGCTGTTGCTGTTATTGCCGCTACCCCTGCTCTACCGGCTCCTGCGCCGCCGCACCGAAACCCTGACGCCGGCACTCAAGGCGCCGGTCTACGTTGCCCTGGCGGCCCGGACACAAACCCGCCGTCAGGCAGGTTACTGGCAGTGGCTCAGCCTGGTGCTGCTGATCCTCGCCTGGACCGGCACACTGCTGGCCGCCGCCCGGCCCACCTGGATCGGCGACCCGGTGGCACTGCCCAGCACCGGCCGCGACCTGCTGATCGCCGTGGATATTTCCGGCAGCATGCAGCAGACCGACATGGTGCTGGAGGGGGAATCCGTGGATCGTCTCACCGCCGTCAAACAGGTGGTGAGCGAGTTTGTGACACGCCGTCAGGGCGATCGCCTCGGCCTGATTCTGTTCGGCACCCGCCCCTACCTGCAAACACCGCTGACCTTTGACCGGCAGACCATGAATACCCTGCTCGGGGAAGCGCAAATCGGCTTTGCCGGCGACCGCACCGCCATCGGCGACGCCATCGGCCTGGCGGTGAAGCGACTGCAATCGCGGCCCCAGAATCACCGGGTGCTGATCCTGCTCACCGACGGCGCCAACTCCGCCGGGGAAGTACAGCCATTGGAAGCGGCTGATATCGCCGCCCACGAAGGCGTCACCATCTACACCATCGGCATCGGCGCCGACGTCATGCTGGAGCGCAGTTTCTTTGGCACCCGCCGGGTCAATCCCTCCCAGGATCTCGATGAAGGTACCCTGACAGCCATCGCCGACAAGACCGGCGGGCGCTATTTCCGCGCCCGCAACCCGGAAGAATTGCAGCAGATCTACCGGCAACTGGATCAACTGGAACCGGTGGAACAGGAGGCGGAAACCCTGCGCCCCAGCAAGGCGCTGTTTTACTGGCCGCTGAGCCTGGCGCTGCTGTCCAGCCTGTTGCTGGCCCCGCTGACCAGTCGGGGGAATCGCTGATGGCCGTGCTGACCACCCTGGCCGATTTCCATTTTCTGCGCCCGCTGTGGCTGCTGTCGCTGCTGCCGGCACTGGCCGCCGCCTGGTGGCTGTTGCGGCAACAACACCACGGCGGCAGCTGGCAGCAGGTGATCGCGCCGGAGCTGTGGCCGCTGCTGGTGGACGGCAGTGCCGTCAAACAGCGTCACTCACTGGTGGCCGCCGCCCTGACCGGCTGGATTCTGGCGGCCCTGGCCATGGCTGGCCCCACCTGGGAGCAGGCCCCGCTGCCGGTCCACAAACAGGAAAGTGCCCTGCTGGTGCTGTTTGATCTGTCGCCCTCGATGCTGGCCCAGGACCTGAAACCCAATCGCCTCACCCGCGCTCGCCTGAAGCTGATTGAGCTGCTGCAACAGCGCAAGGAAGGCACCACCGCGCTGGTGGCCTACGCGGACGACAGTTTCGTGGTCAGCCCCCTCACCGATGATGCCGCCACCATCGCGGCACTGGTGCCGGCCCTGGACCCGAACATCATGCCAGGCCAGGGCAGCAACGTGGAGTCAGCTCTCAGCAAGGGCATTGAACTGGCCCTGAATGCAGGACTCAACCGGGCCGATATTCTGTTGATAACCGATGGCGTGTCCCCCAACGCCAGGGACAAGTTGTCTTCCCTGCTGAACGATGTGGGGGATTTCCGCGTCTCGGTACTGGGCATCGGCACCCCGGAAGGGGCGCCCATTCCCCTCAGCCAGGGTGGTTTTGCCAAAGACAACGGCGGCGCCATCGTCATCCCGAAACTGGACCAGTCCGCCCTGCGACAGCTGGCCAGCGATTTTGACGGCCGCTACAGCGGCCTCAGCGCGGACGACAGCGATATTCTCTACCTCGCCAAGGGCTTCAGCATGGAACCCGGTTCGCCCGGCAAACAGCTGCAGCGCACCTTCGACAGCTGGCACGACCTGGGCTACTGGCTGGTGTTGCCCATGTTGCCGATTCTGTTACTGGCCTTCCGCCGGGGCCTGTTGGCGGGACTGCTGCTGTTACCGCTGCTGGGCAGTCCGCAACAGGCCCTGGCCTTCGGCTGGCATGACCTGTGGCAGACAGCCGACCAGCAGGCGGCCCAGGCGATGGCCAGCGGCGACACGCAGAGTGCCCAGCAGACCTTTAAAGATCCCGACTGGAAAGCCGCCGCCGCCTACCGCAACGGCGACTACGACAGCGCGCAACAGCTTTATCAGCAGGATGCCGCCAGCGCCCTGTACAACCGCGCCAATGCCCTGGCCAAAGCCGGCAAGCTGGAGGAGGCCCTACAGGGTTATGACCAGGCACTGGCCAAGAAGCCGGAAATGGAAGACGCACAGTTCAATCGCAAGCTGGTGCAACAGTTGCTCGAGCAACAGCAGAATCAACAGAATCAGCAGCAAGACCAGCAGAGCGATTCCGCCAACGACCAGCAGCAACAGAACCAGCAGAACCCGTCACAGTCCGGCGATCAGGCCGGTGAAAACTCGCCGCCTTCCGGGCAAAATCAGTCCTCGGACAATCCGCAGCAGGATCAATCCTCCTCGCCGCCACCGAAGGACGACAGCGAAAACAGCGACCAGCAGAGTTCAACCGAAAAAGCTCCGCAGCAGCAACAGTCGGAGCAACAGCCACCCTCTGAACCGCAACAACAGACCGGGCAGCCACAACCGGGCGCACCGGCAGACGCTGAAAAACAGCCGGCGGAGCCATCCGGTCAACCACAACAGGGTTCCGCCCCGGAGATGAGCGACGAGGAAAAACAGGCCATGGAACAGTGGTTGCGCAAAATCCCCGATGATCCCGGTGGATTGCTGCGGGAAAAATTCCGTTACGAAGCCAAAAAACGCAATTTCGAACAACGCCACGGCATTAACCCGCCGGGCAATACCGAGCAAAGATGGTAATCACCCATGACTATCGCCGTTAACCGGACATCCCCCTGCCAATGGCTGATCCTCGCCGCGCTGCTGCTCAGTTTTCACAGCTGGGCCGACAACCTGACCGCCACCGTGGATCGCAACCAGCTGGGCCGGGGCGAAATCGTTGAACTGCAGGTGCGCTACGACGGCCAGACCAGCAGCGACCCGGATTT
>NZ_JBFHQR010000111.1:0-8558 GCF_041592135.1 Porticoccus sp. | reverse complement strand
TGTGTTGTGCAGCAATACATTTTAATAATACTTGAATAGCAAAAACCGATGAGCCATGACATGGAAAATCAGAAGATGGGAAGTGTGATCTGGCTAAAATGGGTTTTTCTACAGGCTCGTTACGCGTCAAATTGAATTCACATCTATTTCCGTAATGGTGATAACTGAAATAGATTCTTAAAGATCACCACAATGAGAGAGACACCATGAGTAAGGGTACAGTAAAGTGGTTTAATGCAGATAAAGGCTTCGGCTTTATTACTCCAGAAGACGGCGGTAAAGATCTGTTTGTTCATCATTCAGAAATTCAAGCAGGAGGAGGGTTCGCAACACTGAAAGATGGCCAGGCTGTTGAGTTCGAAGTGGGTCAAGGCCAGAAGGGCCCATGCGCAAACAAGGTTCGTCCCTTGTAAGGAATAAGCACATAACAATCCAAGCCAGGCCAACGTGTTTGTCGTTCCGCTTTCGGCGCCACTACAAACACGCGCCTGCTTGGGGCGTTAAAAGCAAAATGAGAAAGTGGCCAAATTGCGCTCCAGCACCCCAGCCAACTGGTGCTAGTTCATCGGCTGAGCAAAGCGTTAGGTGAAAAAGTGTGTCGAAAGAAGCACTGTTAATATTGCTGGCAGATGCGATTTTAGTCGCACATGCATTGTTCGTTTTCTTTGTCGTATTCGGGCTTCTTGCCATTTATTTTGGATATTTTCTAAATTGGCATTGGGTCAGGAATAGAGCCTTCAGAATACTTCATTTATTCGCTATTGGAATAGTGGTCGTCCAGTCGTGGATTGGCGTCATTTGCCCTTTAACCATTTGGGAAATGGCACTAAGAGAAGCCACTCATTCGGAGTCGTATTCAGGTTCGTTTATCCAGCACTGGTTGCAAAACTTGCTTTACTATAGCGCTCCAGAATGGGTTTTCATTGTACTGTACACGGGCTTTGGCGCTCTGGTTTTAGCGAGTTGGTACATCGTGCGACCGAAAGCACGCACGCGCCAGCATCTATAAATCGCCCAACAAAAACAGGCGACATTGCCCACTGCGCGGACCGGCTCCCCTTGCAGTCGGCAAATTAGCACCACGTTAATGGACCACTACTCGGAGTTGCGGTGACGGCAAATCGCGGTGCCATTCACTACATCTGATATGCCCTTGTTTCATCAATCAACTGCTGCAACCACTGCATATAGGGCGTGCCGCCGGTGCCGCGGGGGTCGCTGACGTGGGTGTTGATATAGCTCTCGGCCCAGCGCAGGTGCTGCTCGCGGAACAGCGCCAGGTTTTCCAGCACGGCGTTAAAGGGTTCCGGTTCGGCCAGACTGTTGAGCGGCGTCAGGCGCTCCAGCTCTTCGATGATCAGTCTGTGCCCTGCGGGCATATAGTGGCGCATGTCGCGCAGGTGGTTGGTCAGGGTGCTGGGCTTGTGGGGGATTTTCAGCAGCGCCACCAGAGCGGGGATGATGGAACTCTGCGCCCCGGTTTCGCCGCGCTGGCTGAGGGGCACCTGGTTGTTGACCCCTTCGTAGCTCACATCCTCAAAGAAGCGGATATAGGGGCGAAAGGCGCGGAAGTAGAGTTCCGGCGACATGTGCTCCGGTATACGCCGCAACACCTGTAACTGCTTTTCCAGACAATCGGCAATCTGCCGGAGCGCGGCATTGATGGTCTCTGCGCACCAGTTGTTCAGAACCGGCGCCAGTGCCCGGAAGATTTGCGCGGCCAATGCCTCGATCTCCACGTGCACGAGAATAAACCAGTGCTCGTCGTAAAGTTCAACAAAGTTCTGCAATGTGTCGATATTGCCCAGGGCGATGGGGCCGTCGGGGTCGAGCCGGTACCAGTTGTAAAGGGCGTAGCCGTCGTAGGAGAGTATCGGCGGCCGCTCCAGCAACTCGCCAGCCTTCACCAACGGTACGGCGATATTGGCCGGCAGTGAATGACAGGGCGGCTGGCCGATCTGGTTGATGTAGCCCGAGGCGATGAAACCCAGCCGCACATAGTAGAGCCGCAGCTCGGCGTCCGGCGCATGACAGTATTGGGGCTCGAATTCGGGAATATGGCAGCCCCTTAAATAGTCGCGGGCCTCGGGGCGGTTGAGCAGCTGCGGCAATTTCCGGCCAATCTCGTCCAGGGGTTCAAAGGGGGAGCCCGGCGGGAAGCGGGTCAGCGGATCGGGCTCGGGCAGCAGGCCGCGCCTGACGATGGAGCCCTGCAGTTGTGACAGCAGCTCGCGGTACATAAGGCCACTCTCCTGGCGACTTTCCTGATCGGGGTATTTTCAGTCTAGCCGCTTTTCGCGCCGGTCGCGGCACCGGCTCTGTTCAAGGCGCACGCCATTATTCTCCAGCAACGCGCCAACAGCTCAGCTGCAAACCCAGGGGTAATTTCCCATTCAGATGGCCTGAGCTGCGCGGCATGAAGCCCGCTACATAGATCGCGGCGGCCAACAGGCCCTACCCTACAGAATCAGTATTCATCAGGCAGGAGGACACAGAATGATAAAAGTCAGCGTGATGTACCCAAACAGCCCGGAAGCCACTTTCGACATCGATTACTACTGCAATACCCATGTGCCCATGGTGGTGTCGCTGCTCGGCGATGCCCTGAAAGGCGGCGCGGTAGACCACGGACTGGCGGGCGCCGCGCCGGGAGAAGCGCCGGCGTTTATTGCCATGGGGCACCTGACCTTCGATTCCGTGGCATCATTCCAGCAGGCATTCGGCCCCAACGCCGCAGACATTCTCGGGGACTTGCCCAACTTCACCAATGTGCAGCCGCAAATCCAGATCAGCGAAATCAGGCTCTAGGCCCCGCTGCGGACCAGTTTTTCACCAGCAACCCCCTGGAGCCGGGCGGGCCATGCCATTCACGGCCAACCCGGCTCGCTTTTTTAGGTGCGCCGCGCCCTGCGGGCAACCAGCGTATCCCTGATCTTGAATACCAGAATGGCCGAGGAGAGCATCAGGGTGACCAGATTGGCGACGATAAGCGGCAGCTCCTCCAACAGTATTCCGTAGAGCAGCCACAGGATCACTCCGGACACGAAGATGAGATACATGCCCAGGGAAATGGCGCTGGTGTCTTTAGTCCTCAGGGTATGAATCACCTGGGGGACGAAGGCGCCTGTTGTACAGGCCCCGGCGATGTAGCCGATCAATGCTGCACTGATCATTTGAAGTTGTTCCAGTTGGGGTGACTTGATGGTTGATTTTAGCATTCCGCTTCTGCGCTCAGGCGCCCGTTTTGACCGGCGACGGGTTTTATCCCGATTCTCCCAGCAGTTGCGTTGCACATGACTGTCAGGTGTCGATCTCACCCCCCGCGCTTTCAACCGGCGCATTCCACACGGGTGGGTTATCCTTATTCCCAAACCAATATCCTGGCCTCGGTACTCAAGGGTGTTGCTGAATGCCTCTGCCGATATGAATGTATTGCAGGTCAACTGTTTTCCATGCCTTGATTCGACGCGGGGCAGCCACACTGAAAGTGCATCTCCGCTCGCATCACTGTATGGTGCGGGCCTCCCCAAGCCGCGCGCTGTCAGGGCCGGGTTGCGAGCGTTGGGGGTATCAACACAACTGCGATGGTGATCAATGAACCTATGAACAGGCAGCAACCGAACAATCCCCTGCATGGCGTCACCCTGGAACAGGTCGTCACCAAGTTGGTGGACCACTATGGCTGGGAGGGTCTGGCGGAACGAATCAATATCAATTGCTTTAAAAGCGACCCGTCCATCAAGTCAGCCCTGAAGTTTCTGCGCAAGACCCAGTGGGCGAGGGACAAGGTCGAGAGCCTGTATCTCTCGACCTTTGCCAGGCCATCCCCCTGGGGCGGAGCCAAGTAACCTCATGCCAGCGTCGCGGGCCGAACAGCAATTTGTCGCCTACCTGGTCGACCTGTTGCAGGTGATCGGCCCGGCGAGGGCCAAACGCATGTTCGGCGGCCACGGCATCTTTCTCGATGGACTCATGTTTGCACTCGTTGTGGACGGTACGCTTTACCTGAAAGCCGATGCCAAAACCCAGGAACATTTCCTGCAACGGGGGCTGGAGGTATTTAGCTACATCAGGCAGAACAAGCCGTGCCAGCTATGCTATTACCAGGCGCCGGAAGAGACCCTTGATGACCCCGATGAAATGCGCAGCTGGGCAAATAAGGCCTATGCTTGTGCAGTACGGGCAGCGTCGAAGCATCCCAAAACCGCAAAGCCACTCTAGGCTGCAGGCTTGGAGCGGAACTGCCGGTATCCGCTGCCCTCGCACCACCGTATCATCGACTTTCAACGTAGAGAACGAACATGCGCATTTGGCATCCAGTCCCCTATCGCGAGCAATCCGCCGCCGAAGAGATGGCCAACAGCATCAGCCACGGCCTCGGCCTGGTTGCCGCTCTCGCCGGCACCCCGCTGCTCATTCATCGCGCGCTGCAACAGCAAAGCATTCCCTTTCTGGTTGGCAGCGGCGTGTTTGCCGCGACCATCATCTTCCTCTACCTGACCTCCACCATCTATCACGCCCTGCCGATTGGCCGGGCCAAACATATTTTTCGGCTGATCGAGCACTCGGCGATTTTCTTCCTGATCGCCGGCACCTATACGCCGTTCACCCTGGGAATTCTCGACGGGGCCTGGGGTTGGTCACTTTTCGCGATTGTCTGGGGATTGGCCATCGCCGGCGTGGCGCTGAAACTACACTACCAGGCATCCCGGCCCATGCTGTTTACCGGCCTGTATCTGCTGATGGGGTGGGTGATGGTGATTGCAATCGATCCGCTGCTCGCCCGGGTTCCGTGGGAGGGATTGCTGTTACTGCTGGCGGGCGGCCTGTCCTACACCGCGGGGGTCATTTTTTTTATTCTCGACTCGAGGATAAAGTATTCGCATTTGATCTGGCATCTGTGCGTGATCGCCGGCAGCGCCTTTCACTACTTCACGGTGCTCGGGTATGCCGTCTGACAGGGCCGCAATCAAGCATTCTGCGGCTCAGTTCGCACGCGCAGAAGGGGCATTTATTTCCTCTTCGATTAACAGGGTTACCCGTTCGTACTCCGCCAGGGTCTGACGATACAGAAAGTCTGTTTCGGACGGCGCCGGCACACCGGACTTGGCGGTATATTCGAGATCCTCCAGCAGCTGCCCCAGCAACCTGGCGCCGATATTTCTACTGCAGGATTTCAGGCCGTGGGCCACTTCGGCAAGCAATACCCCATCCACGGCCTGGTAGGCTTCATCCAGATCGGAGATCTGACTTTTTGACTCCACCAGATAGATGGACAGTATCTGTTCGTAGAGCTCGGGCAGCTCACACACACCTTTCAGTTGCGCCAGCACCCCGTGATCGAGTCCGGAAGGAATACCAGAGGGGGGCTTTTCGCCGCAGGCCACAGCCGTCGGCGGTGATGCCGTTGCTACCGTATTGGCCCCAGCCTGCTCAGCCGACAGGGCCATATTTTTCAGTATCGCCTTGCCGAGCAACTCGTACTCAATGGGCTTGGTCAGGTAGTCGTCCATCCCGGCATCGAGGCACAACTGCCGGTCCTTGTGCATGGCGTTGGCGGTGAGCGCGATGACCGGCGTCGCCTTCAGTCCTTTTTCCTTTTCCATTTTGCGGATAATCCTTGTGGTCTGATAACCGTCCATAGTGGGCATCTGGCAGTCCATCAATACGACGTTTGCCCGGCAATCCGCGAAGATCTTCACGGCCTCCTCGCCGCTGCCGGCAACCACGGAAGTCGCTCCCAGGTAGCTCAGCATCGCCAGGGCAACTTTCTGGTTGGCCAGGTTGTCTTCCACCAGCAAAACCCGGGTTCCCCCCAGAATTTTTTTCTCAGTCATAGAAGCAGTATCGGCTATTTGTAAAATCATGGTTGCTTCGCCCTCTCATTCTCCATCCTCAGCCAATCACTTCCGTAAATATGGCGGAAGGTGGTGACTGGCTCGAATGCCTAGTCAGGCAGGTCCGTTCAGGTTCCATACAGGTCAACCCAACCATAATGACGGCCAACAGTGTGCTGCAATCAAAATCTCACCAGGCAGTTTCCAACAACACTCCAAACCGACCAAAGGTCATCAGATGACACTCCCTCTTCCGAGGAGCCAACAGAATCACCAAACTCTTGGCACCGCATCATACGAAGGGCAGATAAAGCACAGCATACAGGGGGAAATTAAAATGCGCGAAGCTAGACAAAATATATGTGAACTGTCTCACAATAATTTCTCGGAACATCTTCGCCATATCGGCCTTTCCACCTGAATTGGCAAAAACTGGGAACAATCCACATCAATAACTCAACTTGCTCCTCAAGCGGCTGACCGCCTGGCTGTGCAGTTGGCAAACCCGTGATTCGGTAACCCCCATGATCACGCCGATTTCCTTCAGGTTCATTTCCTTCTGGTAGTACAGGGACATCAGGATTTTTTCCCGTTCCGGGAGCGCGTCAATGGCTTCCACCAGGCGCTCCCGCTGTTGACTATCCAGCAGTTCCTCGAAGGGTGAACTCGACCGGGTTTCACCGAATTCCTCATCCACTCTCGCGCCGATCAGGTCATCCAGCGGCAACAGGTCGCCGCTATTGGTATCGCTCAGCAGCTGGCGGTACTCCTCCATGCTCATCTCCAGGGCTTCCGCGATTTCCCGCTCCACCGGAGGGCGACCGAGCTGCTGCTCCAGATGCCGTATACAGGCGTCCATATCCCGGGCGCGGCGCCTGACGCTGCGCGGCATCCAGTCACGGGTGCGCAATTCGTCGATCATGGCACCGCGAATACGCTGACTGGCAAAGGTGGAAAAACTGGCGCCGACGGATTGGTCAAAGCGACCCATGCTCTCAATCAGGCCCACCACTCCGGCCTGGATCAGATCATTGAGTTCGATGCTCGCAGGCAACCGGACCTGCAATGACAGGGCTATGCGCCTCACTTCAGGAAGATACTGTTCGATCAGGGCGTCCTGATGGATCTTGCCCTTAGATGTGTACACCCCGGTCCCCCGACTGGCTACACGGTCCCCAGCTATCATCTGAGTAACTCCAACTACTGTTTACCCTTGCCATTATTCTGCTTTGCCCGGCAATGAAAGCCCCAATTAAGCGGCATTAATGGGATTATTTCTCGCCATCGAGCTCGCCGCGGCCCTGCCGCTATGACGCGGCACCCACCACGCTGGTGATGCGCAGGCTGCGATCACTGGGAATTTCGGCATCCGACATCACCATCAAATGCGGCACCCGGCGCTGTAAAAACCGCGCCAGCATGGGTCGCAAGCCGTGGGGAACAACCAGCACCGGCGGCTCTCCGGCAGCGTCCTGGCGCCCCATGGCATTGCGCGTCTGCTCGACCAGGGTTTCCGCCAAACCCGGCTCCAGCACCCCGCCATTGAGCGACGCCTGACTGAGCACCTGTTCCAGCTGGCCGTCGAGCACGATGGCATTCAATACCTGGTTGCCGGGGTACCACTGCTGGGTGATGGAGCGCCCCAGGGCAATGCGCACCGCTGCCGTCAACTCATCGACGCTGGAATTCGGGTGACCGTGTTCCGCCAGGGTATCAAGAATGGTGCGCATATCGCGGATGGAGACCTGTTCGTGCAGCAGGTTTTGCAACACCCGCTGCAATTGCGTGAGGGTAATCTGTTTCGGCACCACATCCTCCACCAGTGACGTGTTGTCCTCGCCGATTTTGTCCAGCAGCCGCTGCACCTCCTGGCGGCCGAGCATTTCTGCCGCATAGCGGTGGATGAGATGGTTGAGGTGGGTGGCCACCACGGTGCTGGCATCCACCACGGTATAGCCACTGATCTGGGCCTGCTCCCGGCCGTTGGCCTCGATCCAATAGGCCGGCAGCCCAAAGGCCGGGTCCTGGGTCTTGATGCCGTCGAGTTCCCCGGAAACCTGGCCGGGATCAATGGCCAGCCACTTGCCCGGGTAGATCTCGCCGCGAGCCACCTCGGCACCCTTGAGCATCACCACGTAGACATTGGCGGGCAGTTCCAGGTTGTCGCGAATGTGGATGACCGGCGGCAGGAAGCCGATGTCCTGGGCGATCTTCTTGCGCACACTTTTGATCCGCGCCAGCAACTCACCCCGCTGGGAAGCATCCACCAGCGGAATCAGGCGATGCCCCACCTCGAGACCCAGCACATCGACCAGCTGCACATCGTCCCAACTGGCCTCCGGCAACTCCTCCTTCACGGTCAACTGAGGCGCGACGACTTCTCCCTCCACCGACCGCAGCTGGCGGTTTTTCAGGACCCACGCCAGGCCGCCGAACAGGGCGGTGAATAACAGGAACACCCCGTTGGGCATGCCGGGCACCAGCCCCAGCAGGCCCAGCACCCCCGCGGTCAGGGCGAGCACCTGCGGATTGACGAATAGCTGGCCGATCATCTGCTGGCCGACATCCTGGTTGGTATCCACCCGGGACACCATCACCCCCGCCGCGGTGGAGATCACCAGGGCGGGAATCTGGGCCACCAGGCCATCGCCGACGGTCATCAGCGTGTAGGTTTCGGCCGCGGTGGCGAAACTCAGGTCGTGCTGGAGGATGCCGATCATC
>NZ_JBFHQR010000110.1:0-8562 GCF_041592135.1 Porticoccus sp. | reverse complement strand
CGGATTGGGCAGCTCTTAATGGAAAACATAAATAACTATAAATCAGTTAGATATATTGTCTATATGATGTAATTTGGAGGTTTTACGTGGAGCTTTCAGCAGTTCGAAAGCTGCTGTTATGGATTGCGCAGGAGATGTTCCGGCCGACGCTATATAATGCAGGGACATTTTCCCCTGGGACACATCCGATAACCCCATGACTGATTTCAAGCGCATTGCCCTGGTGGCCAATATCGAATTGCCGGAGATCGGCGATTCCGTCAAACGCCTGATCAACTTCCTGGCCGAGGCCGGTTACAGCCTGTTGCTGGAGGCCAATACCGCGCGCATTGTTGGCAACAGCGAGCTGCCGGTGTTCGAGTGCGGCAAGCTGGATGTGCCGCTGGATCTGGTGATTGTGGTCGGTGGCGACGGCAGCATGCTCAGTGCCGCGCGCAGTCTGGTCAACCACAATGTGCCGCTGCTGGGTGTCAACCGCGGCCGCCTCGGCTTTCTCACCGACATTCTCCCCGGCGAGATGGAAGCACAGGTCAAGCGCGTGCTGTCCGGTGAATTTATTATCTCCAGCCGCTTCCTGCTGGAGGTTTCCATCAGCCGTGCGAATCATGTGATTGGCAGCGGCGCCGCCCTCAATGATGTGGTGCTGCACCCCGGCAAGTCGGTGCGGATGATGGAGTTTGAACTCTATATCGACGACCAGTTCGTCTACAGCCAGCGTTCCGACGGCCTGATTGTGTCGACCCCCACCGGTTCCACCGCGTATGCCCTGTCTGGCGGTGGGCCGATCATGCACCCCAATCTGGATGCCATTGGACTGGTGCCCATGAACCCCCACACCCTGACCAGTCGGCCGATTGTGGTGGGTGGCAACAGCGATATCGAAATCCGCGTCGGCTCCCGCAACGAGCTGCATCCGCTGGTCACCTGTGACGGCCAGAATGATTTGCAGTCCGAGCCCGGCGATATCATCCGCATCCACAAAAAGGCCCAGCCGATCCAGTTGATTCATCCGGTGGGGCACAACTTCTACGAAACCTGTCGTACCAAGCTGGGCTGGGGTAGCCGTCTGGGTGCCGCTGATCGGGAGGGCTGAGCGCGATGAGCGAGCCGCATCCCGAATGGGTTCAGGTGGCGGATATTCCCGCCCGCTATGACCTGACCGATTTCTACCAGGCGCTGGACGCACGGGGTATCGCCTATCGCCTGCAGCGGCAGGGTGACATGGTTGAACTCTGGGTGGGGGCATCGGAGGACGTTCGCGCGGTGGTGCGGATGCTGGAAGATTTCAGCCTGCACCATCCGCCGCCGCCACTGCCTGGCAGCCAACAGCTCGGTTTCCAGGAGCAGGCCCGGAAAATGCCGGTGGTGGTGGTATTGCTGTTGCTCAGTATTGTGGGAACCGCGATTGTCGACTGGGGCTTTCCACTGATTCACTGGTTCACTTTCCAGGACTTCGAGCTGATCGGCGACAACATCCAGTTCGCCACCGCCGATCAGGCCATGGCCAGTGGGCAATACTGGCGCCTGATCACCCCCATCTTCCTCCATTTTGGTATCTTCCACGTGGCCTTTAACGGCGTGTGGATGTGGGAGCTGGGGCGCCGTATTGAGCCGCTGGCGGGCAGCGTGCCGATGCTGGTGATCGTGCTGCTGATGGCCGTGTCGTCGAACCTGGGACAGTACCTGTGGAGTGGCCCCGCGCTGTTCGGCGGCATGTCCGGAGTGGTCTACGGCCTGCTCGGCTATATCTGGATACGCAACAAAGTGGCGCCCAGGCCGATACTGGCGCTGCCGCCTGGACTGTTGGGCTTTTTGCTGTTCTGGCTGCTGGCGGGCATGACCGGTCTGATCGATATGCTGATGTCCGGCAGTATCGCCAATGCCGCCCACGGCGTGGGACTGTTGAGCGGCATGTTGCTGGGCGGTTGGGCGGGCTTCACCGAGTCCGGCCGCAGCCGCAAGTAATTGTTATAATCTCCCTTGTTTGTACCACTATCCCCCGATTTGGCCGATCCAGACATTGGCCATTTTTGCACACCGAGGAATTCCATGGATTTTCAGCAGCTGATCGATGCCATCACCCCCGACATATACGAAAACCTGAAGCTTGCGGTTGAAACCGGCAAGTGGCCCGACGGCTCGCGGCTGACGGCGGAACAGCGGGAAAACAGCATGCAGGCCATCATTGCCTATGACGCCCGCCACAAGGCGGCGGAGGAGCGGGTGGGTTACATACCGCCGAAGGTGAAGGCCGAACCCTGCGCCAGTAAACAGCACAGCCACGGCGATGACCCGCAACCCGTTAAATGGCGGGGCTGAGCGGTGCCCAGTTATGCCGGACACCTGCAGAAAATGCCGGTGGCGCTGGCCGCTCCGGTGCAGTATCAGCTGCCACTCGACGAGGCGCGTCTGCCGCTCAATGAGTTGATCGGCAACCCCATCCGCATCCAGTACACCGGCACCATCCACTGTATTCACTGCGGCCGCCGCAGCAACAAGAGCTTCAACCAGGGCTACTGTTACCCCTGTTTCACCCGGTTGGCCCAGTGCGACAGCTGCATTGTCAGCCCGGAAAAATGTCATTATTTCGAGGGCACCTGCCGGGAACCGGAGTGGGGCGACAGTCACTGTATGGTCGACCATATCGTCTATCTGGCCAATTCCTCCGGGGTCAAGGTGGGCATTACCCGGGAAAGCCAGCTGCCCACCCGCTGGATCGACCAGGGGGCCGTGCAGGCGCTGCCGATCATGCGGGTCAAAACCCGCCAGCAGTCCGGCCTGGTGGAAGACCTGTTGCGCCAGCATGTGGCGGACAAGACCAACTGGCGCACCATGCTCAAGGGTGATATCGAGCCGGTGGATCTGCCGAGCATTCGCGACGGGTTGTTTGAACGCTGTGACGCAGCGCTCACCGCACTGGAGGCCCGCTTTGGTATACAGGCCCTGCAGCGGCTGGAAGACGGTGGATTGGTCGATATCGATTACCCGGTATTGTCCCATCCCGCCAAGGTGACCAGCCTGAATATGGACAAAGACCCGGTTGTTGAGGGCACCCTGTTGGGTATCAAGGGTCAGTACCTGATTCTCGACAGCGGGGTGATCAACATCCGCAAATACACCGCCTATCACGTGGAAGTAGCAATCTGACCATGGCCATGAGAGATGCCCAACCGGGCAATATTTACCTGAAAGACTACGAGGTGCCGCGCTTTCTGATCGACAAAACCGAGCTGCGGGTGGAAATTGGCGAGGGCGACACCACGGTGCTGGCCAATCTGGAGATGCGCCGCAACCCGGCCAGCCCCTACCGGGGCAAAAGCCTGGTGCTGCACGGGGTGCAGTTGTCCCTGCAACAGCTGGCCATCGACGGCAGGGCGCTGGCGGCCCCGGAGTATGCGGTCAGCGCTGACGAGCTGCTGATTCACCAGGTGCCGGACAAATTTACCCTGACCACGGAAGTGCTGATTCGCCCAAGGGAAAACACCTCCCTGGAGGGGCTGTTCAAATCCCGCACCATGTTCTGCACCCAGTGCGAGGCCGAGGGTTTCCGCAAGATCACCTATTACCTGGATCGCCCGGATGTGATGTCGGAGTTCACCACCACGGTGGTGGCCAGCAAGGCGGAGTGCCCGGTGCTGTTGTCCAACGGCAACCTGCAGGATTGGGGCGAATTGCCGGATGGCCGCCACTGGGCCACCTGGCACGATCCCTTTGTGAAACCCGCCTACCTGTTTGCGTTGGTGGCGGGCAACCTGTCACTGGTGGAGGACAGCTTCACCACCTGCAGTGGTCGCCAGGTCGCCCTCAAGCTGTATGTGGAAGAGAAGGACGTCGACAAGTGCGGTCACGCCATGACCTCCCTGAAAAACGCCATGGCCTGGGACGAGCAGGTGTACGGTCGGGAATACGACCTGGACCTGTATATGATCGTGGCGGTGGACGATTTCAACATGGGCGCCATGGAGAACAAGGGGCTCAATATCTTCAACACCTCCTGCGTGCTGGCCCATCCTTCGACCACCACGGACGACGGCTTCAAGCGGGTGGAGGCGGTGGTGGCCCACGAGTACTTCCACAACTGGTCCGGCAACCGCGTCACCTGTCGGGACTGGTTCCAGCTGAGCCTGAAAGAGGGTTTCACGGTGTTCCGGGACTCGGAGTTTTCCGCGGACATGGGGTCGCGCACGGTGAAGCGGGTTGAAGATGTCAACATGCTGCGCACCGTGCAGTTTGCCGAGGACGGCGGTCCCACCGCTCACCCGGTGCAGCCGGCGTCCTATATGGAGATCTCCAACTTCTACACCGCCACCATCTACGAGAAGGGCGCGGAAGTGGTGCGGATGATTCACACCCTGCTGGGTGAGGAACTGTTTCGCCGCGGTACCGACCTGTACTTCGAGCGCCACGACGGCCAGGCGGTGACCATTGAGGATTTCATCGCCGCCATGGCGGATGTCAGCGAGCGGGATTTCAGCCAGTTTATGAACTGGTACCGCCAGGCGGGCACCCCGCGTCTGTCGGTGACCGGTGAATACGATGCCGCCCAGCAGCAATTCAGGCTGCACTTCAGCCAGAGCTGTCCGGCGACACCGGAATGCCAGGAAAAACAGCCCTACCTGATCCCGGTGACGGTGGGGCTGGTGACCGCCCAGGGCGATCTGCCGCTGGACGCCAAAGGCGCCACCAGTCGGGTATTGGAGATTGGCGAAGCGCAACAGACCCTGGTGTTCGAGAACATCTCGGCACAGCCGGTGCCCTCGCTGCTGCGCGGTTTCTCCGCGCCGGTGAAACTGGATTACCCCTACAGCCTGGATGAACTGGGCTTCCTGATGGCCCACGACAGCGATGGCTTCAACCGCTGGAATGCCGGGCAGCAGTTGTCGATCAAGCTGATGCAGGCGCTGATGGTGGATTACCGCGAGGGCCGGCCACTGGCGCTGGATCCGCGTCTGGTGGATGCCTTCGCCAAAGTACTGACGGAAACCGCTACCGATCAGGCCATGCAGGCACTGGTGTTGATGTTGCCGAGCGAATTCCTGCTGGCAGAGCTGGCGGAGGTGATCGATGTGGAGGCCATTCACCAGGTGCGGCGCTTTATGTGCCGGGAACTGGGGCGGCAACTGATGCCGCATTGGCGTGAGGCTTATCTGGCCAACCGCGAAGCGCGCTACGAGCTATCCGGTCCGGCCATGGCCAAACGCAGCCTGAAGAACCTGTCCCTGCGCTACCTGTTGAACGGTGCCGCCGAGGATTCCCTGACCCTGATCCGCAGCCAGTTCCTGGAGGCGGACAACATGACCGACCGCCTCTCGGCCCTGAACGGGCTGGTCAATGACCCCCGCCAGGAAGCGGTGGCCATCGCCGCGGAGGCGCTGGACAGGTTTTTCAATGACTGGCAGCACGAACCGCTGGTATTGAATCAGTGGTTCCAGACCCAGGCGGCCTGTGTGCTCCCCGGCGGCCTGGAGCGGGTGAAAGCGCTGATGGAACACCCGGCCTTTGACTTCCACAACCCCAACAAGGTGCGCTCGCTGATCGGCGTGTTCTGCAACAGCAATCCGGTGAATTTCCACCGGGAGGACGGCGAGGGATACCGCTTCCTGGCGGACAACATTATCGCCCTGGACAAGCTCAACCCGCAGATTGCCTCACGGCAGCTCACCCCGCTGACCAAGTGGCGGCGCTACAACCTGGAACGCCAGCAACAGATGCGCGAGCAATTGGCGCGGGTGCTGGCGGAACCCGGACTGTCCCGGGACACCTATGAAATTGCCTCGAAAAGCCTGTGAGTCTGTTGTGAGTAGGAGGGCTGGGGGCGTGATATCGGGAAAAGTAGCAAAAAGCGTGATTGCAGTTGATCGTGGTCAATGTGGCGGCGATTGCGAAGCGCAATAATGGCCCCGTTGACACGCCGAAGGGTGTGAAGACGATGAGTGACATCTACCCTCTATCTCAAGGGTTACTATTAAGGAGAGCAATGCTCTCCTTTTTTTTGCCTGCGAAACGGCTGTTGAGGGGCGAAAAGCCCCTTACACCGTTTCCGGGGCTGTCTTTTTACCGGCCGCTTTTTTTACCACTTTTTGCTCACCGCTGATCAGCTGGTGTAACGCTACAAACTGCTGGGTCAGCGAGTGGCTGGGGGCGAAATGGATCAGCGGCTTGCAGGCCTGGTGGGACTCGCGCATTTTCACGGACTGGCTCAGGTACACCGGCAGCACCGGATGCTGTTCGTTGATCAGTTCCTGAATGATCTGTGTCGGCAGGTTCGCCCGCGGCTGAAACTGGTTGGCGATAATGCCTTCCACTTCCAGGTTTTCATTGTGGTCTTCGCGCATTTCGCCGATCACTTCGAGGATGTTGTACAGGGCGTGGCGGGAAAACGCATCGCAGTCAAAGGGGATCAGCACCCGGTCGGCACAGACCAGCGCGGAGGTGGTGTAGAAATTCAGCGCCGGTGCCGTGTCGATAAAGACCTGGTCAAAATCCTTGTCCAGCTTGCCGAGCAGGTCGCGCAGCTTGTAGATCTTGTGGCGGGATTCCAGTTTCTGTTCGATGGCTTCCAGCTCGGGATCGGAGGCGATCACCGACAGGTTTTCATAGGGGGTGGGGATGACGAAATCCGCCGGCTTCTTGGGGGACAGGTTGAACGACACGGTCTGGGAAAAATAGTCGGCGATGGTGAGTTCGGGTTTGCAGTCCTGGCCCAGCAGGTAGTGGGTGGAGTTGCCCTGGGGGTCGAGGTCAACCACCAGTGTTCTTTTGCCATGGCTGGCGCAAATGGCAGCCAGGTTACAGGTGATGCTGGATTTGCCTACGCCACCTTTTTGGTTGAAGACGACTCGACGCATAGTCTGATTCCTTGCATGGCTGAGGAGGGGAGCTGTGGGAGAAATTGAAACATACTGGGGCCTGTAAACAGCGCTCTGGATGGAGAAGCTGAAATCCATTCTACTGGATGCATTCACCACTGGCGAGGGCCGCCGTCGGATAAAAGTAGGATAAAAAATGACCACAGCCCCGCGGCCGGTGTGAGAAACAGCGGCAGGGGTAAATGTGCACAATATGGGGTCGGTTTCGGTTGTTAATGCCCATTTTCAGGCATTTTCCAGCCAGCCAGTCCGTTAGCTCAGCCCATTAGGGTTTTTTCCTGCCGCCGTAGAGCGGGGCCAGGGTGGTGCCCTTGTCGGGTTTGTCTGAACGGTGCTGTTTGCGCAACTGTTTGATGTGCTCGCAGAGGGTGTCGAGATTCACCTTGCCCGACAGGTCGGGGCTGTACAGGGCCCGATCCAGGGCCTCCAGATCGCTGGAAAACTGATGGTTGTCTGCGGCTTCGGCAACATCCAGCAGCGTCAACAGCGGTTGCTGCCAGAAAGCCCCGGCCCACAGCAACAGCGCTTCGCGGAAGCTGCGCAGGTTGCCGTCTTTGGCGCAGTGAAGCAGCGTCTTGAACAGCGCTGACTCCCGCTCACCGCCCTCGCCGGGCGACGCAGGGGGCACTGCGCGCCGATCGCGGCTGTTGCGCCACAGCAGGAACAGCACCGCGACCGCCAGCAACAGCAACAGATTGGTGGCGATCAATAACCAGACCAGCAGGCTGGCCCGCCCGTTGTCAGTGGTGGCGATCGGTCCCGTTGTGGTGGTGGAATCCACCGTCGCTGCGGGCAGTGATGGGCGCGGCGCGGGCGCGGCCGTGACGCCGGCGGCGGGTTCGATCTTGAGGGTATGCCCCTTCAGTACGGTTTTCCTGACTTGCTGGCTGGCCGTGTCCCACCAGCGCACCGTGATTGCAGGCAGGGTGATGATGCCATCCCGGGAGGGCACGATGGCGACGGACTCAATCCGTGAGCCGATGATGCCGTTGCCGTCGACGCTATTGTCGAGTTGGGGCTGATCGGGGTAGACCTTGAAACCGTCGCCGGAATCGATGGCCAGCGGTGGCAGCTGGCTGTCCATCAGCCCCTGGGCGGAAAGATTGATGGTGCGGGTGACGGGTTCACCGGCCACCAGCTCATTCAGCGGGCGACTCCAGCGTTCACTGATACTGACGCCTTTGGCGGGCAGCCAGTCACCGGAGCCGAAACTGGCTGGTCGCGGTTTGACGTCGATGTGTTGTTCTTCGGAGAGCAGGAATACCGGTTTGCCGCGGTGGCCAAACAGCGACCCGGCGAAGGGGTCGCGGCGGTCCGGAACCAACGCGTTGAAGCGCACCGGAGGGATCACCAGCTCGCCGCTGGCCTCCGGGAACAGGGCGTATTTCAGTTCCACCACCTGGTAGACCATGCCGTTATCGCGCTTCTGGTACTGGTTTTCAGAGACTTTCACCAGGGAGGCATTGTTGACCAGCAACTCTTCGCTGCTGAGTCCCTGCAGGGGCACCGAGGTGTTGAGACGCAGTGTCAGCAGCAGTTGTTCCTGCACATACACCGAGGATTTATCCAGCTCTGTCTCCAGAAAGACCGGTTCCGAGCCGCTGCTGGCGGTTGTGCGCTTTTCCACCTGCAGGGCGATGGGTTCGCTCGCAACCCCTTTGAACTGCAGGGCGGGAATCAGCACCTTTCCGGT
>NZ_JBFHQR010000109.1:0-8570 GCF_041592135.1 Porticoccus sp. | reverse complement strand
TGGCCTGGTCCGCAATGGAACGGGTGATGGCCTGGCGAATCCACCAGGTGGCGTAGGTCGAGAACTTGTAGCCGCGGCGGTACTCGAATTTGTCCACGGCTTTCATCAGGCCAATGTTGCCTTCCTGGATCAGGTCGAGGAATTGCAGGCCGCGGTTGGTGTATTTTTTGGCAATGGAGATCACCAGACGCAGGTTTGCCTCCACCATTTCCTTCTTGGCGCGGCGGGCCTTGGCCTCGCCGATGGACATGCGGCGATTGATATCCTTGATCTGGCCAATTTGCAGGCCGGATCTTTCCTCAATGTGTCTCAGGCGGCGCTGGCTGCGCTGGATTTCTGACTCGACCTGGCCGATGCCGCTGGCATAGCTCGCCTTGGATTTGGTCAGGCTGGCTGTCCATTTGTCGTCAGTTTCATGACCGGGAAACAGTTTGATAAATTCGGTGCGGGGCATTTTTCCGTTGCGCACGCACTGAGTCATGATGCTGCGCTCTTCGTTGCGGATGGCCGTCAGGGCATCGCGGACGATATCGGTCAGGGGTTCGAACTGACGCGGTGCGAGTTTCAGATATTTGAAGTGGTTGCTGAGCGCTTCCAGGTGCGGCTGGCTGTTTTTGTGGCCAAAACCGTATTTGCCAATGGCTTTCTTGGCTTTGTCATTGAGGGCGCGCAGGGTGTCGAAACGCTCTTTTGCCTCAACGGGGTCCAGGCCGGATTCATCTTCGGTGTCGTCGCTGGTGTTCTCGTCATCATCCTCTTCATCGTCGTCGCTGGCCTGGCGCGCCTTTTCTTCTTCGCGGTTTTTGGCCGCTTCCGCCTGGGCGAGCGCAGAGGGTACATGGTCCATGGGGTCCAGGTAGCCGATCAGGACATCGCTGAGCTTGCGCTGTTCGCCCTCAATCAGATCGTATTCGGAAATGATCTGATCCACGACGCCGGGCCACTCGGCCAGGGCAGACATCAATTCCCGCACACCCTCTTCGATGCGCTTGGCAATTTCAATTTCGCCTTCACGGGTCAGCAGTTCGACCGAGCCCATTTCCCGCATGTACATGCGAACCGGGTCGGTGGTGCGGTGTTGCTCCGTCTCCACTGCGGCCAGTGCTGCGGCGGCTTCTGCGGCGGCGATTTCATCAGTGGTGGAGTCGCCAGAAGTGATCAACAGCTGTTCGGCATCGGGAGCGGTTTCAAAGACGCTGATCCCCATGTCATTGATCATCTGGATGATGTCTTCAACCTGATCGGGATCGGAAATATCCTCAGGCAGATGATCATTTACCTCTGCATAGGTCAGATAGCCTTGTTCGCGGCCTCTGGCGATCAGTTCCTTGATACGTGATTGTTGCTGTGCGTTACCACTCATATACGGTCTGCTGTCACTTTTGGGGCAAAATAAAACGCGCGATTATACCGGAATGTCCGGGCCTTGTGTTACCTGTTTTGGTAAAAAGTCCACCGCGCCGCGAGATCGGACTACTGCAACCTTGGTTTTGCAACTATCTGATTAAAAAGAGTTTTGTTGTCTCCGTTGCGCTGTTCTCTGGACAGTTTCAGCCACGCGTTGTTGAGGTGTTTCAGATCCTGCTCGTCTACTGCCTCTTTGTCCGCCAAATGCTGGAGAAGTTCGATGGGCTGCAATTGCGCCATGGCTTGCCGTATCAGGCGGTTTTGGGCGTCGTGAAACTCACGCTCATTGTCCCTGGCACTGTTTGCCGGCGGGCGCAGCAGGTCAGTGGCGGCAATTTTGGCCAACTGCTCGGCCTGGGTGGCATTGTGCACACCGCGCCAGTACCCAAGGATATGATTGAGGCTGTACCCCGGGTTTTCAAGGAGCAGCTCTACCAGTGGCAGCAATAGTTCCATACCGTCATCGTCGAGTTTGCTCAGGGTTGCCGGATCAGCGGCAAATTTGACCAGCTCCGGATGATTGGCGAGCAGGGCGATCAGGGTATAAACCGGCGGCATTTTGACCCGTTTGGCTGGCTGGGGCGGCGGACTGGGTGGCGTCGGCAAACTACCATCATCGCCGTAATAGGGTTGCGGCGCAGAATCTTCGTAGTCAGGGTAATGGTCGTAATTGGCTTCCGGCGGCTCGTCGTCAAACCTTTTGACGGCAGCCTCTGGCGGCGCGATCAGGCTGGAGAGGGTGTCTGTATCCAGCCCGGTCTGTTCCGACAGGGTTTTCAGCATCAGAGCCTTGAAGACGCCCTGTGGCAGGCGATTGATCAGCGGTGCCGCCAGTTTGCTGAGACGGGCGCGGCCATCCATGCTGGTTGTGTCCAGATCAGTCGACAGTGATTCGAACAGGAATACTGACAGTGGCGTGGCAGATTGCATCAGTGCCAGAAATTTATCCTTGCCGATAGTGCGTACCAGCGTGTCCGGATCCTCTCCCTCGGGCAGAAACAGGAAGCGTGCGGAGCGACCGTCAATCATTTCCGGCAGGCAGGTTTCCAGTGCGCGGCGGGCGGCGTTGCGTCCGGCCTGGTCGCCGTCGAAGCAGAACACCACCTCCGATGTGTGGCGGAACAGTTTTTCCAGATGCTCCGGCGTAACGGCTGTCCCGAGGGTGGCGACGGCGTTGTGAATGCCGTTTTGGGACAGGGCGACTACGTCCATATAGCCTTCTACCACCAGTAGGTTGGGCACCTCGCGCATCTGCTGGTTGGCCTCGAACAGGCCGTAAAGCTCCCGTCCCTTGTGGAACAGCGGGGTTTCCGGTGAATTCAGGTATTTGGGTTTGTCATCTCCCAGCACGCGACCGCCGAAACCGATGGTACGGCCGCGCAGGTCGCGGATCGGGAACATGATGCGGTGGCGAAAACGGTCGTAGAGTTTGCCTTCTTCCTCGCGGTCGATGAGCAGGCCGGTTTCCTTGAGTTGGGCGATGTCCGGCGCGGTTTTGCCCAGCTGTGTCAACAGGTTGTCCCAGCCGGGCGGGGCGTAGCCAATGCCAAAGGTGCGGGCAATTTCGCCACTCAGGCCACGAACTTTCAGGTAATCCACGGCGGCCTTTGCCGCGGAGTGGTTGCGCAGGCAGGAGCGGTAGAAGTGGTCTGCCTTTTCGACGATGGCGTAGAGCGCCTTGCGGCGCTCCGTGGCGGCGTCGTTGTGGCCCGCTTCGCGGGGCACTTCGAGTCCAGCGTGCCTGGCCAGGGTTTCCACGGCTTCCGGGAAGGCGGTGTGATCGTAGTCCATGACAAAGCCGATGGCATTGCCGCCGGCGCCACAGCCAAAGCAGTAGTAAAACTGTTTGTCCTGACTGACGGTGAAAGAGGGGCTTTTTTCATCGTGGAACGGGCAGCGGGCGGAGTGGTTCTTGCCCGATTTGCGCAGGTCGATACGGCTGCCGACAATATCGACGATATCCACCCGGTCGAGGAGATCGTCAATAAAGCTTTGTGGGATTTTGCCGGCCATGCATTCCTGCGAAGTGGAGTGGTGAAGCCTTTTCCGCCGAGCGGGGTTGGCAAATTGCCGACCGGGGTAGGGAAGCAGCTTAGCGGCTAAGGGGCGGACTGGCCAGTGCCATGCCAGCCCAGTCTATTTTAGCCCAATTTCGCTTTTACCAGGCCGCTGACAGCACCGACATCCGCCCGTCCCTGAATTTTGGGCTTGAGCACCGCCATGACCTTGCCCATGTCGCGCATGGATTCGGCGCCGCTCTCGACAATTGCCGCCGCAATCATGGTGGACAGTTCTTCGTCGCTGAGCGCTTCGGGCAGGAATTCCTGGATGACGTCAATTTCCGCCTGTTCCTGATCGGCCAGCTCCTGGCGATTGGCGTCCTGGTACTGCTTGATGGAGTCGCGGCGCTGTTTGACCATCTTGTCGAGAATGGCCAGCACCCGGGCATCATCCATGTCAATGCGTTCATCCACCTCAATGCGTTTGATTTCGGCCAGCATCAGGCGAATGGCGCCGAGGCGCTCTTTTGCCTTGGCGCGCATGGCATCTTTCATGGCTTCGGTGATCTGTGCTTTCAGTGTGTCGCTCATGGGAATTTCCTCAAACGCAAAAAGCGCCGACGTGGCGGCGCTTGATGGATAGAATTTACAGTCTGACTACTAACAGGCGGTATTAGTACAGACGGTTAAACTTCCGGTTTTCGCGTGATTGCTTCTTGGCGTGGCGCTTCACGGCAGCAGCAGCTTTGCGCTTGCGTTCCCAGGTGGGTTTTTCGTAGAACTCACGACGGCGAACTTCAGCCAGTACACCGGCTTTTTCACATGAACGCTTGAAGCGACGCAGAGCCACATCGAAGGGCTCGTTTTCTTTAACGCGAACGAAAGGCATGTATCCTCTATCCTGTTGTATTCAATTAGTGTTTTCTACTGGCGCACCAGTACCGTCTTCAAGGGCGCGTATTCTATACATATCCCGGTGTGGTTGCAAAACTTTTCTGGCCGCGTCCGGCAAAGGCTAAGCGCATGAATTTGGGACGGTTTTGGCGTATGATTCGCCGTTTCTATCTACTGGGTAAGCATAGGCCAAAAACGAGTGCGTGTACTGGGTATCGAAACATCCTGTGATGAAACGGGCGTTGCTGTCTACGACAGCGGGCGCGGTTTGCTGGCGCACTGCCTGTACAGCCAGGTGGCTGTACACGCGGAATACGGTGGTGTGGTGCCTGAGCTGGCCTCCCGGGATCATGTGCGCAAGCTGCTGCCGCTGATCCGCGAGGTGCTGGAGCGCGCCGCTGTCGGTGCCGCCGAGATAGATGGTGTTGCCTATACCTCTGGTCCCGGCCTGATCGGTGCATTGATGGTCGGCGCCAGTGTCGGGCGCGCCCTGGCCTATGCCTGGAACGTGCCTGCCATCGGGGTTCACCATATGGAAGGGCATCTGCTCGCACCGATGCTGGAGGAAAATCCCCCGGCCTTTCCCTTCGTGGCGCTGCTGGTGTCCGGTGGCCATACCCAGTTGATTGAGGTGCGGGAGATTGGCCAATACCGGATCCTCGGGGAGTCGGTGGATGATGCCGCCGGCGAGGCCTTTGACAAGGCCGCGAAGATGCTTGATCTGGATTATCCCGGCGGTCCGGAAATCGCCAGACTGGCGCAGTCTGGCGATCCTAAACGATTCCGTTTCCCGCGACCCATGACCGATCGCCCCGGCCTGGATTTCAGCTTTTCCGGCCTCAAGACCTATACCCTGAATACCATTGCGTCCCACCGTGGCGATGATGTGCTGCCGGATGAGCAGACCATGGCGGACATCGCCTGTGCCTTTCAGGAGGCGGTGGTGGACACCCTGGCCATCAAGTGTCGCCGTGCACTGGAACAGACCGGTTTGAAGACGCTGGTGATCGCCGGCGGCGTGTCCGCCAACACCCGGTTGCGGGAAAAGTTATCCCAGAGCCTGGCCAAGGTGAACGGCGAGGTGTTTTATGCCCGCCACGAGTTCTGTACCGACAACGGCGCCATGATCGCCTATGCCGGTTGCCGTCGCCTGCTGGCCGGCCAAACGGAGGGGTTGGCGATTCGCGCGCTGCCGCGCTGGTCCATGGAAACGCTGCCGCCACTGTCCGAGGGGTAACCGTTATGGATATTGTTTACATCCGTGATTTGCGCATCGATACCATCATCGGCATTTTTGACTGGGAGCGAGAAGTGCGCCAGACGGTCAGCCTTGATCTGGAAATGGGCACGGATATTCGCCGCGCCGCCAGCAGCGAGGACATTCAATACGCGCTGGACTACAAGGCCGTGTCCCACCGCCTGCTCGAGTTTATCGGCAACAGCGAATTTCTGCTGGTAGAAACCATGGCGGAGCAGGTGGCGGCCCTGATCCTGAACGAATTCCAGGTGCCCTGGCTGCGGCTGCGTATCGGCAAGCCGGGGGCCATCTCCCAGGCCGAGGATGTCGGTGTGATCATCGAGCGCGGGGTGCGCGGTTAATGGCGCGCGTCTACCTGAGCCTGGGCAGCAACATTGAGCGGGAACGGCATATTCTGGCGGCCCTTGATGCCCTGGCCGAGCGTTTTGGCCCGTTGCAGCTGTCCTCGGTTTACCAGAGCAAGGCGATAGGCTTTGACGGCGACCCTTTCCTGAATATGGTGGTGGGCATCGATACCGACCTGACGGTGGGACTGCTGTCCAATTACCTGAAAGAGCTGGAAGACCGCCACGGTCGGCGCCGGGATTGTCCCCGCTACAGCGGTCGCACCCTGGATATCGATCTGCTCACCTATGACCAGTGTCACGGCGTGGTGGAAGGCGTGACCCTGCCGCGGGGGGAAATTCTCGAGAACGCCTTTGTGCTGTGGCCGCTGGCGGAAGTGGCGCCAAATGAACCGCATCCCCAGCTCGGGCAGAGTTACGCACAGCTCTGGCAGCGCTATGATCGACATGCTCAGGTGCTGTGGCCGGTGTCATTTGTCTGGCGGGGCGTCGAATTGTCCCGCATGTCTCCCGACCGGGTAGAGGGTTTGTAAGATGCTGACTGACTGGCAATTATCCCGCTGTTTCAATATCGACGACCTGCGCAAGTTGGCGAAAAAGCGCCTGCCCGCTTCGCTGTTTGGTTACATTGACGGCGGCTCCGACGACGAACAGACCCTGCGCCGCAATACCTCCGCCTTTGACCGCTATGGTTTGATGCAGCGGGCGCTGGTGGACGTTTCCGACATCGATCTGTCCACCACCGTGCTCGGCAAAAAAATCGACTGGCCGGTGCTCTGTGCCCCCACCGGCATGAGTCGTATGTTTCACCACCAGGGGGAGCGGGCGGTGGCCCGGGAGGCCGCCGCAAGCGGTACCTTCTATTCCCTGTCGACCCTGTCCACCACCAGTATTGAAGAGGTGGGGCGGGAAACCGCTGGGCCGAAGCTGTTTCAGGTCTATGTGCACCGGGATCGGGAACTGAGCCGGGAATTTGTACAGCGCGCCAAAACTGCCGGTTTTGACGCCCTCTGCCTGACCGTGGATTTGCCCGCCCACGGCAACCGCGAGCGGGATCTGCGCACCGGCATGACCCTGCCGCCGAAACTGACGGTGAAAAGCGTGCTGGACGTGCTGATGCACCCGGCCTGGGTGTACCACTACCTCACCACTGATGCCATCGAGCTGGCCAACGTGGCCCACAAGATCCGCGAGGGTTCCGGGGAGGTGTCCAACCTGTTGCAGTACGTGTCGAAACAGTTTGACCCTACGGTGAGCTGGGAGGATGCCAAGTGGATGATGGGTCTCTGGGATGGCCCGTTTGTGCTGAAGGGCATCATGTCGGTGGAGGACGCCAGACGGGCGGTGGAAATCGGCGCTTCGGCCATTGTGATTTCCAACCACGGTGGCCGCCAGCTGGACAGTTCGCCGGCCACCATCGAGATGTTGCCGAACATTGTCGAGGCGGTGGGCGGGCAAATCGAGATTATCCTCGACAGCGGTATCCGCCGCGGTACCCACGTGTTGAAGGCCCTGGCGCTGGGCGCCAATGCCTGTATGGTGGGGCGTCCCTACCTGTATGGACTGGCTGCGGGGGGACAGCCCGGTGTGGCCCGCGCCCTGCAGCTGCTGCGCACCGAAATCGAACTGGATATGAAGTTGATGGGTTGTCGCAGTTTGTCCGAGTTGACGGCCAACAGCCTGTACAGACGGGATTAAACTCGACAGACGGGGCTGGATCAGCCCTCAGTGCCCCGCACAGCGGATACAGAGATCGGTATAGGGCACCGCCTGCAGGCGCTTCAGGGCAATTTCCTCACCGCAACTGCGGCAGGTGGTGTACTCGTCCTCCTCAATACGTTCCAGGGCGCGGTTGATCTTGGAAAGTTCCAGCCGTGCCTCGTTGCCGAGGGCGTTCATTACCTCGTCATTTTCCCGTTCCTGGGCCTGTTCGGACCAATCGGCTGAATGGGCCATGGTGATATCGGCCTTCAAGGTGGTCAGGCGCTGCATGAGTTCAGCTTTGCGCGCTTGCAGTTGCTGTTTAATGGTCAGAAGTTCCGTTGACATAAAGGCTACCCCGTAGGCCAGAGTGAGGCCAGGCTCCAGCGAACCTGACCAAACTAGTTGCTCACTCGTAAGGCTATTTGATTTCAATACGGCGTTGTTCCGGCACCGCTGTGGTTTTTTTCGGCGCGGTGAGCTTCAGTACACCGTTCTCGAACGATGCATTGATATCTTCCTCGTGAACGTCGCCGCCCAGGTCAAAGCTGCGCACATACTTGCCGTAGCGGCGCTCCTGGCGAATCACCTTGCCTTCTTTTTCCTCTTTGGTTTCCTGAGTGGTTTCCGCTTCCAGGCGCAGTACCCCATTTTCCAGGGTGATGTGGATATCTTCCTTGTTGATGCCGGGCATTTCCGCGGTGATTTCGTAGTGATCATCCCGCTCCATGATGTCGACCCGCGGCGAAAAGAAAGATTCGGGGGCGTCTGCGCCGGTGCGGCTGGGAGACCAGAAATCATCAAAAAAGCGGTCCATATCGAAAAACCTGCCTCTCGGTATTAAGGACATGTTGCACCTCCTCTCAATTGCGGTCGCTCAAAGTTGAATCGGCATAGAAAGCATAGTCGACCATGCCGTTTTTGCTTGTTTCCATTGAGTAAAATTGGGCTGGAAAAAGTCTTTTC
>NZ_JBFHQR010000108.1:0-8572 GCF_041592135.1 Porticoccus sp. | reverse complement strand
CTGCGCAATCTGATGCGCCTGCGGCCCATGCCGGTGGTGATGGTGTCAACCCTGACCGAGCGGGGGGCCAGTGTCACCCTGGAGGCGCTTGAGCTGGGCGCGGTGGATTTCGTCGCCAAGCCCAAAATCGATGTGTCCCACTGCCTGGAGGATTACGCCGAGGAGCTGATCTCCAAGGTGAAGGCGGCGGCCAGGGCACGGCTCAGGCCGATTGTCCGGCTGGCTGATCCGGAGCCTCTGTACAGCGCCGATGCGGTCATTGCGCGCTCGGCGGGCAGGCATTTCCAGACCACCGACAAAATTATCGCCATCGGCGCCTCGACAGGGGGCACGGAGGCCATCAAGGACGTGCTGCTGGGTTTTCCCCCCGATGCCCCGGGCACCGTGATCGCCCAGCATATTCCGTCAGGTTTCAGCGCCGCCTTTGCCGACCGCATCAACCGGCTGGCGGCCGTGACGGTCAAGGAGGCGGAGGAGGGCGACCAAGTGTTGCCGGGGCACGTGTTTATTGCCCCCGGTGACAAGCACCTGTTGCTGAAGCGCAATGGCGCCCGCTACGTCTGTGAGCTCAGCGACGGCAAGCCGGTCAATCGCCATCGCCCCAGCGTCGATGTGCTGTTCCGCTCGGTGTTGCAGGCGGCGGGAAACAACGCTGTCGCGGCCATCCTCACCGGTATGGGTGCCGACGGTGCCGAGGGCATGCTGGAATTGCACCAGGCCGGCATTCACACCGTCGCCCAGGACGAGGCCACCAGCGTGGTGTGGGGCATGCCCGGCGAGGCGGTGAAGCGGGGTGGCGCCCGCGAGGTGCTGCCGCTGCAGCACATCTCAGCATCGCTGTTACGGGCCAGCGGCTACGGTGTCGTGCCGGGCCGCTGAGCGGCACCGATAACAGCTCGCTGCGGACACGGCAAAGGTATTTCTCCCGGTTGGTAATTTTTTGCGCCAGCACCCATGGGCTGTTGGCGCAGCCTGCCCGCGGTATGCTGTTGCGCCCTCGCCAACGATCCCGCCCTGAACTCAGCCCTCTCCGTCCCCTGCCGCGATAAAAATCGCCTCTCAGCTCAAGCTTTGCCCGCTGCTGCCGATAAATGCTCTATGTCCGTTATGTTGGATCAAGGGTTGTGCAGTGCTGATCTTTGCTGGGTTTGCAGTAGTTATCTTGTCGGTGTTTGGCGGCTTCGCCCTGTCCGGCGGCCATCTTGGGCCGCTCTTTCAGCCGACCGAAGTGTTGATGATTCTGGGTGGCGGGGTAGGGGCGTTCATTGCCGCCAATAACGGCAAGGCGTTGAAGGCCACGCTGAAAACCTGCTCTACCCTGAAACACACCGCCAGCTATGACCGTGCGTTGTACATGGATCTGATGGGGTTGCTTTATCAGCTGCTGAATAAAATCCGCCGCGAGGGAATGCTTGGGGTTGAAGCAGATATCGAAAACCCCCAGGACAGCAGCCTGTTCCAGGAGTATCCCAAGCTGTTAAAAGACCCGCTGATCATCAATTTCATCACCGATTATTTGCGGATGATGGTCAGCGGCAGCATGGAGCCCATGGAGCTGGATGAGTTGATGCTCCACGAGATCGAGGGCTATGAGCACGAAATGCACGTGACTTCGGATGCCCTGGCAAAACTGGGCGACGGCATGCCGGCCTTCGGCATTGTCGCCGCGGTGATGGGGGTGGTGAAAGCCCTCAGTGCGGCGGACGCCGGCCCGGACGAGATGGGGATCATGATCGCCCACGCCCTGGTGGGAACCTTCCTGGGCATCCTGATCGGCTATGGTTTCATCAATCCCGTGGCGGGCCGCATCGAGCGCCAGGTCAGCGAGGCGCTCAAGGTGTTGCAGTGTGTGCGGGTGGTATTGCTGGCCAGCCTCCACGGCTACGCGCCGCAGATTGCCGTGGAGTTTGGGCGCAAGGCCCTCTACACCGCCGAGCGGCCCAGTTTTATCGAGCTTGAGCAGCACGTGAAAGGCAGCAAAGCCCAGGTAGCCGAGTAGCCGTGAGCGGCGCCCGCCCCATCATCATCCGGCGCAAGAAGATTGTGCACGGTCACCATGGCGGCAGTTGGAAGATCGCCCTGGCGGATTTTATGACGGCATTGATGGCACTGTTCCTGGTGATGTGGATTCTCAGCGCCGCCTCCCAGGAGGAGCGGCTGGCGGTGGCGGAGTACTTCAGCACGCCACTGGTGGTGGCGCTGGCGGGTGGCGACAAATCGGCGGCCAGCAACAGCGCCATTCCGGGGGGCGGTCCCGACCCGGTGCGCAAGGAGGGGGAGACGGCGCGGATCGATATGCGCACCCAAACCCGCCCGACGGATGAACAGCGGCGCTTCTTCATGGATTTGCAGCGCCGCATTGAAGAGGTGATCGACGCCGATCCCCTGCTGAAGAGCCTGCGCTCACAGCTGCGCTTCGATTTGATCCAGGACGGGCTGCGCATCCAGGTGCTCGATACCGAGCAGAAGCCGATGTTCAACCTGGGCAGCGACGTGGTGCTGCCCTACATGCGGGATCTGCTGCGGGCCATGGCGCCGCTGTTGAATGAGCTGCCCAATGAGCTGAGTATCAGCGGCTATACCGACAGTCTGCAGTACGCCGGGGGTACCCAGGGTTACAGCAACTGGGAATTGTCCGTCGAGCGGGCCAACGCCTCCCGCCGGGAGTTGGTGGCCGGGGGGCTCGATCCGGACAAGCTGTTGCGGGTGGCGGGATTTGCCGACCGGGCGCCGATGCCGGAGACGCAGCCCAATGATCCGCTCAACCGCCGCATCGAGTTGCTGGTGTTTTTCCCCGAGGTGGCGGAAAACGTGCGCCACCCCACCGTGCTAGCCGGGCAGCTGGGCTCGCCTACGCCCACCAGCGCGCGCCAGCAGCAGGGGGAACAGGGCAAGCCGGTCGATCAGTTTTTACAGGGTATACAAAAAACGTTGCGGTCTGAATGAGAGTCCTTCATCGGTACATTGCCGAGGGTAAATAGCAATGGATATAAGTGAGTTCTACAGTAGTTTTTTTGAGGAAGCGGACGAGTTGCTGACAGAGATGGAGCGCTCCCTGCTCGATCTCGATCCGGCCAATCCCGACTCCGAACAGGTGAATGCCATTTTTCGCGCCGCCCACTCCATCAAGGGCGGGGCGGGAACATTTGGTTTCAACCTGCTGCAACAGACCACCCACTTGCTGGAAAACCTGCTCGACAGCGCGCGGCGCCACGAGTTGGTGCTCACCCATGAGATCATCGATACTTTCCTGAAAACCAAGGACGTGCTGACCGAACAGGTCGATGCCTATCGGCGCAGTGAAACGCCGGAACACGACGATTTCGAGGCGATCTGTCGCCTGTTGAAAGGCGTCGGTTCCGAGGACGCCCCCGCGGTCACCGCCGCAACACCGCCGCCGCAAGAACCGGCTGCGGCGCAGGCTGTGGAACAGCTGTCGACCTCCGAAAATCGTCTGATCGTTGAACTGATGCGCGTGGCCGAGGGCGAAATCGACACCCTGGTGGACGAATTGCGCAACCTGGGAGAGATCATCGCCACCCATACCGATGAACAGGGGCACCTGGTTGTCGACATGGCAACCAGCGTCAGTCCCGATGACATCGAGGCAGTACTCTGTTTTGTCATCGACCCGGACCAGTTGCGCATCCGCGCCCTGTCAGCAGAGCCGGCGCGGGATATTCCCGGCCTGGAATTGTTCGACGCCAGCCCATCATCGGCAGAGGGGTTGCCAGTCGGCGAGGAGACCCCGTCGCCAGCGGCCGCCAAAAAGGCCTCGGTGACCGCCATCAAAAAAGCGAAAAAGGCGACGGAGACGGAGTCCACCTCCATTCGCGTGCCGGTGGACAAGGTCGACCAGATCATCAACCTGGTGGGGGAGCTGATTATTACCCAATCCATGCTGAATGAAACCGCCAACAGCCTGGACCGGGGGGTGCACGGCGCGCTGCACCATGGCATGAATGCGCTGCAGCGCAACGCCCGGGATCTGCAAGAGGCGGTGATGTCGATCCGCATGTTGCCGATGGATTATGTGTTCAGCCGTTTTCCCCGGCTGGTGCGCGACCTGGCGGGCAAGCTGGACAAGGAAATCGAGCTGGTCACCGTGGGCGAGTCCACCGAGCTGGACAAGGGGCTGACCGAGCGGATCATCGATCCGCTCACCCACCTGGTGCGCAATAGCCTCGACCACGGTATCGAAAAACCCGATGTGCGCGAGTCATTGGGTAAACCCCGGGCAGGTACCCTGACCCTGTCCGCCCGCCACCAGGGTGGCAATATCCTGATCGAGGTCAGCGACGACGGCGGCGGCCTAAATCGCCAGAAAATTCTCGCCAAGGCCAAGGCGAATGGCCTGTCGGTATCCGAGGACATAAGCGATGAAGAGGCCTGGCAACTGATCTTTGCGCCGGGCTTTTCCACTGCCGAGGCGGTCAGTGACCTGTCCGGCCGCGGCGTCGGCATGGATGTGGTGAAACGCAATATCCAGTCCATGGGGGGGCATGTGGAGATCTTGTCGCGGGAGGGCGCCGGCACCACCACCCGCATCGTCCTGCCCCTGACGCTGGCCATCCTGGACGGTATGTCGGTCAAGGTCGGTGGCCACGTCTACATTTTGCCGGTCAGTTCCGTCATCGAGTCGCTGCAGATTCGCCAGGAAAATCTGCACACCGTCTCCGGCGGCATTCCCCTGCTGAAAGTGCGCGGCGAGTACTTCCCGGTGGTCTCCATTGCCCGGGTGATGGGTCTTGCCGGTGGTCGGGATGACATCATCGGCAGCATCGCGGTGATGGTGGAAGGCGAGGGGCGGCGCTATGTGCTGCTGGTCGACGAACTGGTCGGGCAACAGCAGGTGGTGGTGAAAAACCTGGAAAGCAATTACCGGAAAATCCCCGGGGTCTCCGCCGCCACCATCCTGGGCGATGGCAGCGTGGCGCTGATTCTCGATCTGGGTGAAATCTATCGGCTCAATCTCGGTGAGCGGAAACCCCGGCTCGCAAAAGTGAACAGCTAACGCTGCTGCACAGCCAGCGACATTGATAAGAGATAACTAGCGTGAAAAATATGTTCGTCCACACCACCAGTGAACAAAGTAAAGGGGGAAGCAATAATGGATAAAGGTATTAAATTTTTGGTAGTCGATGATTTTCCGACCATGCGCCGCATTGTGCGCACGTTACTCAAGGAATTGGGCTACGCCAACGTCGACGAAGCGGAAGATGGCGCCGATGCACTGGCCAAATTGCGCGGCGATGCCTATGAATTCGTGGTGTCGGACTGGAACATGCCGAATCTCGATGGCCTGGAGATGCTCAAGCAAATTCGCGCCGACGACGCTTTGAAACATTTGCCTGTTTTAATGGTGACGGCCGAGGCCAAAAAGGAAAATATTATTGCGGCGGCACAGGCGGGCGCCAACGGCTACGTGGTCAAGCCATTTACCGCCGCCACGCTGGAAGAGAAGTTGGCGAAGATTTTTGAAAAACTGGCCAAGTAGGCCTTTCAACCATAAGGCATCCACCATGACAACAGAACATCATCCAGCGCCGGGCCAGGGGCCGGCCAGTGCCCAGGAACTGTTTCAGCGACTCGGTCAGCTGACCCGTATGTTGCGGGAAAGCATGCGCGAGCTGGGGCTGCAAAAAGAGGTAGAGCGGGCGGTGGCCGAAGCGGTGCCCGATGCCAAGGCCCGGCTGAGTTACGTGGCCAGTATGACGGAGCAGGCGGCCGAGCGGGTGCTCAATGCGGTCGATCGGGCCCAGCCCATGCAGACTGAAATAGAGGCGGGCGCGGAACAGCTGCAGGCGTGCTGGGACGAGTGGCTGAATGCCCGGGGCGATCAGGAGCAGGCCGGCGAGCTGGCCCTGCAGACCGTCCGTTACCTGGGGGAGGTCAAGCTCAAGACCAGGGCCACCGGCAAGGAGTTGCTGGATATCACCATGGCCCAGGATTTTCAGGATCTGACCGGCCAGGTGATCAAGAAGCTGATGGAAGTGATGCAGAGTGTCGAGGATCAGCTGCTCACCATGCTGCTGGACAGCCGGCGCGCGGGTAAAAATCCCGACGCCGAGGCGCCGCTATCCGCCGCCAGTCGGCCTCAGCCCGCCGAGGACACCCGCTTGCTGAATGGCCCGCAGGTCGATCCCAATGCCCGCAATGTGGTCACCAGCCAGGACCAGGTGGACGACCTGCTGGACGAGTTGGGTTTTTAGCCGGCGATCTGTTGCTGGCGGCGCCGTCTATTTGACTGGCGTCCCCGCCTCCAGGGTCGTTCCCGGATGGGCAGGCTGTTGCCTGCCCGGTCGCCCTACCTGAGTCATCCCTGCCCCCGGCAATATCCGCTGGCGATTCGCTCCTTTCCAGTGCTTGGTAAAACGGCCATTTTCAGGCTCTTTTTTACCGATTGATCGCCGGGTTCACGCTCATAATGGTCGGCGCTTTACTAACAAGTGCCCGTCAACATGGCTGATGAAACCAGCGAAGAGGACAAAACCGAAGCCGCCAGTCCCAGGCGCCTGGAGAAGGCGCGCGAGGAAGGCCAGGTCGCCCGCTCCCGGGAACTGACGACGTTTATGTTGCTGGCAATGGGGCTGGGCACGCTCTGGAGTATTGGCGGCATGTTCTACGGCCGACTGGGACAAATGATGGAGCAGGCATTCCTGTTCGACCGATCCCAGGCGTTTCAGGTCGAGCCGATGCTCAGCAAGTCCGTTCACCTGGTGCAGCAGTCGCTGCTGAATCTGTTGCCTTTTTTTCTGGCCATGACCATCGTGGCGCTGGTCTCGCCGATGCTGCTGGGCGGGGCGATGATCTCCGGCAAGTCCCTGATGCCCCAGCTGTCCCGCCTCAATCCGATGAAGGGCCTGAAGCGCATTTTCTCGGTGCAGGCGCTGATCGAACTGGCCAAAGTGCTCGCCAAGGCGACGGTCTTTGGCGGTGTGCTGGTGTTGTTCCTGGGGGACCGGCTGCCCGAATTTATCGCCCTGATGGAACAGCCGCTGCAACAGGCACTGCTGAGCTCGCTGTACCTCCTGATCACCACCTGCGGGGTGCTGGTGCTGGCCCTGTTTGTGGTGGTGCTGATCGATGTTCCCTACCAGCTCTGGCACCACGCCAAACAGCTGCGGATGAGCAAGGAAGAGCTGAAACGGGAGCACAAGGAGTCTGACGGCGACCCGATGGTCAAGTCGCGGATTCGCGCCCAGCAACAGGCGATGGCGCGACAGCGCATGATGTCCAATCTCCCCAGCGCCGATGTGATCATCACCAACCCGACACACTACGCCGTGGCGCTGCGCTATGAAGACAAGGGCTCCAGTGCTCCCCGGGTGGTCGCCAAGGGCGTGGATGAAGTGGCCAAGAGAATACGACTGGTGGGTGCCGAGCACAGTATCCCGGTGCTCGAGGCCCCGCCGCTGGCCCGGGCGCTGTACCGCCATGTGGACCTGGAGCAGGAGATTCCGGCCCAGCTCTACACCGCGGTGGCAGAGGTGCTCGCCTGGGTCTTCAGTTTGCGACGCGCCCGGCAAGAGGGTGGCGAGGTGATAGCCGCCCCCACCAATCTGCCGGTTCCTGAATCGATGTCTGAATGATGTCTGCATAGGGTCCCCATGAATTCGATCACTCATTTCTTGACGACAAACCGCTGGCTGAGCGACATGCGCTTGAACCTGCTGGCGGGTCCGGTGCTGATCCTCATCGTGCTGTCGATGATGATTCTGCCGCTGCCCCCGTTCGTGCTGGATCTGTTTTTCACCTTCAATATCGCCCTGGCGGTGCTGGTGCTGCTGGTCAGCATGTTTACCAGCAAGCCGCTGGAGTTTGCCGCCTTTCCCGCGATCCTGCTGTTCACCACCCTGCTGCGCCTGGCGCTCAATGTCGCTTCGACCCGGGTGGTATTGATCGAGGGGCATCAGGGGGGCGATGCGGCGGGCAAGGTGATCGAGGCCTTCGGCAAGTTTCTCGTCGGTGGCAATTTTGCCGTCGGCCTGGTGGTGTTCATGATTCTGGTGATCATCAACTTCATGGTGATCACCAAGGGTGCGGGGCGCATCGCCGAGGTCGGGGCGCGGTTCACCCTGGATGCCATGCCGGGCAAACAGATGGCCATCGACGCCGACCTGAACGCCGGTTTGATCGGCGAGGACGATGCCCGGGAGCGCCGCGCCACGGTGGCCCAGGAAGCGGATTTCTACGGCTCCATGGATGGCGCCAGCAAATTTGTGCGCGGCGATGCGGTCGCCGGCCTGATCATCATGGTGGTCAATATCCTCGGCGGCCTGATGATCGGCATCCTCCAGCACGACCTGAGTTTCGCCACCGCGGCCGAAACCTACACGCTGATGACCGTCGGCGATGGCCTGGTGGCCCAAATTCCCGCCCTGGTGATCTCCACTGCGGCGGGGGTGATGGTGTCCCGGGTGGACACCAACCAGGATGTCGGCCAGCAGATGATCGGCCAGCTGTTCGTCAATCCGCAGGTGCTCGCCCTGACCGCGGGGGTGCTGGGCCTGTTGGGGCTGGTGCCCGGCATGCCCAACGGGGTGTTCCTGTTATTCACCGCCCTGTTCGG
>NZ_JBFHQR010000107.1:0-8576 GCF_041592135.1 Porticoccus sp. | reverse complement strand
GACCGATTCCCATCCCGGCTGGCGCCGTTAAAAAGCTGAAACAACATCCCCTGGTGCTGGCGTTCCTGCTGCTGCTGTTAGCTGGCGCCGCCTTTTTTGCCCAGCTGCTTTACCAGCAACTGATCGACAGCAGCCTGCGCCTGCAGGCCGGCGAATTTGCCGCACAATACGCGGGCAAGCAGCGCATCGCGGCCGACAAGTACCTGGCCGATATTCAGCGGCAGCTCACCGAGCTGTCGGAGAAGACGGTATTTGCCGAGGCGGTAATCTCGGCCAATCCCGGGCAACTGGCCGAAGCGGAGCAACTGATGCGGGAGTGGGCACCTGAACTGAGTGGCGGCTTGCTGCTGGCGCCCGGCGACCAGCGCCTGCTGGCACAGCATCACTTCGCCGGGCAGCTGCTGGCTGAGAACGTGCTCGCCGGAGAGCAGGTCGCCCCCGCCGCCGCGCGGATAGATGGTCAATGGCAATTGTTGTTCTGCCACTCCCTGAAAGATCGCGAGGGAGCCACCGTCGGTGCCATGCTGGCAATCCTTCCCATGCACAAGCTGACTGCATTGTTAACCGCGGCTGTCGATCCAGCACTGGGCCGGACGGAGCTGGCACAGACCATGCCCCACTCAAAAGCCAAGACTTTCCTGATGCTGGGTGACAATTCCAGGGCACTGGATGTCGTCAGCCTCAAGCTCAAAGCCCCCAATTGGCAACTGCACTATACCGGCGGCGCCAGCTTGCTCGACCGCGCCCAGCCCTCCTACAGCCTGTTTATCATTTTTCTCGGCGTGCTGGTCACGGCCACTTTACTGCTGAGCTACCTGGCGGTGCGTCTCACCCTGCATTTTCACCGGGAAAAGGTAATCAAACCCCGGCGTACCAAGGCCAGCACCAACGAGCATGCAACAGACCCGGTCCATGGCCGTGCTGAATCCTTCCTGGAAGTGATTCCGCCCAAGTCAGCCCCACCGAACGAGCCGGCAGCGGCACGGGGCGAGGCCGCCCCTATCGCAACAGACATTCCCGCCGTGGTGTTTCGCGACTACGATATCCGCGGTATCGCGGACCAACAGCTATCCAGCGATTTCGCCACCCGCCTCGGCAGGGCGCTGGCCGCCCGGGCACTGGCCCTGGGCGAGAACAGCCTGATCGTCGCACGGGATGGCCGGCTTTCCAGCGACGCGCTCTGCGCGGCGCTGCAACAGGGCATCCTCAACAGTGGCTGCAATATCATTGATCTCGGCCTGGTGCCGACACCGCTGCTCAGCTTTGCCACCCACCAGCTGCAGCAGAGTGATTGTGGGGTAATGGTGACGGCGAGCCACAATCCCGGCGAATACAACGGCTTCAAGATTTTCTTCCAGCACCACGCCCTGTGCGGCGATGAGATCAAATCCCTGCGGGAGGAGATGCTCGCCGACCTGCCGGAGCAACCCCCTGGCCAGCGCAGCGAGCAGGATCTGTCCGCCGAGTATATTCAGGCCGTTGCCGGCGATATTGTGCCGGCACAGGGGCTGAAAGTGATTCTCGATGCCGGCAATGGCGCCGCCGGCGAACTGGCCGTGCGCCTGCTGGAAGCCACCGGCTGCGATGTCCTGCCACTGTATTGCGACGTGGACGGCAACTTCCCCAATCACGCCCCCGACCCCTCCGTCCCCGCCAATCTGGATGACCTGGTGCTCTGCGTGCGGGAAAACCAGGCCGATCTCGGCATCGCCCTGGACGGCGATGGCGATCGCATTGTCGCCGTGGCCGCCAGCGGCAAAATTGTCTGGCCGGATGAACTGTTGATGATCTTTGCCCGGGATGTGGTATCCCGCCATCCCGGCGCCGATGTGGTATTCGATATCAAGAGCACCCGCCGCCTCAACAGCCTGATCAGCAGTTACGGTGGCCGCCCGGTGATGTGGAAAACCGGCCACTCCCACATGTACAACAAGATTATGGAGAGCAAGGCCCCGCTGGGCGGAGAGTACAGCGGCCACATTTTCTTCCACGACCGCTGGCACGGCTTTGACGACGGCCTTTACGCCGCCGCGCGCCTGATCGAGATCATCAGCATTCGCGAACAGGGGCTGGACGAGATCATGGCCGGCTTCGAGACCCGGGTAGCCACCCCGGAAATTCGCATCCCGGTCAGCGAGGAAACCAAGTTCAGCATTGTCGAGCAATTGCTCGCCATGGCGGTGTTCCGGGAGGGCAATGTCAGCACCATCGACGGCCTGCGGGTGGATTTTCCGAAAGCCTGGGGGCTGGTGCGCGCCTCCAACACCAGTCCGGCGCTGACCCTGCGCTTCGAGGCGGAGTCCCATGATGCACTGGAGAAAATCCAGTCGCTTTTCCGCCAGCAACTTCGTAGCATAGACAGCAATCTCACCTTTTAACCCATTCATAAAAGCAACAGGAACATCGATGTCGCTAACCCGTGAAGCCGCCTCGAACACCGCCAGGGTGTTGTCCGAGGCACTGCCCTATATCCAGCGTTTTACCGGCAAGACCATCGTCGTCAAGTTCGGCGGCAATGCCATGGTGGATGAAAAACTCAAAGCCAGCTTTGCCAAGGACATCGTGATGATGAAACTGGTGGGCATGAATCCGGTGGTGGTCCACGGTGGCGGCCCGCAGATTGGCGATCTGCTGCAAAAACTGAGCATCGAGTCCCACTTTGTCAACGGCATGCGCGTCACCGACAGCAAGACCATGGACGTGGTGGAAATGGTACTGGGCGGCACCGTCAACAAGGAAATCGTCAACCTGATCCACCACGCCGGCGGCAAGGCCGTGGGCATCACCGGCAAGGACGGCCAGCTGATCATGGCCCGCAAGCTTAAAGTCACCCGCCGCACCCCGGAAATGGAGGCACCGGAAATTATCGATATCGGCCATGTGGGCGAGGTGGAGTCCATCAACACCGGCGTCATCGACATGCTCACCAACAGCGACTTCATTCCGGTCATCGCACCCATCGGGGTAGACCGGGAGGGCAATTCCTACAACATCAATGCCGATCTGGTGGCCGGTAAAATTGCCGAGGTACTGAAGGCGGAAAAGCTGATGTTGCTGACCAATGTGGCCGGCCTGCAGGACAAAAATGGCGACGTGCTCACCGGCATGTCCACCACCCAGGTGGACGCACTGATTGCCGACGGCACCATCTACGGCGGCATGCTGCCGAAAATCCAGTGCGCCCTGGATGCCGTCAAGGGTGGCACCAAAACCGCCCATATCATCGATGGCAGGGTCAATCACGCCACCCTGCTGGAAATCTTTACCGATCAGGGTGTCGGCACCCTGATCACCAACGAAGCCGGGTAGCACAACGTGGCAACGGACACCCTTTCCAGAAAACAGCAGATACTCCAGTCACTGGCCAGAATGCTGGAGGCCACCCCCGGCGGTCGCATTACCACGGCGGCCCTGGCGGCGGAGGTGGGCGTTTCGGAAGCGGCCCTGTATCGCCACTTTCCCAGCAAGACGCGCATGTATGAAGGGCTGATCGACTTCATTGAGGAGACCCTGTTCAGCCGCGTCCGCACCATCGTCACCGAAGAACCCGACGCCGCGGCCCGCTGCTACCGCATTCTCACCCTGCTGTTGACCTTCGCCGAGCGCAATCCGGGCATTACCCGGTTGCTCACCGGCGATGCGCTGACCGGTGAAACCGATCGCCTGCACAAGCGTATCCAGCAATTATTTGATCGACTGGAAACCCAGCTGAAGCAGATTCTGCGAGAAGGGGAGATGACGGAGGGGTTGCGGCTGGCCACCACCGTGTCGGCGGCGGCAAACATGATCCTGGCATTGGCGGAAGGCCGCATCAGCCAGTTCGTGCGCAGCGGTTTTACGCGACCACCCACCGAGCACTGGCAGGACCAGTGGTCGGTGACGGCAGCCGTGTTCAGCCGTTAGGGCGCCTGGCGGTCAGCTCCCTAAACCGCTCGCCATAGCGCTGGTAGCGCTGCTCCATGTCGTGATATTCGGCGCGGCGCAGGGACAGCATCTGCTCGGCATCGCGCTGCGCCAACACCACTTCATCCAGGGCTTTCAATAGAGTGTCGGGCACCTTCTCGCCGTTAAACTGATGCAGGGCCGCCCGCTCCCGGTATTGCTGGAGCTGTTGCCGGTTCTTTGCCATGTTCGATTCGATGATCTCGATTTCGCGGTCGAGCTGCTCCAGACGGCGCTCACCGGCCGCCTTGAGTTCGTCCAGGGTGCTGTAACTGCGCAGCAGCATCTGATCTTCCTCAAGCTGCTCCGCGAGCGTTTCCGCGGGCACCTGCCCAGCGGCGTCGGCCGCACTTTCCGACTGGGGCGGCACCACCTCTTCCACCCGCCCACTGCTGGTGATGATTTCATAGCCCTTGGCGACGTACTCAGGAGGAACCTGGTGGTCAATAACCAGGTTGCCTTCGCTGTTGCGATAGCGGTAAAGATCGCCCGCCTCTGTTACCATAGCGGCCAGGCAAAGCAATAATACGGCTACGGCGCCGGTGGGTTTGTAGGTTGTTCTGGTGTTTGTCACAAATGCTTCCCGGCCCTTACCAATCCCGTTTTCAAACTGATTGAATCCCATTTGCCGATTCATCAAGTCCGGCCTGCCGGTTATCATACACTCTCCCAAAACAAGGGGCGATAATGCGCATCATCAGTCTTGCCGTCGACGGTATTCAGCAAGCTTCGGAACGGGGACTCTACCACTGGTTGGCGGCCCAGGATGCGCACGTCATCTGCCTGCAGGATTTGCGTGCACCGGCCTACGAACTTGAGCAGCGCCGCGAATACGAACTGCAGGGTTATTTCAGCTATTTCTTTGACGCGCCTGAGGCCGACAGCAACGGCGTGGCGATCTATAGCCGCGATATGCCGAAGGCCATCATGTACGGCTTCGGCGCCAGCAACGGCGAAGATATGCAGGGCCGCTACCTGCAGGCGGACTTTGATCGCGTCAGCATTTGCTCCCTGCTCGCCCCCGGCGCCATTGCCAGCACCCAGAGCCAGGAGCGAAAAGACCGTTTCTATCGCGACCTGCTCAACCACTTCAACAAAATCAGCCACAAGCGGCGCGACTATGTTTTCTGCGGCAACTGGAACATTGCCCATCGCGACATCGACGTGGGCGAGCCCACTCACTGCGACGAGACCTCCGGCTTTCTGAACCACGAGCGGCAGTGCCTGGATCAGCTGTTTACTGCCATCGGCTACGCAGACGCCTTTCGGCTCTACAACAAAGATACCGATGAGTTCAGCCATTGGCCGTCCGGCGAGGTGGGCGAGGGCCCCGGTTGGCGCACCGATTTCCAGGTAGTGTCCGGCAGCCTCCGCAACCGGGTGGAATATGCGGTGCTCTACAAGGCCAAAACCTTTTCCAGCCACCTGCCGGTGGTTGTCGACTACGATATGGAAACCCTTTGATCGCCGGGGCTGGCCAGCCAGCTGTGCACAGCTTGAAACGGCAACTCTGTTGCACTGATGGCCGCCCCTCTTTAGACTCCCGCTGACCCCCACTAGACCAGGAGCCGTTGCAGCGCCGATGCCTGATGTCATTCCGGAAAATTCTGTCGGTATCGTCACCCCGCAGGTGATGCAATTCGCTGAACCGCTGACGCTCGCCTGTGGTCGCACCCTGGAACATTACCAGCTGGTGATCGAAACCTACGGTGAGCTCAACGCCTCCGCCAGCAATGCCATTCTGATCTGCCACGCCCTCAGCGGCCATCACCACGCGGCCGGTTACCACAGCATGGCAGACAGCAAACCGGGCTGGTGGGACAACCACATCGGCCCCGGCAAGCCCTTTGATACCAACCGGTTTTTTGTGGTGTGCCTGAACAACCTCGGCGGCTGCCACGGCAGCACCGGGCCCAATTCCATCAACCCGCAGACCGGACAGCCCTGGGGGCCCGATTTTCCACCGCTGCGGGTGCGGGACTGGGTGGAGAGCCAGGCTCGTCTGGCCGACCACCTCGGCATTCGCCAGTGGGCCGCCGTGGTCGGCGGCAGCCTCGGCGGCATGCAGGTGATGCGCTGGGCACTGGAGTACCCCCAGCGGTTGCGCCATGCAATAGTCATCGCCTCCGCCATGAAACTCAGCGCCCAGAACATCGCCTTCAACGAGATTGCCCGCAACGCCATCAAATCGGATCCGGACTACCGCGACGGCCATTACCTGGAAAACCAGACGCTGCCCCGCAACGGCCTGGGACTGGCGCGCATGATCGGCCACATTACCTATCTGTCAGACGAGCTGATGGGTGACAAGTTTGGCCGCGAACTGCGCTCCGGTTCGTTCCAGCGCGGCCAGGACACCCCCATCGAGTTCCAGGTGGAAAGCTACCTGCACTATCAGGGTGACGCCTTCGCCAATGCCTTTGACGCCAACACCTACCTGTTGATGACCAAGGCGCTGGATTACTTCGACCTGGCCCGGGAATACGACCACGATCCGGTGGCGGCCTTTAGCCACGCCAGTTGTGATTTCCTGGTGGTCTCTTTCTCCACCGACTGGCGCTTTGCCCCGGAGCGCTCCCGGGAGATTGTCGAGGCGCTGATCGCGGCAAACAAGAATGTCAGCTACGCCGCTATCGACTCAAACCTGGGGCACGATGCCTTCCTGCTCCCCAACCCGCGCTACGAGCAGGTGCTCAGCGCCTATATGAATCGCCTGGCGGGGGAGGCCGAAACGCCATGACCCTTCGCATCGATCTCGACATCATCCAGCAGTGGATCAAACCCTCCTGCCGGGTGCTGGATCTCGCCTGCGGCGACGGCGCCCTGCTGCGGCTGCTCAAAGAACAAAAACAGGTGGAAGGTTACGGCCTGGAAATCGACCCGGACAAAATCACCGCCTGTATTGCCAACGGGGTCAATGTGGTGGAAACCGACCTCGACCAGGGGCTGACGCAATTCGCGGACAAGAGCTTCGACAGCGTGGTCATGACCCAGGCCCTGCAGGCCATGCGCTACCCCCACCTGGTGCTGGATGAAATGTTGCGGGTCGGCAAGGAGTGCGTCGTCACCTTCCCCAATTTCGGCAACTGGCGGGCGCGCTTTTACCTGCTCACCCGGGGCCGCATGCCGGTGACCAGGCAGCTGACCTACCAGTGGTATGACACCCCCAATATCCACTTCTGCACCGTCGATGATTTCGAGGCACTGTGCGCCGAGAAAAGCATCCGGGTACTGCATCGGGAGTTTGTCGCGACCCATCAGCCAGACCGGCAGATCAAGGCAATATGGCCTAATCTGTTTAGTGAAACGGCCATTTATCATTTGAGCAAATAACACCCATTGCGGGCGGCGAACGAGGTTCACATCATGAAACAGTACAACTATCTCTGGCTGGCCCTGGTGGCACTGTTTGCCACCGCAGCTCACGCCGACGATAAACCCTACCGCCAGTTTGGTGATATTAAGGTGTTCTACAGCGCCTTCAGCAGCAGCTTCATCCAGCCTGACATCGCCAGCACCCACAGCATCGTGCGCGGCAAGGACCGCGGTTTGATCAATATTTCGGTACTGCGCGGCGATAAGCCCGGTGGCACCACGGCACTGGTAAAAGGCACCGTTTCCAATATTTTTGCCCAGCAGCAAACCCTTGCATTTTTTGAAGTGCGCGAAGGGGATACCGTCTACTACCTGGCGCCATTTCGCTTTGAAAACGAGGATTACCTGACCTTCAAGATTGACGTGATGCCCGACCCCAACCAGACGGCACTATCCCTGTCATTCCAGAAAACCCTTTATCAGGACAACTAACCGCGCCCTCGACCATTAGCCGCTGCCCGGACACCCGGGCAGTTTCGTTGTTTTTTGATTTTGCAGGCACCGCAGACCATGAAAGTTGTATTAGCCACAGGCAATAAGGGCAAGCTCGCCGAGTTCCAACACTTGCTGGCGGGGCTGGACATGTGCGTTGTGCCCCAGTCGGATTTCCAGGTGCCGGACGCCGAGGAAACCGGCCTGAGCTTTGTGGAAAACGCCCTGCTCAAGGCACGCCACGCCGCCCGCCTGAGCGGCCTGCCCGCCATCGCCGATGACTCCGGGCTGGAAGTGGACGTACTGAATGGCGCGCCCGGTATCTACTCCGCCCGCTTCGCCGGTGAAAACGCCAGCGACGCGAAAAACAACCTGCGCCTGCTGTCCCTGCTCCAGGATATTCCCGAACAACAGCGCACCGCCCGTTTCCAGTGCCTGCTGGTGTACCTGCGCCACCCGGAAGATCCCACCCCGCTGGTCTGCCAGGGCACCTGGGAGGGCAGGATCGCCTTCACCGCCCAGGGAGAGAACGGCTTTGGCTACGATCCGCTGTTCTATATCCCCGCACTCGGCTGCACTTCCGCGCAACTGGACAAAACGGAAAAAAATCGTCTCAGCCACCGCGGCCAGGCCATGGCACAACTGCTGGAAAAATTATCCCGTTGATCCGGGATAACGCCGCAGTGGTTAGAATACTCCCCGCAGAGGATTCTCTACGGGCCACCCCTCGGCGCCAACGATACCGATGACAGCTTACCACCATCCCGAACCCCGCTGGCATTGCCACCGGCACGCCCCGCAGCTGATTGCCCGGGGCCCCCTGCGCG
>NZ_JBFHQR010000106.1:0-8591 GCF_041592135.1 Porticoccus sp. | reverse complement strand
CCTGGCCGCCGCATATGCCGTCAGCGGCGCCTTGGGCTGGCCCATGTCAATGACGGACATTCGGTTTAAGGCGGTCTGGGCCGCAGTTTTAGTCCTGGGAGCATTCGCAGCTACAGTGGGTACTCGCCCTATTGCCGCGATTCTGTTTGCCCAGGCGACCAATGGATTTTTACTCCCTATCGTAGCGGTGTTCTTGCTGATTGTGATGAACCGCTCGGATTTGCTGGGTGAATACCGAAACCACCTGTGGGCAAATATTTTTGGGGTGTTGGTCGTGATAGTGGTGTTGGGTTTGAGCCTGTTCAAGTTGGCACAGCTTGCGGGGTTTTAGGGTCTGTTAACCCCCTCCAAAAATTCCGGCAAACGTTGACCGCTCTTCACGTTGTACTGGACTCATTACGCTGCCCTCCCCCGGTCTGGCAGCGTTACTGTTTGTATGAATTCTTTATGACATAAACCTTTGACATGAAAATATGGCCGATGATGGTTCCGGGTATCAACGGGTCGTAACGATTTTTTAATCATTCACCCCCCTCTCGTTTTCTCCGCAACCTGCCACACCCGGTAAACAGCAACAGGGATTTGCAATGCCGAGAAAAACGAGGATGTATCTTTCCGGAGTTCCAGACCATATCATTCAGCGGGATAATCACCGTGCCGCCTGCTTCCTGCTTCTTTTGTACGATGACTATCTCTATTACAAGGCATTGCTGGCCGAAGGGCTAAGGATTCGGCGTCAGGCACTCCAACTATTCAAGCTTCAGCGAAGGTCCTGGGACTGCATCATCTCTCTCAACACCAAAAATAGACATCCGCTGGAGCGCCGGTTTTTTTATGTGCTTTATTGGGCCTGCAAACCCATCTCCTTATCACCCTCCCCCGAATAAAATAGTAGAGCCTGCACTGTTTTGAATTAAGCTCACACTGGTGGTCAACTTACACAGCAGGGCAATGCCCCGGAGCGAGTTAACCCATCATGTACAGAGTTTTATTAATCGTTGGCTTGCTGATCTGTCAGCTGGCAATGTCTGGCGAGCCGTTTCTTGCGGACAGCGTGCTGGTCGATAAGTCAGAGCGGAGGCTCTATTTGCTTCGGGATGGGGTAAAGTACCGCGAGTATTCCATCGCTTTGGGCCCCAGGCCGCGTGGGCACAAATTGTATGCCGGCGATGAGCGGACGCCAGAGGGACGTTATATTCTGGATTTCAAGACTGAAAAAAGTGGTTTTTACAAGGCCATCCACATTTCCTATCCTAATGAACAGGATATCAAGCGGGCTTTAGCGATTGGGGCCGCCCCCGGAGGTTCGATCATGATTCACGGTATGCCCAATAACACGACGATACCTCACGAGCTGATTCAGAAATTTAACTGGACCGATGGCTGTATTGCCCTGACCAATGAGGACATGGATGAAATCTGGTCGGCCATTAAGCCGGGGACACCTATTGATATTCTTCCCTAATGGCAGCCTGGCGGCCCATACAGAAAACCATGAAAAGCGCTAGCGCCTTCGGCCTCCTGTTATTGGCTCTTTGTTGCCTGCCCTGCCTGGCCCAGAATCGGCATATCCTGCCACCAGAGGCAAACACGGATCTGGTTGGCAGCAACAGCAGCGCCTACATATCAAGAAAAGAGACGCTGATTGATGTCGCGGTAAGATACCAGTTGGGATATAACATGATCCGCTCGGCAAATCCCGATGTCGATGCCTGGCTGCCCGACGACGGGAGCAAGGTGTTATTGCCATTCAGTGTTATTTTGCCGAATGCGCCACGAAAAGGGATTGTCATCAATACGGCGGAAATGCGCCTTTTCTTTTACCGCAAGGATGAACAGAACAACAACACGGTGACGGTTTACCCCATCAGCGTCGGCCGCAGGGACTGGGCGACACCGCTGACTGAAACCCGCGTGACCCTGCGAGTTGAACACCCGCCCTGGTACCCCCCCGAAAGCATTCGGGCGGAACACGCCGCCCGGGGTGATGTGCTGCCTAAAGTCGTGCCCGCCGGCCCAGACAACCCCCTGGGCGACTATTTACTGGCATTGGCGATTCCCAGTTATTTTATCCACGGCACCAACAAACGCTTTGGCATCGGCATGCAAGTCACCCACGGCTGTATTCGCATGTACCCCGAGCATATTGAAGAACTCTATAACCTCGTGCCGATTAACACGCCTGTCACCATCGTCAACCAGCCCCACAAAGTCGGCTGGAAAGACGAGAAGCTTTATCTGGAGGTACACCACCCGCTGGAACTTGATGGCGTGGTACAGGCGGAAAACCGCACGGGGATTGTCGACAAGCTGACGCCAATACTGGAGGAACAGCCCGAGGTACTGATTGACTGGAACAGGGTCGATCGCGCAATAAAAAATGCTACGGGCATGCCCGTGCTGGTGGGGATAGAGCCGCACTCACTGTCGGATTTTGAGTATTACAGAAATCACATCCGGTCAGACCGCTCAAACTGACCGGATATGACTGAGCAAGTACACTACTTTTCCATTGCCTTTTTGAAGGCCCGGTCAATTTTCTCGTTGGCTTCGTATGCTGATGTTTGTGCGGCATCAGCGGTACTTTGGGCATTGGCAGCAGCTTTCATTGCAGCATCGGCTGTACGCTGGGCATTGGCGGCAGCTTTATTCGCTTCGGCAGCAGAACGCTGAGCTTCCTCGGCCATTGCCCTGACCTCATCTACCGATGAATTGCTTGCACAACCAGTGACCGCCACCACCATCAGAATCGGTAATACCTTTACTAGAAATTTCATGAAGCTCTCCTTACTGAAGTCAGACTTAAATGCTTTTTGAGTATGGATGCAGGATTTAGGAGTTGCAAACCCTGTTACTGATCAACTTGATTTAAACGAATTATCAGAATGATCCTCCGATAAAATGGATACCCGTTTCATGTTGCCGAACGAAGCCAGGAACAAAGGAATACCAAAGGCAGACCAACGGGGTCGCAACGATTATTTTTTAATCAAATACCCGCACCCCATCGCCCTCGTCAATCACGGCCCCACCGTGACAGGTTATCGGCACCCTACCTATTCGATTTACAGGGGGGATTACCCACCGAGCTCACTGACCTTGCGCTGGCGATAGGCCTTGGCGGCGGGAGGAACCCGGGTGCCATTGCCGGTTTCCAGCCATTGCCTGATGCGGATGGCGTCGCCAACGTGGGAGCGCTTGCCGAAGGAATCCAGCAGCACCACGACCAGAGGACGGTTGTTGATGTTGGTGAGCATGACCAGGCAGCGGCCGGCTTCATTGTTGAAGCCGGTCTTGGTGAGTTGGATATTCCAGGTGTGATTCTGCAACAGGGGGTTGGTGTTGTAGAACGCCAGGGTATAGCGCGGCTTGGAGAAGTGCATGTCCTTTTTGGGGGTCGTGCTCAATTCCTTGATCAGCGCGTACCGCGCTGCGGCTTGCACCATCAGGGTTAAATCCCGGGCGCTGGAAACATTCTGTTCTGACAGCCCCGTGGGTTCAACAAAATGGCTGTGCGCCATACCCAGTGCCCTGGCCTTGGCGTTCATGGCGGCGATAAAGGCGTCATAGCCACCGGCATAGTGATGGGCGAGGGAGGCGGCAGCCCGGTTTTCCGATGACATCAACGTCATTAGCAGCATATCCCGCCGGGAAACGACGCTGCCGATACGCAGGCGCGAAAATACGTTTTTCAATTCCCGGGTCTGGTCTATCTGCACCGAAATCTTTTCATCCAGCGGCTGATTCGCATCCAGCACCACCATGGCCGTCATCAGCTTGCTGATCGAGGCGATGGCTACCACCGCATCAGCATTGTGCGAATACAGGACTTCATCGGTGAGGGTGTCGGTGACCAGGGCCTTCACCGACGCCAGTTCCAGCCGGGCGGAGTCCCGAGTGGCCAGCTTGAGATGCCCTTGTCCTGTGGCCTTGGAGCTAATGCTGGCGCCCGAGTTGGAGCGGGTGTTGATTTCACTGCTCGCTGGAAGCCTGAGAACAGCGCCCTTTTTTAGCAAATCAGTTTTGTTGTGGAGGAATGCGCCGGGATTGGCCTGTTTGATGGCGAATATGGTCTGAGCCATGCTGGCACCAGCTGGGCGGACTCTCTGGGCGATACTCCAGAGCGTATCACCACGGATAACATGGTATTCACCATCGCCCATGGGGAGTACCGGGGCAACCGCACGCTGTGCGGCACTTTGGGCCGTTGGTGCAAATGTCGCAGGGGCTTGCGCCTGGGCGGTCAGCGTCAGAAACAAGGCAAAAAGCATAGCCGGGAAACGAAATGTCACACAAGATTCTCTAATGGCCGATTGCCGCACGCGCCGTAATTGGCTACTTTCACAAGAGAGATTCTAGTATAATTTTCTCTCTTCAGAGCAGGCAGCGGCGCTGTTCGCTAAAAATTTCCCTATGATTGGTTCCGGTCAACACATCCAGACTACCTATCCCCATCATCATAGCCTTCGTTGTGAAAAAGTGCAGTCCATTTATGCACTGACGACCGCGCTTCGCTGCGGAAGAAGGGGGCACTGAAAGTGCCGACCAACCGTTACCATCATCCCGACAGGCAGGCAGGCAAACCCGAAAATTCCCTCACGGCCCCCCGCGATGCACGTCCTAAGGGCGCGTGGTATCGGCCCAGCCTGCTAAAGGTCATCCTGCTTCTGGTGCCACTGGCGCTGCTGTTGGGGGCCTGGTTCGAAGCCGAAACATCTACCCTGCAATCGCGGTTATTGTCGGACTATGGGCGGCGCCTCAGCTACCAACCGCAGCCCGGTATAACTAACGCGGTGCGCTATCCGCGCCAGGGTCCGTTCGACGAGCGCCTGGGCTATGTGCGGCTGCCGATGCTACTCCCCAGGCTCCAGGTCTATGGTATGCAGGTGGCGCAGCAGGCGGCATTCTCACCGGAATTGCTGCGCTACGTGGATGCGGGCTTCTATCCTCCCTACCGGGAAAAGTCCCAGGCCGGGTTGACCATTCTCGACAGCGAGCAACAGCCCCTGTTCCGCTTTCGCTATCCCCGTCGGGGCTACGGGGGCTTCGAGCAGATTCCCGACCCGGTGGTGAGCGCACTGCTGTTCATTGAAAACCGCGACCTGCTGGATGAGCGGAATATTCACGCCAACCCGGCTGTGGACTGGAGCCGCTTTGTGAAGGCGGCGTTGTTCAAGGTGGGCGACGCCATCAACCTGGATACGCCGGCCATGGGCGGCAGTACCCTCGCGACCCAGATCGAGAAATACCGTCATTCCGAGGATGGCGTGACCTCATCGATCGAGGAAAAGCTGCGCCAGATAGCCTCCGCCAGCGTACGGATTTACCAGCAAGGTGCCGACACCCTGCCGGCGCGGCGCGCCCTGCTGGTGGAATACCTCAACACCGTGCCTTTGGCGGCCGCGCCGGGCTACGGCGAGGTAAACGGCATCGGCGACGGGCTTTATGTGTGGTTTGGCGCCGATTTCGACCGGGTCAATGAATTGCTGTCGCAGGTTCAACCCGCGGGGGAACTGCTCGATGGGCAGGGCCTGGCCCTGCGGCAGGTGACGGCCCTGATGATTGCTCACCGGAGGCCATCCCATTATTTGCTCCAGAACCGCGAAGTTCTGGCACGGCTGACCGATTCCTACCTGCGCCTGCTGGGGCGCAACGGCGCCATCGGGCACGACCTGATGGAGGCCGCATTGGCCCAGCAGCTGTCGTTCCGCGATTTCCACCAATCCCCGGCGGTGCAGGTGAATACAACCAACAAGGGGGCGAACGTCGTTCGCAACCGCCTGGTATCCCTGCTGAAAGCTCCTCTCTACGACCTGGACCGACTCGACCTTGTCGCCCATACCTCTCTGGACAAGGCGCTGCAGGAACAGGTGACTGCCCACTTGCGCAGCCTGCGGGACGAAGCGGTGGCCCAACAGAACGGCCTGGTGGGCGAATACCTGCTGCGACCGGGCCAGAGTGCGAGCCTGCACTACAGCTTCACCCTGTTCGAACGCACTGCGGGTGGCAACCAGGTGCGGGTACAGACCGACAACACCGATATCCCCTTCGATATCAACGAGGGCAGCAAGCTGGAACTGGGCTCCACCGCCAAGCTGCGGGTGCTGGCCAGCTACCTGGGCATCATGGCGGAACTGCACCAACGCTTCGCCGCCATGCCGACGGACGACCTGGCACCATTGCGTGACCCGGCGCGGGACCCGCTGTCACGCTGGGTGCTGGAACAGCTGATCGCAACCCCCGACCTGAGCCTGACAGACCTGTTGCAGCGCGCCCTCGACCGCCGCTATTCCGCCAGCCCGGCGGAAGGGTTCTTCACCGGTGGCGGCCGTCACACGTTTGGCAACTTCAAGCCCGAGGACAACGGCCGTGTTCCCAGCGTCCGCGAAGCCCTGCAGCAATCCATCAACCTGCCGTTTGTGCGCATCCTGCGGGATGTCATCAGCTACATCAGCTACCTGCAATGGAGTGATGTGGACCGGGTCCTGAAGGATGACAGCGACGATCGCCGCCGGGAGGTGCTGGCCCGCTTTATCGACCGCGAAGGCGCCGTATTCCTGCAGCGGTTTTGGGTGAAATACCAGAACAAGACCACGGCGAAGCGCCTGGATACTCTGCTGAGCGGCCTCAAACCCACCCCGGTACGGCTGGCGGTGGTGTATCGCTACCTGTTCCCCGAGGCGGATGAAGCCGAGCTTGCCGCGTTTTTGAAAGAGCGGATGCCACAGCAGACGGTGTCGGCGAAGACCGTCCATTCTCTGTTCAAACAATATGCCCCGGACGCCTTCAGCCTGCAGGACCAGGGCTACCTGGCCCGGCTCCACCCGCTGGAACTCTGGTTGCTGGGCTATCTGGAGCGCAACGATAACGCCAGCCTCAACAGCGCGCTGGAAGCGAGCAGGGAACAGCGTCGGCAGGTCTACAACTGGCTGTTGCGCACCAAGGCCAAAAACGCCCGGGACAGCCGTGTCCGCACCATGCTGGAACTGGAAGCTTTCTCTGAGCTGCAGCGGCGCTGGAAACAACTGGGCTACCCCTTCAACTACCTGGTGCCGTCGCTGGCCAGTGCCCTGGGCAGTTCTGGCGACCGTCCCGCCGCGTTGGCAGAACTGATGGGGGTCATCCTTAACGACGGTCGGCGCCAGCCGGTTCACCGCATCAACCGACTGGCGTTTGCGACCGATACCCCCTACGAGGTCAGCCTGGTACTGGCGCCGCAGAAAGCCGAACAGGTGATGCACCCGGAGGTGGCACAGGCGCTCAAGCTGGCGCTGGCGGACGTGGTCAAACAGGGCACCGCCCGGCGCCTGCAGGGGGTGTTCCATCACGCCGATGGTTCGGCCCTGGAGGTGGGAGGCAAGACCGGCACCGGCGATAATCGACTGGTGACCATGACCGGCGGCCAGAAGGTTAAATCCCGCGCCCTCAGCCGCACCGCCACCCTGGTGTTCTACCTCGGCGACGACCATTTCGGCACCCTGACCGCGTTTGTGCCCGGCAGCGACGCGAAGGAATTCAAATTCACCTCCGCCCTGCCGGCCCAGGTTCTGAAGGGCATGGCGCCGATTCTCGAGCCCTACCTGCAGCGAGCTGAAACCCCGCGTCAGGAATAGCCCGCCGGGCCCACGTGCGACAATGTTTCCCCCGTCACCACGCCTGGCGGTTTGGTCGGCAGTTCGCCGCGCTTAACGTATTCAAGCGGTCCCATTAACGGCGGCGGCGATTATGTTTGGCATCCCCTTTACGCGCCGATCAGAGGAAAGTCACTGCCGTGTTCAGCGGAATGAGCCCCTATAACAGGGGAAGAAGAAAGCTAACCCATTGATTCTTAACAATGGTGGAATATGATAGGCGAACAAGGGAATCCATCAACAAGGTTAAAGGAGTGCGCTTTATGCCGAATGGCACCCTCCCTATATACCGCCAACCTATTGTTTTAAATGGAAGTAAATGCATTTCATCGCATGGCTACCCTGAGATAGGGTGCCAGAGTGATAGAGTGATAGAGTGATAGAGTGATAGAGTGCCCGAGTCTTTATAATTAGCTGTTATGTGCAACCAATGAGAGGAATCGGCTTTTGCTCGAAGTGAAAACAGTAGGCCTCTTTTTAATTACTGCTTTGGCAGAAATTATTGGTTGTTACCTACCATATCTTTGGCTACGCGAGGGGAAATCGGTTTGGTTGCTGGTGCCTGCTGCTCTTAGTCTTGCTGCATTTGCTTGGTTGCTGTCTTTGCATCCAACAGCGGCAGGTAGAGTTTATGCGGCCTATGGTGGAGTGTATATTTTTATGGCTATTTTGTGGTTGTGGGCTGTCGATGGCATTCGTCCAACCACATGGGACCTTGTGGGCTCTGGTGTAGCACTTTTGGGCATGGCAATTATCATGTTCGCGCCTCGTGGCACATAACAAGTGTAGGCTGTCGGACAAATTACTCGCTGCGCTCGCAATTTGCCGCTGCTTGCGGCGTTGAGGCTGTAGAAAAACCCCTTTTTGGATGATGTTTTGATAACATTGGCGAAGGCATTAAGGAGCGATGCCGATGCCAAAATTCAAGCCCTACGATTACAACCAAAGCGCGATGGTGGT
>NZ_JBFHQR010000105.1:0-8625 GCF_041592135.1 Porticoccus sp. | reverse complement strand
TCCTGCAACATCTTTTCCACCCAGGATCACGCCGCCGCCGCCATCGCCGCCAGCGGCACCCCAGTGTTCGCCTGGAAGGACGAAAGCGAGGAAGAGTACGACTGGTGCCTGGAGCAGCAGATTCTCAAGGACGGCCAGCCCTGGGAAGCCAACATGGTGCTGGACGACGGCGGCGACCTGACCGCCAAACTGCACGACAAGTATCCCGAGGTACTGACGCGGGTCCACGGCGTCACCGAGGAGACCACCACCGGCGTGCACCGCCTCTACGAAATGCTGAAGAAGGGCGAACTGAAAGTGCCCGCCATCAACGTCAACGACTCGGTCACCAAGTCGAAAAATGACAACAAATACGGCTGCCGCCACAGCCTCAACGATGCCATCAAGCGCGCCACCGACCACCTGCTGTCCGGCAAGAAAGCACTGGTGATCGGCTACGGCGACGTGGGCAAGGGCTCTGCCCAGTCCCTGCGCCAGGAAGGTATGATCGTCAAGGTCACCGAGATCGATCCGATCTGCGCCATGCAGGCCTGCATGGATGGCTATGAAGTGGTTTCTCCCTATGTTGATGGCGACCCGGAAAATCCGGTGGATGCGGCACTGCTGGCCAACACCGACTTGCTGGTCACCTGCACCGGCAACTACAACGTCTGCGATTCCGCCATCCTGGCCGCCCTCAAATCCGGCTGCGTGGTCTGCAACATCGGCCACTTCGACAACGAGATCGACACCGCCTACATGCGCAAGACCTGGCTGTGGGAAGAGGTGAAGCCCCAGGTGCACAAGGTCTACCGCAACCGTGATGCCAACGACCACCTGCTGCTGCTCTCCGAGGGCCGCCTGGTCAACCTCGGCAACGCCACCGGCCACCCCAGCCGCATCATGGACGGCTCCTTTGCCAACCAGGTGCTGGCGCAGATTCACCTGTACCAGCAGAAGTTCGCCGATTGCGACGCCGACCACCAAGCCCGGCTGTTGCGGGTGGAAGTGCTGCCGAAGAAACTCGACGAGGAAGTGGCGGCTCATATGGTGGCGGGCTTCGGCGGCGTGGTGACACGCCTGAAACCGGAACAGGCCAACTATATCAATGTCCCTGCGGAAGGTCCCTTCAAGGACGACAGCTATCGCTACTGATAGCTGTCCCCGCAGCCAATAATGACCGGAACAGCGAATTGCCATGACTGATCGACATTTGAGTTTTGAATTCTTCCCGCCGAAGACGCCGGAGGGGCGCGACAAGCTGCGCGCCACCCAGCGACAGCTGGCGCGCTTCCAGCCGGAGTTTTTCTCCGTCACCTACGGCGCGGGCGGCTCCACCCGCGAGCACACCAGGGACATCGTGCTGGAGATCCAGCAGTCCGGTTCCTGCGCCACCCCGCATTTGTCCTTTGGCGGCGACAGCAAGGAGTCCGTACTGGCCTTGTTGCAAGGCTATAAGGACGAGGGTCTCAAGCGCATCGTCGCACTGCGCGGCGACCTGCCTTCGGGCATGGGCGGCATGGCCCAGCTGGTTTACGCCAATCAGCTGGTGGCCTTCATTCGCGAGCATTTTGGCGACACCTTTGAACTGCTGGTGGCCTGTTACCCGGAAATCCATCCCGAGGCCGAAAGCTACGACCGGGATATTTACTGGCTCGGCCAGAAATTCCAGGCCGGCGCCAACCGCGCCATTACCCAGTATTTCTATAATCCTGATGCCTACTTCTACTATCTGGAACAGTGCCAGAAAGCCGGCATCGACCAGCCCATCATTCCCGGCATCATGCCCATCATCAACTTCCAGAACCTGGTGCGCTTTTCCGACAATTGCGGCGCCGACATTCCCCGCTGGATTCGCCAGCGGTTGCAACAATTTGGCGATGACAGCGCCAGCGTCAAGGCCTTTGGCCTGGACGTGGTGACAGCTCTCTGCGAGACGTTACTGGCAGGCGGCGCACCTGGACTGCACTTTTACACCATGAACCAGGCCGACACCTGCGCCACCCTGTGCCGCAACCTCGGTTTCGCCGAACGCTGATGCGCGAGATCCGGGTTTACACCGACCAACCGCTGGCGACCGGCACAGAAGTCGCACTGGACGACAGCGCAGCGCGGCATCTGGGCGCGGTGTTGCGGCTGCAAGCCGGGGCCCCGGTGACCCTGTTCAATGGCCAGGGGGGCGAGTATCGCGCCACCCTGTCGGCCTGCAACGCCAAGCGCGCCAGTGCGCAGGTTGGTGAATTCGTGGCGATCGAGCGGGAATCACCACTGCACATCCATCTCGGCATTGGCCTGTCCCGCGGCGACCGCATGGATTGGGTTCTGCAGAAGGCCACCGAGGCCGGGGTCAGTGAAATCACCCCGCTCTACACAGAGCGCACCGAGGTGAAATTGAAGGGTGACCGGTCCGATAAAAAACAGCGTCACTGGCAGCAGATTTGTGCCAGTGCCTGCGAGCAGAGCCTTCGCAACCGCCTGCCGTTGCTGCACGCGCCCACTCCTTTGGAACAATGGCTGCCGCGGCTACAGGTCGACCAGCGGCTGGTTCTTCACCACCGCAGTGATCGCACACTCAGCCAGTTGCGCAGTCTCCAGGTGGATTCTGTCGCCCTGCTGATCGGCCCCGAGGGGGGGCTCAGCGATCGTGAAATCGATGCCGCTCTGCTCACTCATTTCGTGTCACTCCGGCTCGGGCCACGGGTGTTCCGCACTGAAACGGCACCGATTGTCGCCATTAGCGTCCTCCAGTCACTTTGGGGTGATTTTCTTTAAAGTCTGCCCCTAAACTGGGTTCTCTGACCCGTCAATCCGGCCAGGGTGCCGAGTCGCAGGCAGTCGATGTTCCCAGGGAAGGGCACAGCAACATTATTAACGTGGCAACGCCGCCATTTTGCGGCAAAATCCACAGGTGTTTTAAGTACACCAGTGTTCTTTCTCTGGTCTGACTTTTAAACCGTTTCCCGCTCTACCAAACGGAAAAAGCGAATACGCCATGAGAGTTAACCGGTTTGCCGTCATTCTTTTTTCCCTGCTAGCTCTCGGCCTGTTGCCCTGGCTTGCGGTCTGGTTCCACCGCCACCCGGAACTGACCAGCAGCGCGCAAGGGCAACACATCCTCTATTTTGCCCTACCCATATTTGTCTCGCTGTTGCTCTTGTCCGCGCTGGTTGTCCACCGGCTGCTGCTTCGCCCCCTGGCTCAGCTGACCAATGCGGTTGAACGGAAGGCCGAGGGTGAGGACATCGATTTCCGGCCCCTCGGCGGGGTCAGTCAAATTCGCCGCCTGCGCCACGCACTGACCAAGGTGTTCGACGAAGAGCGCCGGGCCAAGGAACAAATCCAGAACCTCGCCTACTACGATACCCTTACCGGGCTGGCCAATCGCAGGCTGTTCAAGATCTACCTGGACAACGCCATCGCCACCGCCAAGCGCGACGGGCAGAAGCTCGCATTACTGTTCATCGATCTGGACAACTTCAAAGTCATCAATGATCACTACGGCCACCAGATGGGCGACCGCGTGCTGGCGGAATTTGCCAATCGCGTGCAACGCATCACCCGCAGTTCGGATATGGTTTCAGCCATCAATCCCACTGAAAGTACCAATATCGCGCGCCTGGCCGGCGATGAGTTCGCCATCCTGCTGTCCGGTCTTGACGACACCATTGCCACGGTTGCCGTCGCCGAACGCCTGCTGGAATCCACCCACCAGCCCGTTGAAATTGATAACAAGCTGCTCTACGTTCAGGCCTCCATCGGCATTGCCACCTACCCCGACGATGCCCAGAACTCCGATCAACTGATACGCCACGCGGATGCCGCCATGTATCAGGCGAAAACCTCCGGGAAGCACACCTACCACTTTTTTTCCAAAACCCTGTCGAAGATCCTCCAGCGCCAGCGCCAGGTACAGGAAGCATTGCGCTCGGCCCTGCTGAACAATGAGTTCTATCTGGAACTGCAACCCTATGTGCATGCGAAAGACTTCACCCTGGCCGGTGTTGAACTGCTGCTGCGCTGGCAGAGTCACAGCCTTGGCAAAGTCTCTCCCGCAGAATTTGTACCCATTGCGGAATCCTGCGGCGTGATGCGGGAAATCGATGCCTGGGTGATCAGTGCGTGTTGCGAGATGCTCAGCGACTGGCGCGAACGCGGTCTATCCACTGTTCCCTGTTCAGTAAACATTTCCGCCGGTGAGTTGCGCAACCAATCCCTGCCGACGTTCATCGATGCCTGCCTGAAAAGCTACAATCTGTCACCATCCGACCTGGAAATTGAAATTACCGAGACCAAGCTCGTCGATCACGATGACCGCAGCATGGCTGTACTGGAACGGCTGAATGTGCTCGGCCTGACCATCGCCCTGGATGATTTTGGCCGCGGCTTTACCTCCCTCAATCAGTTGAAGGCCTATCCGGTGCAACGACTGAAAATCGATAAAACCTTTATTGCCGAGCTGGATGGCAAGGAATCGACATTCAAGATTGCCGACGTGATTCTCATGTTGAGCCATTCCTACGGCTTGGCCGCCACCGCGGAAGGCGTTGAAAATCTCGAGCAGGCCCGTTACTTATCCGCGTCCGGCTGCACCTTCCTGCAGGGCTTCTACTTCAGCAGACCCATCTCCCGCGCTGCATTTGAGCACGTCCTGTCCCGCGGCCGGATCACCCTGCCGCTGCCCGTGGCCCCTGTGACGCCCATAGGCTCAAACCAGACATTCCGTCCTGCCCGCTAACCTAGACCGGCGCCCTCGACACCGGCCCAACGCTGCAATCCTGTCACTGCTCGCCCCAGCATCCACCCTCCATGCAATCTATCCGCAACAGGCTTCGGCCAACTAGCGGGTTTTGCTCAGCGAGCATCTACCGGATTTTCCATACCCATAGATTCCCCCGGTTAAAGTCGGGGTTCTATGGTACTTCGACCCTCTGCGGGTTGAAGAAAATCTCAAAACTACGTAATGAGATTTGCAGATGGCATTCATCCACGGGTAAACCCGTGGTGTTCTGTCGCTACGCGACTTCGCCAAAAAAAACCACCCTCAATTCTCATTGAAGGTGGTTTGTAGCCTCGAAGCTCAGGTCGTTCTCAGCTTGCTCCCAGGGAGCAGCTCACCGCTCCTGCAATTTTTTTGCTCTCTCAGTTTTTCTTGTTCTTTTTTTCCTGATACAGCGCATCAAAGTTTACCGGCGCCAGCATCAGGGGAGGGAAACCGCCCTTGATCAGCATATGGTCAACCGTCTCGCGCAGGTACGGGAACATGATCGCCGGACAGGCAGCACCCAGCGCCTCTTCCAGTTGGTCTTTCGTGAAGCCACTGACAACAAATAGCGCAGCCTGCTCAACCACCAATTTGAACGCAACCATATTACTGGTGGTGTTGTGTGCAGTAATGGAAATCAGCAGCAGCACTTCGTAGCGGTTGTCTTCAATGGTGTTACTTTTGACATCCAGATCCAGTGTGATTTCGGGCTTCCAATCGTCCCGGAAGACCGTAGCGGCATTTGGCGCCTCGTATTCGTTTCTCTTCAGATAAATTTTCTGCATCGAGAAATGGGGTTCGTTTTTGGCAGTTCCAGCTTGTGACATGACATTCTCCTCAATATTTTCGGTGCAGTTCACCAGTAACTTAAATTTCTATTTAAGCCATGCAATCGCGGTCAAAGTGAAGTGTTTTGGCCTTATTAGGGCGCGAATTGGCCACAGATAACGACAAAGGGGGCAGTATAGTCTTCCTGAATTCTTGAGAAAAGCGTGATGACCGCCAGGAGTTTCTCAAACGCACGCAGTGCATAATTTTTATCTGCGCCGGAAATAAAAAAGGTCCCGACCCTGGGGTCGGGACCTTTAGCAACTGCCTTTAGATCTTGGCAGGAGCCGGAGTACCCATCCACTCGAAGAATGTCTTCAGGTCGGGCTGGATGTCGTGCATCACAGGGTACCAGGGAGTGGGAGCTTCCACATCGTGCTGGATACCACATGACGGACAGTAGTACTCACGGTATACCTGCCAGGAAGTGTCGGGAGCCATGATAGCAGGATAAATTTGCTCCATTTTCTCTACGCTATCACGCACGTAGATCAATGCTCCCAGTTTCCAGTTTTTGCGGTAGTCACCGAAGTCATGGCCGCAATCACACTTAACAACGATTTCATTGTCAGTAGTGCGCTCAACAACGTTCAGGTGGGGAGCCAGTGCCAGGATGACTTTATCATCATAGCTAACGTTGTCTTGCAGGACTTCCATGTACATTGCGTAACGTTCTTGATCTTTCGGCATGGAAAGCATCAGGTGAACTGTTTCCCAATCCAAATCACCTTTGACCAGGTCAGCGACCTGTTTTTTGCTGTAAGTAGACATATCTAAACTCTCTTATGTTCTGTCAATTCATCAAGTGATAGAGCGGGGGCCCGGAGGCCGAGCCCCTCTCTTCTCATAGGCAACAGATGATGCCTTATTCCTCTGTCATGATGACCGGGTGTACGTCGGGCAGATCAGCAATGTCCATGCTGAAGCGTGCACCGTACATAGGAATACCCAGCTCTTCTTCATGCAGTTCCCAAGTTTCGGGAAGATCCCAGAATTCCTTGAACTCAGCCAGGAACTTGGGTGACAGATAGAAGCTTGATGCAAACATTTGCTGTACTTGTACAGAGGCATTTTTGTCGATGATGTTCTGACGCTCGACTTTCATCCACTCGTGTACCGGTGTACCGCGAGCGATACGCTCCTTGCGGATTTCGGCTTGACGAGCTTTGGTTTTCTCAGCGTCAACAGTGAAGATACCTTCATCATCTTGGGTGAACACTGCACCGTAAACTTTCTGCGCGTACTCTTCGAGCAGGAAGTTTTCGTTCAGGTCTTCCTGGATGTCGGCGATATCGCGATCCAGCGGGTCACCGAAGCCCGGACCACCACGCAGGTAGTTCAGGTACAGGTCGCCGTTGTCGAACATGTCTTCAGTGGTAATACACTGCTTGTCACGTTTAACAGTAGCGCCCGGCTCCAGGTGTTTCTCGAACTCGCAGTTGCGAGGATCGCGGTCTTGACCCAGCGGCAGGGATTTGCCTTCGGCAATACGCTTTTTCAGACCAGTGTTGTGGGCTTCGAAACGGTAACCAGTTGCTGACGGATAACCACCCATCAGGCCCCAGTCACTGTTCATGTAGCCGTTACCCATGAAGAACATGGTCCAGTCAGCGGAGTTCCAAACCATACGCAGGGTTTCATAACCCAGGCCACCGCGGTACTTACCGTAACCGCCAGTGTTGGTTTTGATACGACGACCCATGTACAGCAGCGGCTCAGCCAGTTCCCAGATCTCGATGTCACCCATATCACCTTCAGGGTTCCAGATCGCAGCAGCGTGGTTCAGACCATCTTTAACAGCACAGGCACCAGTACCACAGGCAGCAGTTTCGAAGCTGTTTACCGCGTGAACTTCACCGTCCTGGTTTACACCACCACCTTGCAACCAGTTACAAGGGTTGGAGTTGCCGGCGTTAACTTCTTCCAGGTAACCGCGACCGAAGTAAGTACGGCTGATACCGCGCCACAAGGAGCTCCAGGAAGAGACCAGGAAGTGCCATGCGTCAGCGTGAGCTGTACGACGGTCATCCGGGTTGGTCCAGGTGCCTTTGGGCAGACGGAAAGTAGTTGCGTAGCGAGCACCGTCGTTGATGCGCTCGGTGGGCACCAGAGACTGAGTCATCATTACCCAGATACCGGAGGTGAACGCAGTGGGGTTGGCGTTATAAGTGTGCCAGCCCCAACGGCTGCAGCCTTCGAAGTCCAGACGCCAGGTGCCATCACCGTTTACAGTGATTTCACAGGGAGCGTGCATGATGGTGTCGATCTTAGCGAAAGTGGACGGTACATGTACGTCTTCGTGAGTGTAGGGAACGTCAACGAAAGCAACAGTTTTGATGGTACCGGGGATACACATAGCCTTGATACGGCTAACCAGACCACGACGACCGTCTTCGATTACTTCGTACATGAATTTCTGTACTGCTTCCGCGCCTTCTTCTTCAATCACTTCCATCAGCATGTCGCGGATCATGTGACAACCGGCGATACGGGTTTTCTCGTCGAGAATCCAGTACTTGGTAGTACGAACAGCACGCTGGCTCTCGTGCAGCCAATCACGCAGCGGGGTGTCATTGATACCAGTTTTACGACAGGTGATCTGCAGACCGTCACCGAAGCGCTGGACCTGACCGTTGGACATGGAGCCCGGGCCTACCGCACCAGTGTCGATTACGTGGGTTACACCACCTACCCAGCCAACCATGACGCCATCAAAGAAAATCGGCACGATGGTCGCGATGTCACAGGGGTGAACGTTACCGGTTTGACAGTCATTGTTGGTGAACATGTCACCGTCGTTGATGCCGGGGTTGGCTTCCCAGTTGTTCTGGATCATGTATTTGATCGCAGCACCCATGGTGCCCACGTGAATGATGATACCAGTGGAAGTTGCAACACAGTCACCCGCTACGTTGTACAGGGTGAAACACAGCTCACCTTCCTGCTCAACGATCGGAGACGCAGCAATTTTCTTGGCAACTTCACGAGAGCTCACCAGACCAGCGCGGATCTTGGAGAAGATACGCTCGAAGCCGATAGGATCGCTTTCTTTAAAT
>NZ_JBFHQR010000104.1:0-8773 GCF_041592135.1 Porticoccus sp. | reverse complement strand
TAACCGGTGTCTTCGTCGGCATCGCTGTTGTTGACGTAGTCGGCAAACAGGGTGGCGGGTATGCCGGCAATAGAGGTACTCAATTCACCAAACAGTTCCACGACTTCATAATCAAATTCGTAAACACCGCCGACAGAAGAGTTGCCGAAGAACTTGCTGTTGAAGACGGCTGCGCTGCCTTCAACGGGGATATAGAAGTAGCTGGCGCCGACGTTGAAGGAGATATTGTCGGACATGTTGCCTTTAAAGCCGGCTTGCAGGCCGAAGGTCTCCTCGATGTCATTGGTGCCGCTGCTGCCGTCATCGCTGTTCAGGAAGTGATAGGCCGCCACGGCGTAGACAGTGCCATTGTCGTAGGAGAGGTTGGCACCCTCAGGGCGGTAGTCGCCGTCCCAGACCAGGCCATTGCCACCGGCAGCGAAGAAGGGGTTTGCTGTCTTACCAGCCACCAGGTGGGTATCCGGGGCAAAGTTCCAGTCAATCCAGGCCATATCCAGGAACAGGTCTTTGGACGTGCCACCACCGCCTAGGGTCTGGTTGCTGGAAACCGGATCTTCGCTGCCGCTGGCCAGGGTCATGCCGGCAGTTACGTCATCAGAAATTTTTGCAGCGACGTTGAGGCGGGCGCGGATGCGGTTGCGGTTGCGGTCTTCCGCCTTGGCGTCATCGTCAATCGTTTCAACACGGTAGCGCACATCGCCGGACCACTGGATTCTGTCAGCCCAGGAATCGACCGGCTTGGCGGTGGCGACAACCTTGTCGGTTTTGACTTCCATTTCCTCAATACGCTGGGACAGGGCCAGAACGTATTTCTTCAGGTCCTGTACGCTGGCCTGTTCAATTTCAGAGGCAGTTGGGGTTCCCGCAGCCATCACCAGGGGGCTTGCAGTGAGGGCACTAACAGCTAAGCAAATTGCAGTACGTTTCATATTGTTAACTCCAATCCTTAATAGGGCGTTGTGAGTAAGTGTCTGGCCTATTGCTGGCCATTGGAGGCTCAATGGAGCGACCCATTCAAACCATGCGGGCATTCTCTGATACCTATGTGTCAGTTTTATGACGGAACGGTCACCTGAATCGCGCAATGATTGCTGCAATATGGCGTATCAGGCTGCTTCCGGGCCCGGTTTACGGTGTACCTGCAAAAGATGAGCGTGTAGAATCAGCGAATTTTCCGCACTGAGAATAATGTTAAGGGGAAGACCCAATGAAAAAGATACTGCTGCTGCTTGCTGGATTTGTGTTGTCGGGCCAGGTGCTGGCCGAATCTGCCAGGAATCCCGAGGATCCCTGGGAGGGCGTGAATCGCAAGATTTTTGCCTTCAACGAGAAATTTGACCAATACGCCCTTACGCCTGTGGCCAAGGGATACAAAGCGATCACCCCTGACCCGGTGGAGCGCGGCGTCAGCAGAATGTTTGCCAATGTCGGCGAAGTGGTCAATATCCTTAACGACGTGTTACAGGGCAAGTTTAAGCAGGCTGGCAACGATACCGGCCGCCTGGTGGTCAATACCACGGTTGGCCTGGTGGGTTTCTTCGATGTGGCGGATGATTTCGGGCTGCCCAAGAATGAGGGCGAGGATTTTGGCCAAACCATGGGCTACTGGGGTGTGGATTCCGGTCCCTATGTGGTGATTCCCCTGTTTGGCCCCATGACAGTGCGCGATGCCCCGGGCAGAGTGGTGGATCGACTGGTGAACCCGATTGCCCAGATCGATCATGTCCCGACCCGCAACCAAATCTATGGCGTGGAAATTACCTCGCTGCGGGCCGATTTGTTTGAGGCTGAGAAGTTTGTACGCGGTGATCGCTATTCGTTTATTCGAGACGCTTACTTGCAGCGCCGCAAATTCCTGACGAGTGATGGCCAGGTAGAAGACGATTTTGGAGACTACAACGATTTCTAGTTTCTCATATGGTCTGTTGGCCCGTCGGGTGGTTTGAACCTTTTTTCATGACAAGTCAGCTGCTCAGGCACGCTGAAGTCGCTTCTGGTTAAGCTATGAAAAAAAACGGCAAACTGTATATTGTTGCCGAAGACCAACAGAGCTGTCGCGAGCTGGAGAGCCATCTGGCCGGCACTGCATGGTGTGTCTCCTGTTTCGATGACCCCTCGACAGCTATCGCTGCCATCAAGGTCGATCATCCCGGTGTGGTGGTGGTCGACCTGCCTTCCTCCCCTCTCCGCGCGCAGTTGGTCGAGCTGGCGTCCATGGAGATAGACGTCGCCTACATCATGGTCGTGCCAGAGGGCGATCCCCGTCAGGTGGTGGAGTTTTTCCACCAGAATGTCTCGGATGTGGTGGTCAAGCCCTTCACCGGAGAACGGTTTTGTCAGGCGGTGGAGCGTGCATCAGGCTGCAAGAGCCTGATGGTTCAGAACAGCTTGTACCGGGAACAGCTCGAAAAAGCCAACCGGGAACTGGAGGAGAGCCTGCGCATCCTCGAAGTTGACCAGATGGCGGGGCGCCAGGTACAGCACAGTCTGTTGCCGGTAACGCCCCTCTATTACGGTGAGTATGAAATTGCCCACCGGATTGTGCCATCGTTGTTTTTAAGCGGTGATTTTGTCGGTTATAACGTCATTTTCGACCGCTACATGGTGTTTTATGTGGCCGATGTATCGGGGCATGGGGCTTCATCCGCGTTCCTGACGGTGTTGCTCAAATTCATACTTAATCGTATTCTCCGCCGCCATATTACCCGCAATGATATGTCCGCGATGGCCAAGGCACCGGAAGGCTTCATTGAACACATTAACCGACAAATTATGGCGCTGGGGCTCGATAAGCACCTGACCATGTTTGCCGCTTCCATCGATATGGAACGAAATATTTTGCGTTATTCTGTTGCTGCCCACATGCCCACTCCGGTTTTCGTCAGCAACGGTGATGTGCGTTCACTCCCTGGCAAGGGCAAGCCTGTCGGCATTTTCCCTGACGCGAGTTGGGATGTTCAGGAGATCGTACTTCCCGAAAAGTTTGCCATGGCCATTGTGTCGGATGGGGTGCTGGAGTTCCTGCCCGGTGCTTCCTACCGTGAAAAGGAGCAATTTATCGCCGACACCATTGCCAAATCCGACACGTCCATTGAAAGTATTTGCGAGGGGCTAGGCGTCGACAAGGTCAAGGATGCACCGGATGATGTCACGGTTTTGACCATTCGCAGGGGGTATTGAATGCAACCTGGCAAGATCCTTGTTTCTCACCACGATGAGTCCTATCTGATCAAGCTGGTCGGTGATGTTCGCGTCACTCTCTGCACGTCGCTGAACAATTACATCGAGGCTATTTTTAACGATGGTCATGTCAGCGAAGTGGTTGCTGATTTGCTGGAGACGGATGCGGTTGACAGCACCACCCTGGGGCTGTTGGCCAAGTTGGCAATTTACTGCGAGGAACACTTCGGCATTAAGCCCACGGTATTTTGCAACGACGAAAGTATCTACCAGATTCTCTCGGTCATGGGCCTGGATGAAATCTTTGATATTATCCAGGGCAGTCACGACGATGACGAAAGTTACCTGGAGTTGTCGAACATCGAATCCGGCGTGGAAGAAATTCGCGACCGGGTGCTCGAAGCCCATCGACTGCTGTCGCTGCTCAATGATCGCAATCAGAGAGAGTTTATTGATCTGATTCACGCCCTGGAGCAGGGTGGCTGAAGGCCCTGACCCCTGTCAGGAAATGGGCTTTCCCAAGGCGCGCTGTTTGGCCTGAATAAAATCCTTGTGCGGCACATAGAGCAGTTCGGCGATCTGCCGGATCAACCCTTCTTCGTATTTATCCAATTGCTGGTCGGCGAATGCCACCCGCCACAGGTTCTCAATCAGTCGTGCCTTGGCGCGGGCGTCATAGTGGTTGTTGATCAGGCGGGTATACTGATACAGCGAAGTGGCCCGGTTTACCTCGGTTTTTGTCAGCTGCAGCAATTCGTCGATTTCCTCATCGTTGAGCAGAAATTGCTGCTTCAACAGGGATTCAATGTGCTGTAATTCCTGCTCATCGAGGTGGCGATCCACCACCATGATTTCCACCATCAGTGCTGCCGAGGTCAGGCGCAATTGCTGTTCCAGATCTTCTTGCCGGGGTTCCAGTGGTGTGGCAAACAGCTGGCGGAGTCCTTTTATCACGGGGCCAGCTCCCATAGCAGCTTTTCCAGTTTGACCTGGTCGGCGACGAAATTGCGTATGCCTTCGGCCAGTTTTTCGGTCGCCATGGCGTTGGCATTCATCCGGTAGCGAAACGCGGCCTCATCGCCGCGCTCGTAATCAATGGCGTCCCCACTGTGCTGGGGATGCAGGCTGCGCGGCAAGTCGCTGTGATCGGCGTGCAACTCGGCGAGCAGTTGCGGGCTGATGGTGAGGCGGTCGCAGCCGGACAGGGCTTCGATTTCCCCGGTGTTGCGAAAGCTGGCGCCCATCACGATGGTGTTGTAGTCACACTGCTTGTAGTAGTGGTAGATGCTGCGCACGGACAAGACACCCGGATCTTCATGGGGCAGGTATTCAGCCTGTCCGCCGTTGTTTTTGTGCCAGTCGAGAATGCGCCCGACAAACGGCGAGATCAGGAACGCGCCGGCGTCGGCGGCGGCTGCCGCCTGATCAAAACCAAACAGTAGTGTCAGGTTGCATTGCACACCTTTTTTCTCCAGTTCCTCTGCGGCGCGAATGCCCTCCCAGGTGGAGGCAATCTTCAGCAGGATGCGCGCCGGGTCAATACCGGCGGCCTGGTATTTTTCCACCAAGCCCATGCCGCGGTGGACGGTGGCTGCGCTATCGAAAGACAGCCTGGCATCAATTTCGGTGGAAACTCGTCCGGGGACGACATCGAGGATTTCCAGACCGATGCTGACAGCCAATTCGTCCATGCAATCGGGCAGCCAGTTGCTGCCGCGGGATTTTGCCCTGGCAATGCTTTCCATCACCAACGGTTGGTAGCGGGGCAGAGCGGCCGCCTTGAGCAGCAGCGAGGGGTTGGTGGTGGCGTCAAGGGGTTGGAATTGGCGGATGGCGTCGATATCGCCGGTATCAGCGACCACCACGGTCATGGTTTTCAGTTGGTCCAGTTTGCTGGGCATGGTCATACTCGGAGTTCGTTGAGTGCAGTTAGAGCCTGTTGTAACACGTCAGTTCCCGCACCGGGGCGGTGGGCATTTTCACTGATATGGCGGCGGAATTTTCGGGCGCCGGGGACGCCCTGGTAGAGTCCCAGGATGTGGCGGGTCATATGGCCCAGCCGGACGCCTTCCGACAGTTCCCCCTCGACGAACCGGCAGAATTTTTCCAAAACATCTTCGCGGCTGGGTGAGGGCGTGTGCCGGTGGAAAAGCCGTTGGTCGACTTCCGCCAGGAGGTAGGGGTTGTGGTAGGCCTCGCGGCCCATCATCACGCCGTCGACCTGTTGCAGATGCTGCAGTGATTGTTGCAGCGTGGTCACCCCGCCATTGAGAATAATTTCCAGATCGGGGAAGTCTGCCTTCAGTCGATAGACGGCCTGGTAATCCAGGGGTGGGACCTCCCGGTTCTGTTTTGGACTGAGCCCCTTCAGCCAGGCCTTGCGGGCGTGGACGATAAATGTGTGACAGCCGGCTTCGGCCACCGTGCCGACAAACTCGCACAGGAACGGGTAGCTGTCGAGTTCATCTACACCGACACGGTGTTTGATGGTCACCGGTGTGGCGGTGGCATCCTGCATGGCGCGGAAACACGCGGCGACATGGCGGGCGTTTTTCATCAATACCGCCCCAAACATGCCGGATTGCACCCGGTCGCTGGGGCAGCCACAGTTGAGGTTGATTTCGTCGTACCGGTACGCGTTGGCCAACCGGGTTGCAGCGGCCAGCTCGGCGGGGTCACTGCCGCCCAACTGCAGGGCAATGGGGTGCTCCTGGGCAGCAAATTGCAGATGCCGATGGGTATCGCCATGGGTGAGCGCGGCACTGGTCACCATCTCGGTGTAGAGCAGCGTCTCCTTGCTTAATAACCGGTGGAAATAGCGACAGAATCGATCGGTGTATTCCATCATCGGGGCGACGGAAAAACGGCGATCTATCTGCTGGGTTGGAGCCTCGTTCGGGTTGGGCATATCGGCTGTGAGGGACGTTAGTCTGGAAAACGGCTAATTATATCGGCAAACGCCCCGAAAAGCTGGTGTGATCTTGGGAGCGGTCTATAGAGCATGTTAGGATGGCTCGCCTATGCAGTCCCGTTAACTCCCAGAATAAGTAACTATGAATATGTCTGAGATCGCAATGGAAAGCCAGCGGGACAGTACCCGGCTGGCGTCTCATGATTTGATGGATTGCCTGTTGTCGGTGGCGACCCTTGAAGGACATCCCACCTCTGTGTCGGCCATATCGTCAGGATTGCCGCTGGAAAATGGCAAGTTGACGCCAACTATTTTCAATCGCGCCGCCAACCGGGCCGGACTGGCCTCGATCATGCTGTCCAGGGAGCTGGAGCAGATCCCCGTGGAAGTGTTGCCCGCCATTTTACTGATGAATGACGGCCGTGCCGTGGTGTTGAGCGGACTGAATATTGCGCAGCAGTTGGCGGAGGTGACCTCGCCGGAAAACCATGAAGTCTCGCAGGTCAGCTTCGAGAGCTTGAAAGCCCACTACAGCGGCCATGTTTTTTACCTGCGCTTGATGCAGCAATTTGATTCCCGCACCCCGAAAATTCACCGCGATAAGGAGGATCACTGGTTTTGGGGGGTGCTGCGCAGTTCCGGAAAAATATACCGGGATGTGTTGCTGGCTTCCTTCCTGATTAATTTGTTTGTCCTGGCCCAACCGTTGTTCGTGATGAATGTCTACGATCGCGTGGTGCCCAATAACGCTGTTGAAACACTGTGGGCGCTGGCCATCGGCGTCTCCCTCGTTTATGTGTTTGACCTGGTGCTGAAAATACTGCGGGCCTATCTGGTCGAGTTGGCGGCCAAACGCACCGATGTGGTGTTGTCGGCGCAACTATTTGAAAAGGTACTCAACCTGAAGATGTCGGCGCGCCCCAGTTCCGCCGGTGCATTTGCCTCGCGACTGCATGATTTCGACATGCTGCGAAACTTTGTCACGTCCTCAACCATCCTGACCTTGATTGATTTGCCGTTTGTGATTCTCTTTATGGCATTTATGTACTTTCTGGGGGGCTGGCTGGTGGCGGTGCCGCTGGTTATTTTCCCCCTGGCTATTTACCAGGGTTTGCGCGCGCAAAAGAAACTGCGTCCGACCATTGAGAATGTGATGCGGGGCAGCGCCAAGAAAAATGCCACTTTGATTGAAAGCCTGGTGGGTATCGAAACGATCAAAACCCTCGGGGCGGAGGGCCAGCTACAGCGGGTTTGGGAGCAGTCGGTAGGCTATGTCTCCCAATGGGGGCTGCAGTCGCGACTGATTTCAAACAGCGCCTTGCAGGCAGTGCAGTTTCTCCAGCAGATCGCCATGGTCGCCGTGGTGGTGGTCGGGGTCTACCTGATTGCGGACCAGAACCTGACCCTGGGCGGCTTGATTGCCTGCGTGATTCTCAACGGCCGCGCCCTGGCGCCACTCAGCCAGATTGCCAACCTGTTGGTCAGTTATGACCACGCCGAGAGTACGCTCAAGTCACTGAATGAAGTCATGGCCTTGCCGGTGGAGCGAGAGGCGGACAAACGCTACCTGCACCGCCCTGTTATGGACGGCAATATCCGCCTGAAAGACGTGACCTTCTCATACCCTGAGCAGCCTCGCCCGGCGCTGGAAAACATTAATATCACCATCAATGCCGGTGAGAAAATTGCTGTGATCGGGCGCATTGGCTCGGGGAAATCTACCCTGGCCAAATTAATCATCCGGCTTTATGACCCCAGTGCGGGGTCTGTGCTGGTGGACGGCTTTGATGTGAAGCAGCTGGACCCGGCTGATTTGCGCACCAACATCGGTTTTGTGGCCCAGGACGCGAAACTCTATTTCGGTACGGTGCGGGAGAATATTACCTTTGGCTTGCAGGGCGTCAGCGATGCCGATGTGGTGGATGCCGCCCGTCAAGCGGGTATCCTTGAGCTGATCAACAGCCATCCACTCGGTTTTGAAATGCCCGTTGGCGAGCGCGGGGAAAACCTGTCCGGTGGTCAGCGCAGTGCCATCGTGATGGCGCGTACCTTCCTGCGCAAGCCCAGGGTGCTGTTGATGGATGAGCCCACTTCGGCCATGGATCAGGGTACCGAAGAACGCTTGTGCCAACAGATTAAGGCCCAGTTTGCCGACAGCACCTTGCTGTTGATTACCCACAAGATGAACCTGCTTTCGCTGGTGGATCGATTGATTGTGGTGGATCGTGGCACAATCGTGGCCGATGGCCCCAAGGAGAAGGTATTGGCGGCACTCAAGGAAGGCAAGATTCGAGGCAAGGGCTAATGTTAGACAAACAGCTAGATAAGTTGCGGCGCCAGTTCCAGCAGACGCCAGCCGTTGACCTGAAATACATGTCCTATTCGTCGGAGGCGGTGCTGAAGCAGTCGCCGCTGATTGCCCAGTTGTTGTTGTGGGTCATTGCCGCCTTTCTTGTGGTCATGCTGGTTTGGGCGAGCCGCGCCAATATCGATGAATTCACCCGGGGCGAGGGAAAAATCGTGCCCTCCAGTGATATCCAGATTGTGCAGAATTTGGAAGGAGGCATTCTCGCCGCGCTGTTCGTGGCCGAAGGGGATGTGGTGGAACGCGGCCAACCACTGTTGCAGATGGATGACACCATTTTTGCTTCAACCTACAAGGAGCGGGCACTGCAGGCAGAG
>NZ_JBFHQR010000103.1:0-8820 GCF_041592135.1 Porticoccus sp. | reverse complement strand
CAGGCGACCGTGGCCGATTTCGCGCCGACCGGTGGCACCCATGCGACCACACTCACCCACGGAATAGGGGGGGAAGTTGTAGTGCAGCATGAAGGGGTCTTCGCGACGACCTTCCAGGGCGTCGATCATCTGGGCGTCGCGCATGGAACCGAGGGTCGCTGCGACCAGCGCCTGGGTTTCACCACGGGTAAACAGCGCGGTGCCATGGGCGCGGGCGAGAACGCCCACTTCGACATCAATGGCGCGCACGGTCTTGCCATCGCGGCCGTCGATACGGGGCTCACCGCGGATGATGCGGCCGCGCACAATTTTCTTCTCGAGCTTCTTGAACGCATTGCGCACGTCATCTTCACTGGCGCCAGTGGCGTCACCGGCCAGGGCGGCGATGGCTTCACTGCGCAGACTGTCGAGCTGAGCAACGCGTTGCTGCTTGTCGGTAGTCCGGTAAGCGGCATCCAGCGCCTCGCCCACTTTCGCTTTCAGGGCATCGGCCAACACCTCGTTGGTGGCGACAGCCGGCAATTCCCAGCGTGGCTTGCCCACTTCACGGGCCAGCTCGTCAATCACCTGGATCACGGCCTGCATTTCCTGGTGACCGAACAGCACCGCACCGAGCATGATGTCTTCGGGCAGTTCGCGGGCTTCAGATTCCACCATCAACACGGCGTCGCGGGTACCGGCCACCACCATGTCCAGCTCGGACTCGGCCAGCTCGGAATAGGTTGGGTTCAACAGGTAGCCCTGGTCGCGGCTATAACCGACGCGAGCACCACCGATGGGGCCGTTGAAGGGAATGCCGGAAATGGCCAGTGCCGCCGAGGTGCCGATCATGGCGACGATATCGGGGTCGACATTTTTCTCGGCGGACATGACGGTACAGATAACCTGAACTTCGTTCTTGTAGCCATCGGGAAACAGCGGACGGATCGGCCGGTCGATCAGGCGGGAAGTCAGGGTTTCTTTTTCACTGGGACGGGCTTCGCGCTTGAAAAAACCACCGGGGATCTTGCCGGCTGCATAGGCTTTTTCCTGATAGTGCACGCTGAGGGGGAAGAAATCCTGGCCCTCTTTGGCAGTTTTGGCGCCGACCACAGTACAAAGTACCGCCGTCTTATCCATGGTACACATCACCGCACCGGTGGCCTGGCGCGCAACGCGGCCAGTTTCCAATGTCACGGTGTGGTTACCGTACTGAAACGTTTTAATTACGGGATTCACAATTATCACCTATTTCCTTACGCGTGAACGGCTCCCGAGGGAGCCGTCAGCAATTCGATTAACGACGCAGTCCGAGCTTTCCAATTAGCTGTGTGTAACGGGTTGCGTTCTTACCTTTGAGGTAGTCCAGCAGTTTACGACGCTGGTTTACCATGCGGATCAAACCACGACGAGAGTGGTGATCCTTTTTGTGGCCACTGAAGTGACCTTGCAGTTTGTTAATGTTGGCAGTCAGCAGTGCCACCTGTACTTCCGGCGAACCGGTATCGCCCTCGGACTGGGCGTGCTCTTTAACGATGGCGTCTTTTTCAGCTGCAGTTAACATGGTTTTTTCTCCAATATGCGGGTTTGAGTTCAGGGTACCCGCGCATATTTACAGGTACCCTAGGTATGGGCGGATGCAGCAACCCGCTACACCCCGCCCGCTGATTGTCCCTTGAGGGACAAATTCTTTGTCACAGCCCACCGGGGCGCGACCTTACAATACCACCAGACGTTTCGGCGCCACGCGCCCGTCGTCGGTCACTTCGGCCACCCCCAGAAAGGCGAGTTCGGCCCCATCGGGCAGACCGCCCCGATTTTCAAAGACGCGCACTATATCGCCTTCTTCGCTCTGTTGATAGACCTGAGGGACCATCACCGGCTGTCCCTGGCGGAAATAATGGGCGCTGTCTTCCGACAATTCCACCGCCGCCAGCTGGGTGATTCCGGCGTCCATCGGCAGCAGTAGATCGTCCAGCGACTCGGGACTCTGTCCCTCACAGCGCGCCTGCAGTGCCGGCAGACTGAACGCTTGTTGATCGTCAAAAGGCCCCGCCGCCGAACGGTGCAACTTCGAGACATAGGCGCCGCACCCCAACTGTTTGCCGATGTCCTCGGCGAGGGTGCGCACGTAGGTGCCCTTGCTGCAATGAATCTCCACATCGGCTTCCGGAAACTCTCCGGAACGAAATGCACTGACCTCAAGGGAAAAAATAGTCACCGGGCGGGCTTCGCGCTCGATTTCCACCCCTTCGCGGGCCAGCTTGTACAACGGCTGCCCCTGGTGCTTGAGGGCCGAAAACATCGAGGGCACCTGGGCAATCTCGCCGCGAAACGCCGGCAGTACTTGCGCCAGCTGTTGTGCCGTCAACCCGGGCGCACCGTCCTCGCAGAGAATGTCGCCGTCCGCATCACCGCTGGCGGTGGCGATACCAAAGCGAAAGGTCGCCCGATAGCACTTGTCCGCATCCAGCAAAAACTGGGTGAATTTGGTGGCCTCCCCAAGACAGACCGGCAGCACGCCGGTGGCCAGCGGGTCGAGACTGCCGGTGTGACCCGCCTTGGCGGCACCGAACAGATGTCGTACTTTCTGCAGCGCGCTGTTGGAGGACAAACCCAGCGGCTTGTCCAACAGCAGGATGCCGTTGACCGCCCGGCCCTTGCGACGACGCCCCAAGATCAGTGCTCCTCGGAAGGGTCTGGATCTTGGTGCCGCTCTTTGTCACGGTGCACGGCATATTCGATCAGTGCCGACAGCTCCTGGCCGCGCTTGCCGCTGAGATCGTAGATAAAGCGCAGCCGCGGGGTGATGCGCAACTGCATGCGTTTGGCAATCTGCGAGCGCAGGAAACCGGCGGCACCATTGAGCAATTCGACGGCTTGCAAATTCTGTTCAGCGGTTTCCGCGCCCACCAGGTTGACGAACACCTTGGCGCTGGACAGATCGCGACAGACTTCCACCGCCGTGATGTTGACCAGCCCCAGGCGCGGATCGCGCACTTCGTCGCGAATCAGCTGCGCCAACTCGCGCTGCAGTGCATCGGCGACCCTGTCATTACGGGTAAATTCTCTAGGCATAAGTAATATCGTCGGCTGTCGCTATCATCACAGCTGTCGCGCCACTTCCTTGATGTCGAAGACCTCAATCTGGTCGCCGTTTTTAATGTCGTTGTAATCCTTCACCCCGATGCCGCATTCCACACCGTTGCGCACCTCGTTGACGTCATCCTTGAAGCGGCGCAGGGATTCCAGCTCGCCCTCATAGATCACCACGTTGTCACGCAATACCCGGATCGGCTTGTTGCGATAGACCGTGCCCTCGATAACCATACAACCGGCAATCGCACCGAATTTGGGGGAGCGGAACACGTCGCGCACTTCGGCGATACCGACAATTTCCTCGCGGCGCTCCGGCGCCAGCAATCCGCTGAGAGCCTGCTTGACGTCATCCAGCAGATGATAAATCACGCTGTAGTAGCGCAAGTCCACCTGCTCGTCTTCCGCCAGCTGGCGGGCGGCGCCATCGGCGCGGACGTTAAAGCCGATGACGGCGGCACCGGTGGTAATGGCCAGGTTGATATCGGACTCGTTGATACCACCGACACCGGAACCCACCAGGGTCACTTCCACTTCATCGGTACCGATATCGCTGATGGCGGACAAAATCGCTTCCAGGGAGCCGCGCACGTCGGCCTTGACCAGCACCGGCAGCACACCCTTCTCCTGACCTTCAAAGGTGGCAAACATATTTTCCAGCTTGGCCGCCTGTTGCCGAGAGACCTTCTCCTGACGCGCTTTTTCCTGGCGCATCTCGGCAATGCCGCGGGCCTTGCGCTCGTCTTCGACCACCAGGAACTCTTCGCCAGCAGCTGGCGGCACATCCAGGCCGAGAATTTCCACCGGAATGGAAGGGCCGGCCTCAGTGGTGGGGCGCCCAGCTTCATCGTTCATCGCACGAATCTTGCCGACACTTTCACCCGCCAGCACCAGGTCACCCTTGCGCAGGATACCAGCCTGAACCAGTGCAGTTGCCACCGCGCCACGACCTTTCTCCATACGCGATTCGACGATCACACCTTTGGCGGGGACATTGCGGGGAGCCTGCAATTCCAGCAGCTCCGCCTGCAATAACACGGCATCCAGCAGATCATCAACACCTTCACCGGTATGAGCGGACACTTTCACGAACTGCACATCACCGCCCCATTCCTCGGGAATCACATCCTTGGCGGCCAGCTCACTGGTCACCCGGTCGGGGTCGGCAGATTCCTTATCAATTTTGTTGATCGCCACTACGATCGGCACACCGGCGGCGCGGGCGTGCTGAATGGCTTCCTCGGTCTGGGGCATCACGCCGTCGTCGGCGGCCACCACCAGAATCACCACATCGGTACTCTGGGCGCCGCGGGCGCGCATCGCGGTAAACGCGGCGTGGCCGGGGGTATCCAGGAAAGTCACAGTGCCCTTCGGGGTATCCACATGGTAGGCGCCGATATGCTGGGTAATGCCACCGGCTTCCCCGGACGCTACCCGACTCTTGCGAATGTGGTCCAGCAGGGAGGTTTTGCCGTGGTCAACGTGACCCATGACCGTCACCACCGGCGCGCGGGGCTCAAGGTTCTCTTCCACCTCGCTTTGCAGCGCCTTGATCAGCTTCAGTTCGACTTCACGATCGGATACCGGCACCGGCTTGTGACCCAGCTCTTCCACCACCAGGATGGCTGTGTCCTGATCAATCGGCTGATTGATGGAGGCCATGGTGCCCAGCTTCATCAGCTCCTTGATGACCAGCGCTGCCTTGACGGACATGCGCTGGGCCAGCTCAGCGACAGAGATCTCTTCAGGCACTTCCACTTCGTGGATAATCTTGTCAGTGGGCTTTTTGAACTTGTGCCGGTTCTCGACCTTGATCGGCACGGGAATCCCGGAGCGCAGACGCGGTTTTTTATCATCAGAGACGTCTTCAACCTCTTCTACAACCGCCTTCAGCAAATCTTCCTTCTTGCGCTTGGGATCCTTGATGGCACCGCGCTTCTTGGCCTTTTTCGGCGCCGCCTCGGAGTCGTCGTCGGCGTCTTCTTCCTTAATATGCTTCTTGAGGTGCTTGTGAGTGTCCGCCGCCGGCTCGACCACGGCTGCTTCGACCACGGCTGCCGGCTTTTCTTCCGCCGCCTGCCCTACCTGTGCTGCTGCCTGAATCGCTGCTTGCTCGGCCTTCAGGCGCGCCTCTTCCTCCGCCTTGCGGCGCGCTTCAATGGCCGCCTGACGCTTCAGTTCCACATCGTCGACCATGGAACTTGCCGGCGCGTCCACAACAGATGACATTTCCTGCTGCTCGGCCTCTGAACCCTGTTCTGCCGCTTCATCGCTGCGCTTGACGTAAGTGCGCTTTTTGCGCACTTCGACATTGACTGTTTTGCGGCCAGCACCGGTTTTCAATGTGCTGACGGTCTTGCGTTGCAACGTAATTTTTTTCGGGTCGCGCGTCGGCTCGCCGTGCAGACCTTTCAGGTATGCCAACAGTTTCTGCTTTTCCTCATCGCTGACGCTCGCGTCAGCAGATTTATGGGACAGACCAGCTTCCTGCATTTGACTGAGCAGACGGTCGACGGATGCTCCGACAACCTTGGCAAGTTCGCTTACAGTGACTTCAGCCATCAGTTTTCCTCGATTTTCCGCCTTGTCGTTTAATTATCGCCCTGATCGGCGAACCAGGGTGCCCGCGCTGTCATGATCAACTCAGCAGCACGCGCTTCATCCATGTTTGCAATATCCAGCAAATCTTCCACGGCCTGTTCGGCCAGATCTTCCATGGTGACGATACCGTTGGCGGCCAGGGTATGGGCCAACTCTTCGTCCATGCCATCCATGGTCAACAAATCTTCGGCGGGTTCAGAGACACCCTCTTCAGAGGCCAGCGCCATGGTCAGCAGGGCATCTTTGGCACGCGCCCGCAGTTCCTCGGCGATATCTTCGTCAAACCCTTCAATGTTGGCCAGCTCCTCGAGGGGCACGTAGGCCACCTCTTCAACGGAGGTAAAGCCTTCCTCCACCAGCACCATGGCCACATCTTCGTCGATGTCGAGACGGTCCATAAAGGTGGTTACCAGTGAGCTGGATTCTTCCTCCTGCTTGCTGGCGGCTTCCTCAACGGTCATGACGTTGATTTTCCAGCCGGTCAACTCGGAAGCCAGGCGCACATTCTGGCCATTGCGACCAATGGCCATGGCCAGGGTATCTGCGGCTACTGCCACGTCCATGCAACGAGCGTCTTCATCAACAATGATGGACTCCACCTCGGCCGGGGCCATGGCATTGATCACCAGCTGCGCCGGATTGTCATCCCACAGCACGATATCGATGCGTTCCCCATCCAGCTCATTGGAGACCGCCTGCACGCGCGCGCCGCGCATACCGACACAGGCGCCAACCGGGTCGATGCGACCGTCGTTGGTTTTCACCGCAATCTTGGCGCGCGAGCCGGAATCCCGGGCGGCGCCGCGAATTTCGATCACTTCCTCAGCCACTTCCGGCACCTCAATGCGGAACAGCTCGATGAGCATTTCCTTGCACTTGCGGCTCAGATAGAGCTGCGGGCCGCGGCTTTCGGAATTGATGTCCTTGAGAATGGCACGCACCCGGTCGTTGATGCGAAACACTTCGCGCCCCACCAGTTCCTCGCGGGGCAGCACGGCTTCGGCATTGTTGCCCAGGTCGACAATAATATTTTCACGGGTCACTTTTTTGACAGTGCCACTGATCAGGTCACCCACATGGTCGCGGTACTGATCGACCACCAGTGCGCGCTCGGCATCGCGTACTTTTTGTACGATGACCTGCTTGGCGGTCTGGGCGGCGATGCGGCCGAAACCGATGTTTTCAACCGGCTCTTCGAAAACATCCCCCGCCTTCAGCTGGGGATCTTTTTCGTGGGCCTCTTCGAGGGTGAACTGGGTGCCCAACTCGGCCAGGACGTCGTCGCTCACCACATCCCACCAGCGGAACGTCTCGTAGTCCCCGGTGCTGCGGTTGATCGTCACGCGGATGTGAGCATCCTCGTCGTAGCGTTTTTTGGTCGCGGTGGCCAGGGCCTGTTCGATGGCCTGGAAAATCACGTCCTTGGAAACACCTTTTTCGTTGGAAACGGCTTCCGCCACCATCAAAATTTCTTTGTTCATTCAGTCAGCCTCGCAAACGCCCTTAAAAATGGGGAACGACATTCGCCTTTTCAATGCTATCCACAGGAAACAGATATTCATGATCTTCCACGATCAACACAATATCCTCGCCTTCAACACCATTCAGACGGCCCTTGAACTTCCGCCTGCCTTCGTAGGGGAAGCGCAACCTGACGGCCACCTCCTCCCCGACATACCGCTGGAACTGGTCGAGCGTATACAGCGGCCGCTCCAGTCCCGGCGAAGACACCTCCAGGGTATATTCACCACCGATAGGGTCTTCCACATCCATCAGGCTGCTTACCTGACGGCTGACCTTTTCACAGTCTTCAACCGTCACGCCTGTTTCATCGCGATCAATGTAAATCCGCAGCATGGCAGTACGGCCGGAGGACAGGTATTCCAGCCCCCAAAACTCACAACCCAGGGCCGCCACCACAGGGGCTATCATCGCCTTCAGGGTTTCCTCTTTTGTCGCCACTGCAACCTCTTGGTTTCACAATGAAAAAATGGGCACGCGGCCCACTTCTAAACTACTTTTTTGGCACCTAGCAAAAGGCCCCTAAGAAGGGGCCTTTCGACTGCGCCTTGTACTGGCGCAGGACATCAGTTGGCACTGACATCCGAATTGGTAGCGGGGGCAGGATTTGAACCTACGACCTTCGGGTTATGAGCCCGACGAGCTACCAGGCTGCTCCACCCCGCATCAAACTACTGCATTGGCCTTGCGACCGCGAAGACTGAGCATGTCTCCTGCACCCACCGGGTCATAACTTCCGGCTTCGCCCGAAACCGCCAAGTGGCTGCTTCAAGGGCGGTGAATTATAGGTACGCCCCCCCTTTCGGTCAAGGGCAATTAGCAGCTAAATTGTCTTTTATCTGACGATCCGGTTTAACCTGTTTGCCTCGCCCTGAAAAAACCGTCATATTCCCTTCATGAAGGCAGGATACATTCCGCCCATCGCAATCAGAGCAACCAAAACAACATGCCATTTCGATTACCCCGCCTGTCCTGGCCACGCCCCAAACCTATCCGCGCCAGAGCGATGCCCCAAATGTGCTTCTCCCTGGCCATGGGCAGCGTGATCCTGCTGGTACTGTTTGAGACGCAGGGAACCAGCGCCTACCCAACCGCAGCCCTCGACGAGCTCGCCCTGGACCGCTATCAACTGCACGGTGTCCCGACAGCGCTGGAGGGAATCGCCGACAACGCTTCCGGTTTAACCTACAACCCGGAGACCGACAGCCTGTTTGCCGTGACCAACAATCCGGAACAGCTGTTTGAGCTCAACCTGGCTGGACAGGTCCTGCGCAAAATTCCGCTGCACGGCTTTGAAGATACCGAGGATGTCACCTATGTGGGGAATGGCCAGCTCGCCATTCTGGAAGAGCGGCGGCGCACCATTGTGATGGTTGATATCCGGCCAGACACCATGAGCCTCACACTGGAAAACCAAAGGCAATTTCGCATGCCTGGGGATGATTCTGAAAACAACGGCTTCGAGGGATTGACCATCAACCCCGCAACAAAGCAGCTCTACATTGTGAACGAGAAGAATCCCCGCCAGCTGTGGCTGATTGATGGCTTTGCCGCCAACACCGGATCAATCTCCATCTCCAGCCCACTGGATCTTGAACAAAACTCCTATGGTAATAAGGACTT
>NZ_JBFHQR010000102.1:0-8982 GCF_041592135.1 Porticoccus sp. | reverse complement strand
GTGCGCGCGTGCAGTAGCTTCCTGGTGGAAAAACTGTTGCGCTAATGATTTCGCTACTGTTCGGGTACCTGCACCCGGGTGACCTGCGCGCGGTAGCGATTGATTTCGGCACTGTCCTTGAATGGCCCGAGGCGTGTTCTCATGCTCAGTTGCTGGCCCGGCGTCAATTGGCTGGGACCGCTGATGGCGGTGCTGCTGCCGGCCACAAAGGTATTGAGCATTTCCGTCAGCTGCAGTTCTACATTGGTCACCGTCACCGGACTGTTGTTTTTGATGATGATGTACAGGTAGCCGTCTTCCGCCAGGTAGAGTTTGCAGAGAATATATTTGTGGGGCGCGGTGCTAAGCTCCAGCACCGCCAGGCGCGCCTGGGCTTTTTTGGCAATTTCGCTGTCGCCGGAGGCCGCGGTCTGGAAATAGCGAATGGCACCGGTCTGGTCGCCGCCGTCCAGGGCGATCTCACCCAGGTAGTAGCTGGCATAGGGGGTGGGCAATAACTGGTAGCTGTTTTCCAGATCGGTGCGGGCACCGGTTTTGTTGCCCTGCTCGTAGCGCAACATGCCGCGGGCCAGCGGGTGGCTGAAATAGTCGGGGTTCTTGCCGATGGCGGTGGTGAAGGCTTTTTCCGCGTTGGCCGGATTTTTCTGCATTTCCCAGGCGTGGCCTTTCAGCTCCCAGAAATAGCCGTCATTGGGTTGAATAGCGATGGCTTTATCCAGTTCGGCCAGGGCGGTTTTGGCGTCCTTGGCGTTCAGTGCCTTGATGGCCGCGTCCTGGGCCTTGTAGGCGGGTTCATCCTGTTTCAGCTGTTTGATCTTGCGCTGGAAGATATCGCGGTTGCTGACGCCCTTGGGCAGGGTGGCGGCCTTGGCGCGGTTGGCGTCCACTCGCTCCTGTGACGGTGGATGGCTGGCAAACAGGCCACTGATAAAGTCCTGCTGACGGCCCTGGCTCAGTTTCACAAAGGTTTCCTGAAGCTTCACGGCACCACTGGGGTCATAGCCCGCACGGGACATATATTCCATGCCATAGTTGTCGGATTCCAGTTCGTCTTCACGGCCATAGCGGGCCATCCAGGCGGCGGCTCCCATCTGTGCAATCTGGGTCCCGGCCCCACCCAAACCGTAGCTGGCGCCGGCCATACCGACCGCGGCGGCGCCGATATTGAGCAGTGTGCCCCGGGTCATCTGCGAGGCGCCGTGGCGGGCGGCGGCGTGGACAATTTCGTGTCCCAGCACCGCGGCCAGTTGCGACTCGTCTTCCAGGTGGGTGAGCAGTCCGCGGTTGACGGCGATCTTGCCGCCCGGCAGCGCCCAGGCATTGGGCACGGAATTGTTCAGGACCACGAATTCATAGGGCAGGTTGGGGCGGTCGCTGACTGCGGCCAGTTTGCGGCCCACCGAGCTGACGTAGAACTGCAGGTCGGGGTCGAGATAGTAGCGGCCGCCCTGGGACTGCTGGGAGGGGCTGTAGTTGTTGGCGCCGATGGCCACTTCCTGCTCCGCGGAGACCAGGGAAAATTCAGTTTGTCCGGTCACCGGGTTGACGGAACAGCCGCTGAGGATCAACAACAGCGGGCTGAGGGCGAGAAACAAGGAAGGAAACCGGCGCATCTGTACTCCTGGCAGGCGGCAATGGTGAAATGAGTATAATGGACTGCATTAGTGTGTAAACGATTACCATTGGACAATCCATGTTGACAGTTATTTCCCCGGCCAAGACCCTCGATTACGACAGCCCGCTGACCACAGCGGCCTACAGCCAGCCCGGCTATCTGGACGACTCCGCCGAATTGATCGCCGAACTGCGCAAGCTGTCGCCGCCCCGGGTATCCGAGCTGATGTCGATCAGCGACAAACTGGGGGCGCTGAACTTCGGCCGTTACCTGGACTGGCAACCGGATTTCAGTCCCGCTAACGCCCGTCCCGCCGTGCTGGCCTTCAAGGGTGATGTCTACACCGGTCTGGCGGCGGAGAACCTGTCGGAGAAGGACCTGCAGTGGGCGCAGCGCCACCTGCGCATCCTCTCCGGTCTGTACGGCCTGTTGCGACCGCTGGATCTGATGCAACCCTACCGCCTGGAGATGGGCACCAAACTGGCCAATGCCCGCGGCAAGGATCTGTACCAGTTCTGGGGCGACAAGATTACCGCGGGCCTCAACGCCGAGCTGGGTGCCATGAAAACCCCGCTGCTGATCAATCTGGCCTCCAATGAATATTTCAAATCGGTGCAGCAGGGCAAGCTGAATGCGGACATCATTACCCCGGTGTTCAAGGACTGGAAAGGCGGCAAGTACAAGATTATCAGCTTCTACGCCAAGAAGGCGCGCGGCCTGATGAGCCGTTACATCATTGAACACCGCATCGATGATGCGGAGCGCCTCAAGGACTTCGATTGCGCCGGTTACGCCTATCAACCGGCCATGTCTTCCGCCCGCGAGTGGGTATTTACCCGCGACCAGGGCCAGGAATAGCAAAGATGCCGGTGGATAAACCCTTCTCACAGGCTTGCGAGAATAACTGCCAGCCCATTCTGGCGATCCTGCAACGGGTGTTTGCCGACCGGCGCAAGGTGCTGGAGGTGGGCAGCGGTACCGGTCAGCACGCCGTCTATTTTGCACCCCGCCTGCCCCAGCTGGTCTGGCAGACCGCCGACCTCGAAATAAACCACCCGGGTATCAATGCCTGGATCGACCAATACCCGGTGGATAATCTGCGCCGCCCCTTGGCACTGAACGCCGACCGGCGCCCCTGGGGTATGGGTGGTTACAAACCGGATGCGCTGTTTACCGCCAATACCTGCCACATCATGGCCTGGCCATCGGTGCAGAACCTGTTTGCCGAGGTCGGTGTGCTGCTGGCGCCAGGGGCGGTACTGGCGATCTATGGGCCATTCAACTACGGTGGCGAGTTCACCAGTGACAGCAACGCCCGCTTTGATCAGTGGCTCAAACAGATCGCCCCGCACCAGGGCATCCGGGATTTTGAAGCGGTCGACAGACTGGCACAACAGGCCGGGTTTACCCTGAGCGAGGACAATGCAATGCCCGCCAATAACAGGTTGCTGGTATGGAAAAAAAGCTCGCTGAGTTGAAACTGAAGATTCCGCCGTTGCTGCTGTTTGCGCTGGTGGCCCTGCTGATGTGGCTGCTGGATCGCTGGCTGGATGCCGGTACCACCTTCAGTGCCCTGTGGGGCTTGCTGGTGATGCTGGTGCTGGTGGCGGGACTGGCGTTGCTGGTACTGGCCTCGCTGACCCTGCTGTTAGGCAAAACCACCCTCGACCCACGCCGCCCGGAACGGGCGATGCGGTTGATCACCGCGGGGATCTTCGCCTATTCACGCCACCCCATCTACCTGGGATTGCTGCTGCTGTTGCTGGGCTGGAATCTGTACCTGGACAGCCTCTACGCCAGCCCCGGATTGCCGCTCTATGTGGGGCTGGTGACCTGGTTGCAGATTATTCCGGAAGAGCGGGTGCTGGCGGAGCGCTTCGGCGATGCCTACCGGCAGTATTGCGGGCGGGTGCGCCGCTGGCTGTAAGGGTTGCAGCGGCCAGCGGACAGGGATGAACGTCAGCGTTTGATCGGGGTAATCTTGGAGCCCTCGATGGTGAGGTTGTACATCAGCCCCTTGTTGGAAAAGATAAAGCCGATGATCGGCTGCTGGGCGGTTTGGGTGTCAATTTCACCGCCGGCACCGAACGTGGCGATGGCGACGCTGCCGTCAACGCCGGCTTCCCAGCCCTCGCTGCTGCGAAATTTCTGCAGCGACTGATCTGTCATAAACAGGATGACCTGGGATTTGATCTGGGCGCCCAGCTGCAACCCCAGTGAGGCCGCGGCGATATTGTAGTATTTGACATTGCTGCCGCCGATGCGCAGGGCGCCTTCCCCGTACTCGCCACCCACCCAGAAGCCGGCCTTGTAGACCTTGGGGAAGACCAGTATGCCCTTGGCGCGGGCGGTCAGTTCCCGGGCGCCGGGGGATTGTTTATAGAGTTCGGCGAGGGCCTCCTGCACATAGATATCAATTTCCACTTTACTGGCAGCCTGAGTCGTGCCGGAGAACAGCAGGCAACCCAGCATTAACAACCAAACAGGCTTCATCACGATGTATTTCCTCCTCGGAAAATGGGGACCACCGCCTTACGGGGCTTTGTATGGTAACTGGCGGCGGGTTTCCTGAATATAGTTCAGGACGTATTGTCGCTCTTCCGCCAGGAAGCGCTTGATGGCAGCGGCAAAGTCCGGGCGACTGATCCAGTGCACCGAACAGGTTTCCAGTGGTTCAAAGCCGCGGCGGACCTTGTGTTCCCCCTGGGCGCCGGCATCAAAACGGGCCAGCTTGTGCTCGATCGCGAATTCGATGCCCTGGTAATAACAGAGTTCAAAGTGCAGGCAATCAACTTCCCGGGTGCAGCCCCAGTAGCGGCCGTATAGGTTCTCCTGGTCGTAGAAAAACAGGGCGGCGGCGACCTTTTCCTCACCCCGTTCCGCCACCGCCATCATTAACTGTCCGCTCATGACCTCGCCGAGGCGGTGAAAGAAATGCTGGGTCAGGTAGCCGCTGTTGCCGCTGTGTTTGAGGTAGGTGTTGTGGTAGACCTGAAAAAAGAACTGCCACCAGTCGGGGCTGATCTCATCGTTGCTGAGGCGGTAGACGCGCAGCCCCTGGTGTTGCAGTTCACTGCGCTCGCGGCTGATATTTTTGCGCTTGCGGGAAGACAGGGCGGCGAGAAAATCCGCAAAGCTGCCGTAGTCCCGGTTTTGCCACAGGTATTGCACACCGCTGCGCAACATGCCGCCGGCCCGCTGCATGGCAGCCGTCAGCAGCGGTTCGGGAAACAGCAGATGCCAGCCGCTGGCGCCCTGGCGGTCGGCCAGTTGCTGGATGGCGGTGAGCAGGCAGGGTGTGATGGCCGCCAGCTCGGTTTGCGGCGACATGCCCAGCCGCGGGCCGATGGCCGGGGTAAAGGGCACGGCGGTGAGCAGTTTGGGGTAATAGTCCAGCCGTTGCCGCTGGTAGGCCTCGGCCCAGGTCCAATCGAACACGTATTCCCCCCAGGAGTGGCCCTTGAGGTAGAGCGGCATGGCGGCCAGCGGCTGCTGGTTTTCACTGATCAGCAGGTGATGCGGTTGCCAGCCGGTGGCGCTGCAGGCGCTGCCGGACTGCTCCAGCAGGGACAGGAACCGGTGCTGAAGAAACGGGTAGCTGCTGTTAAACAGGCCATCCCACTGGCTGGCGTCGCACTGGTCAATGCTGTCGAGAATGCGGATATCCAAAATGGTCTGCCCTGGTACTGCTGAAGAAAGGGGCTTTCCCCCAGGCCGGTAAGTGTAGACCCTACGCGGCGGCAGCGGGCTTGGGAAGGTGGCAGCGGAAACAGCTGCCTTTGCCTAGGGTGCTGCGGATTTCCAGGGTGCCGCCGTGGCGCATCAGCACGTGTTTGACGATGGCCAGACCCAGCCCGGTACCGCCGGTGCTGGAGGCGCGGCTGTGGTCGACACGGTAAAAGCGCTCGGTGAGGCGGGGAATATGTTTCGGGTCGATGCCTAAACCATTGTCGCAGACTTCGACAATCACTTCCGCATCCGTGCTGTGACAGCCGACGCGAATCGCCACGCCGGCGGGATTGTGCTTGATGGCGTTGAATACCAGGTTGGAGAAGGCGCTGTACAGTTCCTTGTATTCGCCGCGAAGTTCGAGGGTCTCCCGGCAGTCTGCACTGATCTGGTATTTATCCGAGGCGATCATGCGGCCGTCGTTGACGATTTGCTCCAGCAGCGGGCTGAGCTGCACCGGGATGCGCGGCGGCGGTTTGCGGTTGGATTCCAACTGGGACAGCATCACCAGGTCATTGGCCAGGGCGTTGAGCCGCTCGGTCTGCTGGTCCATTTGGCCGAGCGCTTTTTGCCACCCGGCGGGTAGCCCCTCGCTGTTGTCCTGCAGGGTTTCGATATAGCCGGACAGCACCGTCAGCGGAGTGCGCAGCTCGTGGGAAATGTTGGCCACGAAGTCCTGGCGCATCTGCTCCAGATTGCGCAGCCGGGTGATGTCCTGCACCACCAGAATGATATTGCCGTCGCCGAATTCGGCGGCACTGAACATCAGTGTCCGGCTCGGGTCCTCCGGCGAGGACAGTTCCACCGGCAGGGGCAGGTTGCGATGCTGGATAAAGGCGACGAAGCGCGGGTCGCGCACCACGTTGATGATCGACTGGCCGCGGTCGGTCTTTTCCAGACCCAGCAGGGATTCCGCGGCGGGGTTCCACCATTCCAGCACCCGGTCGGGGGAGAGGGTCATGATGCCGTCGGCCAGTGCGGAGGTGATGTTGCGCACCCGCTCGGAGAGCTGGCGGCGGCTCTGTTTGGCGCGCTCGTTGCGCTGCTGCATGCGGTACAGGTGGTCGGTCATGTCGCCCCACACGCCGCTGGCATCGGGCGGGAGCCCGCTGGCACCCTGGTCGAGCCAGTCGTAGAGCCTGGCGATATGGGAAAAGGTCCACAGCATGTAGATGCCGCCACCGGCCAGCAGGGTCAGCAGCACGTTGCCAATCATGAAGCCGACAAACAGCAGTAGCAGGGTGATCAGCGCGATGCGCCGTATTTCCGCCTGTAACCCTCGATGCAAAAGCTTTTCCTACTCTTCGACAAGCCTGGTGGAGAAGCGGTATCCCGCGCCCCGCACAGTCTGTATGAAGCGGTCCTGGCCTTCAAGGGAAATTGCCTTGCGCAGGCGGCGGATGTGCACATCGACGGTGCGCTCGTCCATGTAGACGTTGCCACCCCAGACGTGGTCGAGAATCTGGTCCCGGGAGTAGACCCGCTCCTGGTGCGTGAGGAAAAAGCTCAGCAGGCGGAATTCGGTGGGGCCCATGGACACCGTTTGGCCGTTGATGGTGACCCGGTGGCTGATGGGATCAAACAGCAGCTGATCCACGGTGATGGGTTCCTGGGGCAGGGTCGGCTCGGCCCGGCGCAACACGGCGTTGATGCGGGCCACCAGTGCCCGTGGCGAAAAGGGTTTGGTGATGTAGTCATCCGCACCCACTTCCAGGCCCTGCACAATATTGTCCTCGTTGGCCTTGGCGGTGAGCATGATGACCGGCACGTTTTTGGTCAGTTCATCCCGTTGCAGGCGGCGGATCAGTTCGACACCGCTGGTGCCGGGCATCATCCAGTCCAGCAACACCAGGTCGGGCTTTTCATCGATGATCATGGCGTGGGCCTGCTGGGCATTTTCCGCCTGCAGGCAGTCGAAGCCGGCCACGTCCAGCGCGGTGCTGATCATGTCGCGGATGGCGGGTTCGTCATCCACCACGAGAATAGTTTTATCGCTCATATCCCTATCATCTTAAAGTATCCATGCGTATTACATGACGCGTCCGTGACAGAAATATGACAATAGTGGAAATCGCCGGTTTCGACTACGCAGATTGGAGCAGGTAATCGGCAAACAGCCCGGCAAATATAACGGCGCCCACATAGTTGTTGTTGAGAAAGGCCCGGAAGCAGCCGTCGCGGTCGCGGTTCCGGATCAGGTACTGCTGGTAGAGAAACAGCATGGCGGCCACAGCCAGGGACAGGAAAAACCACAGGCCGCGGCCAAAGTTCACGCCGGTCATGGCCAGGGCGATCAGCACCAGCACCTGCAGGGTGGCGGTGATGGCAATGTCCATGTCGCCGAACAGAATGGCGGTGGATTTGATGCCGATTTTCAGGTCGTCCTCCCGGTCCACCATGGCGTAGAAGGTGTCGTAGGCGACTGTCCAGAGTATCACCGCGGCATAGAGGGCCCAGAGCTCCGGGCGCAGAGCGTTGGTCTCCGCGGCGAAGGCCATCGGAATGCCCCAGGCAAAGGCGGCCCCCAGTACCAGTTGTGGCAGGTGGGTATAGCGCTTCATGAAGGGGTAGCAGAAGGCCAGGGCCACCCCGGCAAAGGCCAGTTTGATGGTCAGGGCATTGGTGAGCAGCACCAGCAGGAACGATAGCAGGCACAGGCAGACAAAGAGGATCAGCGCTTCGCGGGAGGTGATTGCCCCGGTGGCCAGCGGGCGCTGTCGGGTGCGCTCCACATGGCCATCCAGGTTGCGGTCGGCGAAGTCGTTGATTACACAGCCGGCGGCGCGCATGGCGGCCACGCCCACCACAAACACCAGCAGGTTTTTGATGGAGGGTATTCCCTCGGCCGCCAGCCACAGGGCCCAGAGCGTCGGCCACAGCAGCAACAGGGTGCCGATGGGTTTGTCGATCCGCATCAGGCGAATAAAGTCTGGCAGTCGTTGCCGCAATGAGTTCATGGCGTGGATCGTGGCAATGGTTTAAAGCGGGTTATTGTACGGGGTAAATTCCGGTAAAAACATCTCGCACACCAGCAGGGGTTTGCCGTCCAGCCAGAACAGGGAACGCCTTCCCGAAATAACCCCCCGCAGATATTGCAACGGTTCGGGCAGCGGGGTCGCCCGGGTGTCCTGTTGTGCCAACTCGATGGGGCCCCGGTGCAGGTGGGGGTCGCTGAATAACAGCGCCCCCAGTGGCCGGTTGTCCAGCTTGCGCAGGCGGCGCAGGCGGCCGCTGAGGGTTTTTTGCGGGATGACACTGCGGGCGTAAACCCAGGGCCGGCCATTGCCTAACAGGATCACCTCGCGGATCAGGGCCTGTTGGCGCGGCGCCATAGCCAGCAGCCGTTGCTCGGAGAGGCGGGGGCGGCCCATGCCCTGCTGAATGACCTGAACCCGAAACTGGCCACGGCTGAGACGCATCAGTCGCCCGGTCAACGAGCCGCGGTCCAGCAGCCAGGCGCGCAAGGGGCCCCGGGCAATCAGCTGCGGAGCGTGCCGATGGCAGTGCCAGCGGGGTTCGGGGTGGTGGAGAGCTGTCATCGGTATCGTTAGCGCTGGGGGGTGGCCCGTTGAGAATCCTCTGCGGGGAGTATTCTAACCGCTGCGGCGGCGTTATCCCGGATCAACGGGATAATTTTT
>NZ_JBFHQR010000101.1:0-9047 GCF_041592135.1 Porticoccus sp. | reverse complement strand
GGCATCCACATTGAGGCTGGTGTCCATGCCCATGGCGCGAATCAGGTAATTCTGTTCCGCGGAGATACCGGCGGTGTGATCCCGGGTCAGCTGGGTGAACTGCCGGTCCTCCGCCCCCAGCCGGTAGATACGGCTGTCGCCAATGTGAAACAGGTAACCGAGATGGGACTTGATCACCAGAATACTGAGGGTGGTGATATAACCGCGCGCCTCGTCATGAATTTCATGGCCGAGGTTGTAAAGTTGGCGGTTCAACGGCGTGAGGATTTTCTGGACGGCGTGTTTGACGCTCCAGGTCTCGGGGGTGGTGTAGTAGTCCGAGAGGACACTGTTGATGCAGAGTTCCGCGGCCTCCTTGCCGGCTTCGGCGGTGCTGACGCCATCCGCCAGGGCGGCCACCGCGCCCTTGATATTCAGCAGATGGCCCTCGGGGATACGCACGCCGATGGCGTCCTCGTTGACGGCTTTGACCCCGGCATCCGAGTAGCTGCCAACCGTTGTTTGAAAGGCGTTGTTATGATCCATTCAGTTGCCGCGCACCCCACCGCCAGCCACAAGTCCGTTACCTGTATCAGGTCACATCAATCAGTTCCACCCGGCCATCGGGCAGCACCTCGGCGATTTTGCCGGAGGGTTCCTTGAGGAACAGTACCGCCAGGAACACCAGTCCCGCGGAAGCGGCAATCAGCAGGAAGAAGGTATTGTAGTCGACGAATGACAGAATGGTCAGATAGGTCACCCCACCCACGTTGCCGTAGGCACCCGCCATGCCGGCAATCTGCCCGGTCATGCGGCGCTGTACCAGCGGCACCATGGCGAATACCGCGCCCTCACCCGCCTGCACAAAGAAGGAACAGCACATGGTGGCGATCACCGCCAGGGAGATCCACCAGCTGCCGTTGATCTGGCTGAGCAGGAAATAACCCGCCGCCAGCCCGGCGATCAGGATCATCATGGTTTTGCGGCGACCGAACCGGTCGCTCAACCAACCGCCGCCGGGGCGCGCCGCCAGATTCATGAACGCAAAACCGGATGCCAGCAGGCCGGCCTTGACCGGGTCCAGCCCCTGGAAGGTTTCCAGGAAAAATAGTGGCAGCATCGACACCACCGCCAGTTCCGAGCCAAAGGTGACAAAGTACGACCAGTCGAGAATGGCCACCTGCTTGAACTGGTAGTGCTGCATCTCCGGCACACCCTCTGTCAGGTGCTCGTGGTTCACTTTCCAGCTCTGGTAGCACTGGAAGAAGTACAGCAGCACCAGGCCGATGTAAATGGACTCCACTGCGGTGGCGGAAAGCAGGCCGAGATTGGAGGGAGAAAGTTTCCAGGCCAGTACCGCCAGGGCGACGTACATGGGAATGTTCATCACCAGGTAGAACCAGAAATCCCGCCAGCTGCTCACTTCCAGGCCACCGGACTTTTTTGGTTTGAAATAGGTGGAACCCTTCGGGGTGTTGCGGGCATGGAGGTAGTAAAACACCCCGTAGGCGGAGGCGATAACACCGGTCAAGCCCAGCGCGTAGCGCCAGCCGTCGGGGCCACCGAACATCAATGCGATGGTCGGCAGGCACATGGCGGCAGCGGCGGAGCCGAAGTTGCCCCAGCCGCCGTAGATGCCTTCGGCCAGGCCCACCTGTTTGGCGGGGAACCACTCACCCACCATGCGAATGCCGATGACGAAGCCCGCCCCCACAAACCCCAGCAGGAATCGGAACAGCGCCAGTTGCTCATAGCTGTTGGCGGAGGCAAACAGCAGGCAAATCCCCCCCGACAATATCAGCAGGCCGGCGTACACATGCCGGGGCCCGAACTTGTCCACCAGGATACCGATCAGTATCCGGGCCGGAATGGTCATGGCCACATTCAGGATCATCAGCGCCTTCACCTGTTGGGCGCTGAGATCGAATGCTTCCTTGATAACCGCCAGCATCGGGGCGTGGCTAAACCAGACGACAAAACTCAAAAAGAAGGCAAACCAGGTGATATGCAGGGTTTTGATTTTCGGGTCTTTCAGGTCCAGCAAGTTAATCTTTGCCTGAGACATGGTCTTTCTCCTCGCGGGTACAGCGCCTGACAGAAATCACGTCGACAGCGGGCCGACCACGTGAATCTACCCACAGGGTGGCTGAAATCAGTTGATCCAGGTCATCGTTCATTTCTTCACAGGCGGCGTCCACATCCGCTAAATACCACCAAAGAAGTAGCTTCAGATCAAAAATAACGGCAATAAAAACAATCGGATACAGGGAAAATTCAGCAGCATCCACAGCGACCTCCAGGGATCGTATTTTTAGTGGTACCTCCTAAGAAAGCGGCTGCGACAACCTATGTTTGATGTACATCAATTTAAAAGACGACAGACAATTGCAGTATTTGGGCTGTCAGGAATTCTCGGTCACCCGGAGGCGTTGAGCCATGAAGACCATTTTTGCCGCTATCGACCTGAACTCAAATGTGGATCGTATCCTCAGTGTCGCGACGGATATGGCCCGCCACTACGGCGCCGAACTGGTATTGGCCACCGTGGAAACAGAGCTGCCCGGTGCCGAGGGCGCCAATGTCGAGGAAGTGACAGCGGATATACAGTCCGCCTACGGCGATGCGGTAGCCCGGCTGCAATCGATGGCCAGCGACATCAACGGGCAGGGGGTTAACTGCCGCGCCCTGATGCTGGAAGGCAAGGCCGTCGACCAGTTGGTACAGGCCGCGGATCGGCTCCATGCCGACCTCATCGTGCTGGGCAATCGCGGCCACAGCCCCTTTTACGACACCCTGATCGGCGGCACCGCGCCCGGGGTCGTCCACCGGGCCAAACAATGCGTGCTGCTGGTACCCATTGCGGAATAGTTTTATCAGGCAACCCAAGGCTGCCCTACTACCCCCAGGGCATTGACGTCCGGAAGCATGTTCTTCCGGACGTTTTTTTATGACAGTAATCGGAGTGATTATGGAACTCGTTTGTCCGGCTGGCAGCCTGCCCGCCCTCAAGGCGGCCGTGGATAACGGCGCCGATGCCGTCTATATCGGCTTCCGGGATGCCACCAACGCCCGCCATTTCGCCGGTCTCAACTTCAACGACGGCAAGGCCCGGCAGGCGCTGGAATACGCCCGCAGCCGCGGCGTCAGGCTGTTCGTGGCGATCAACACCTACCCGCAACCCCACAACTGGCCCGCCTGGCAGACGGCGGTGGACCAGGGCGTAGCACTGGGCGCCGACGCGCTGATCGTCGCCGACCTGGGCGTGCTCGACTACGCCCGGGAGCACCATCCGCAACAGCCCCTGCACCTGTCGGTGCAGGGCTCCGCCACCAACGCGGCGGCACTGTCCTACTACTGGCGTCACTTCGGCATCCGCCGGGCGGTGCTGCCGCGGGTACTGTCCCTGGACCAGGTGCGGCAACTGGCTGCCATTAGCCCCGTTGACCTGGAGGTGTTTGGCTTTGGCAGCCTGTGCATCATGGCCGAGGGTCGCTGCCATCTCTCGTCCTATGTCACGGCGGAATCCCCCAATACCTGCGGCGCCTGCTCGCCTGCCAGCGCGGTGCGCTGGCAGGAGACCTCCGCCGGCCGGGAATCGCGCCTCAACGGCGTACTCATCGACCGATTCAAGGCCGGTGAAAACGCCGGCTATCCCACCCTCTGCAAGGGGCGCTTCAACGTCTCGGATAACATCTACCACGCACTGGAGGAGCCCACCAGCCTCAACACCCTGGCGCTGATTCCGCAGTTGGCGGAAATCGGCATTGCGGCCATCAAAATCGAGGGGCGCCAGCGCAGTCCCGCCTATGTGGCCCAGGTGGTGCGGGTGTGGCGGGAAGCGCTGGATCACTACCGCGATGCCGGCGCCGCTTTCAGCCCGAAGCGGGAGTGGCAGGACGCACTGGCCAGGGTCTCCGAGGGCAGCCAGACCACCTTCGGCGCCTATGCCCGGCCGTGGCAGTAATCAACCGGCGGCAATCATCAAGGAGTACCAGCATGCAACTGTCCCTGGGACCGATTCTCTACTACTGGCCGCGACAGCGGATCGACGACTTTTATCAACAGGCCCTGCACTCCCCCGCGGATATCGTCTACCTGGGCGAAACCGTGTGCCCGAAGCGCCGGGAACTGCGCCCGCAGGACTGGCTGGAACTGGCGGTGTCACTGGCCGAGGCCGGCAAACAGCTGGTGCTGTCCACCCTGGCGCTGATCGAATCCCGCGCCGACCTGGCGACCCTGCGCAAACTCTGTGAACACAGCGGCTGCCTGATGGAAGCCAACGACATGGCGGCGGTGGAATTGCTCTCGGAGCGAAGATTACCCTTTGTCGCCGGCCCGGCCATCAATATCTACAACGCCAGGAGCCTGCGCCAGCTGCACAGGGCCGGGCTGATGCGCTGGGTAATGCCGGTGGAACTGAACCGCGAGACCCTGCGCGACATTCTCGAGGAGTTGCGCCAACTGGGTATCGGCGAGCAGCTCGAAACGGAGGTGTTCTGTCACGGCCACCTGCCGCTGGCCTACTCGGCCCGCTGTTTCACCGCCCGCGCCCTCAACCTGGCCAAGGACGATTGCCGGCTGAGCTGTCTCGACTACCCGGACGGCCTGCCCCTGTACACCCGGGACAATCGGATTCTGTTCAACCTGAACGGTATCCAGACCCAGTCCGGACGGGTCTACAATCTGCTGCCGGCCTACCGCGAGCTGGAGGAGATGGGGGTGGATATACTGCGCATCAGTCCCGCCGCCAGCGGCACCTTCGAGACGCTGGCGCAATTTGATCGGGCGCGCAACGGCGCAACCGCGCCGCCGCCACTGATCGCCAGCGATCGCCCGGATGAGGAGTTCTGCAACGGATACTGGTACGGCAACCCGGGCATGGACAGCTTCGCCGGGGAAAGCTGAAAGCAGGCACCGAACGGGGTTTTCCGGTTCGGGCTAGGCCATTGAGTTCGCCAGTGTGCTGGCACCGGCCAGCAGTCCCCGCAGGGGGGCCGGCAGGGTATCCAGCTCGACACTGTCCAGCAGGTTTTTGACCGCAAGGCCCAGTTCGGTATCCCCCTCCAGGCTGAGTTCGCGGCGAAAAAACAGGGTGTCGGGATCGTCGCGGCCGGCGGCCAGCAGCGCGAAGGCCCGCACTCTGCCGCGAATGGCGGCGTCCGCAGTGCCGGACAGGGGCATCACCTGCAGTTGCCGACCGTCGCAACCGATGCGCCAGCCCGTGTCCAGATCAGTGAAGTGAATGGCGACCGAGCGGTCAGCGAGAAAGTCCAGCTCCCCTTCCGCAAGGGCTTCCGCCAGCAACGGGTTGAGCAGTTTTTCCAGCAGTATTTTCTGCGGCGCGAACGGCACCAATCTCAGTAGCGGAAACACCAGGGCCTCGGCCCGGTCCGCCCAGTGACGGCTGCGGGGAAGGGAAAATGGCAAGCTGTGGCCTCCCGTTAGTTCTTGTGGTGTTCAACTGCCCAGACGGCCGCTTCCACCCGGGAGCGCAGACCCAGCTTTTTCAGCAGGTGTTTGACATGTACCTTGACCGTGGCCTCGACGATATCGAGTTCGCGGCCTACCATCTTGTTGCTCAACCCGGCGGCGAGCATGCGCAGGATTTCCTTCTCGCGGCGGGTCAGCGAGTCGTAACCGGTATCCTGTTCGCGCCGGGCGTTGTCGCGAAAGGCCTTGGCCAGCACTTCCGTCAACTCGTGGGACAACACCATCTTGCCGACGCAGGCATCGCGAATGCGGGTGACCAGTTCCTCCGGGTCCATATCCTTCAACAGATAGCCGTCGGCGCCGGCCTTGAAGGCGGCGACCATGTCGCTGCTCTCATCGGAAACGGTGAACACCACGATGCGGCAGCCAATCCCGGCATCGCGCATTTGCCGCAATGTCTCGATGCCATCCATGCCTTTCATGCTAAGGTCGAGCAGTATCAGATCGGCCTCGAGCTGTTGCGCCAGTTCAATGGCCTCCCGCCCGTTGCCGGCTTCACCGATCACCTGCATGTCGTCTTCCAGTTCCACCAGCTGACGCACCCCCTTGCGCAACATGGGGTGATCATCCACCAGGATTAACTTGCTCACGGCATCATTCACGGCAGTTCTCTTTATGCGGTTTTCACTGAAAGCCTAGTCTAGCCATCCGCCAGTAAAGACTAATTGATCTGGCGCAGGTGAATAGTTGATCAATTTACTCAGGCAAAGGCCTCCGGCACAAAACGGAGCACCACCTCGGTTCCCCCCCCTGCCAGCGGCTGAATAGCCAGCTGGCCGTGCAACAGAGCCGCCCGCTCCTGCATGGTGGAGAGGCCGTAGTGATGCTCCTTGTGCGGGTTGACCGCAATGCCAATGCCATTGTCCACCACCCGAAAGACCGCCATATTGTCGGGACCGCGCTCGCAGCGCAACTCGATCAGCCCGGCCTGGGCATGCTTGAGGGCGTTGGTCATGGCTTCGCGAATAATCTGCAGCACGTGGATATCCTCGTTGGGGGACAGCGGACAGTGGCCCAACCCGTATTCCAGCCGCACCTCGAGCCCTTCCGCCTGGCGGTCAAACTCATCGACGGTGGCTTTCAGGGCGTGGTACAGGCTCGGCGCGTCCAGCTTCAGGCGGAAGGTGGTGAGCAACTCGCGCAGGTGCCGATAGGCGGCGTTCAGTCCCTGCTGCAAGTCCGCCAGACCCTCCCGAATCTGCTCTTCCGGCGCCTGCCGGTCAAACAGTCGCACCAGCCGCGCCACCTGCATTTTCATGTAGGAAAGGGACTGCGCAAGGGAATCGTGCAGCTCCCGGGCGATGATGGAGCGCTCTTCAAACAGCATCAGCCGCCGATTCAACCCTTCGCGGTATTGCAGCGCCATGGCTGCCGCCAGATGCTCCACCACCGCCTCGATCAGCCGTTGCTGCCAGGGTTCCAGAACCAGGTTTTGCCCGGTATTCACATAGAGAAAGCCGAAATTATCACTGGAATCCTCAATGGCAAAGGCTGTTTCACCGCGGGTTTGCTGGCTGCCGCCGGGGCGCATGAAACAGCTCAGGCAGTCGCCGATCAGGCATTGGTGCTGCTCGCCGGCGGGTAAAATCAGGTCGAATTTGTCGGTATTGGCCTCATTGGCCAGGCACAGCGACAGCTGGGGAATGCCCGTCAACGACTTCAGGTCGCTGATGATGTCGGTCAGTTTCTCGCGGCTGGCAACCCCCTCGGACAAGCGCTGGGCCGTGTTGTAGAGGAAATCCAGCATCTGGTTGGAGCGCTGCAGCTGGGCGGTTTTTTCATCCACCATGTCCTCCAGCTTGCGGTAGTGCCGGGCCAGGCTGGCAGACATATCGTTGAAGGTGCTGCACAGCAGGCCGATTTCATTGACCGCCTCGTAATAGGTGCGATAGGAAAAGTCGCCGACACTGGTGTGCTCGGCCGCCCGCACCAGATCCTTCAGCGGTCGCACCAGATTCTGGTCGGCGCGCATCACAATGAAAACCAGCACCAGGAAAGAGAGGAAAATACTCAGCCCCTCGTACATGCCCAGCAACTCGATCTTGTCTTCCGTATTTTGCTGGATACCCAGCACCAGCTGGTCAATATCGCTGACGTTCTCCACCACGTGGCCCAGGTATTCCCGGCTGGCTGCCGCCAGTGCCTCCCGGGTCAATGGCTGGCCGGACGTCAGTGACAACAGTGCCGGCACCATGCGCTGTTCCCAGTTATCCACCACTTGCTCGTAGGCTCGCTTGAGGGGTTCTTCCGAACTCTTCCCCGCCACCCGCGCGATGCTCGAGCGGTACAGTTTTTCGGCAAAGGAGCGGCGCTCCTCCGCCAGGGTATTGGCCAGTTCTGCTCGATCCGCCGAACCCTCGGCAGCCTGCTGCAGCTGCACCGCGATGCGATAGGACTGCATGCGCATGGAGCCGGCGATATTGATCGCTTCGGCATCGTGCTGGGTGTGGAGGGTCACCAGCAGCGACACCAGCATACTCGTCAATGCCAGCAGTCCAATGACCACCACCGGGATCAGCACCTGAATCGCAATCGACTGGGAAAAACGCAATTTCCTGCCGGCCAGGGTCGTTGCCATCGTCATTACCACCAAATACCCACATTAGGGAAAGCGAACTGCCCCTCTCCAATCACACCAATACAACAGTCTGTTTTTTAAGGGATTTATAAAATCTCTTCACTACCACCTAGGTGGTAATTTAGAAAATATAGCCTGACTACAGGTCCCGCGATGCTTGATACAGGTCATGTTGAAGACCTACGCCTATTTATACATTCAGCCCAGATTCTGGAACAAATGAAAAGCCCATGACTGCAATCAACCAGCAAAAATGGTATGGCCTCGGCGTCTGCACAGCGGCATTTGCCGCCAACTTTGCCGCCTGGACGCTATTCGCCATTCTCGGATTGCAAATCAGGGCCGACCTCGGTCTCAGCGACACCGCCTTCGGCCTGCTGCTGGCGGCGCCGATTTTCACTGGGGCCCTGGCCCGGCTGGTCAGCGGGGTGCTGGCGGAGCATTTTGGCGGGCGCATCATCTTTTTCAGCCAGTCGCTGATCGTGGCGCTGTCACTGTTCACCCTGCCCTACGCCAGAACCTTCGGCCAGTTCCTGGCCTTCGGTCTGGTACTGGGTATCGCCGGCGGCACCTTCGCCACCGGCATCAGTTTCGTCTCCAGCTGGTTTGAGCGGCCCCTGCAGGGTACCGCCATGGGCATTTTTGGCGCCGGTGATGCCGGCGCCGCCATCACCAACCTGGTCGCGCCGGTGATTATCCTCAACTACGGCTGGCAGGCGGTGCCCAACATTTACGGCACGGTACTGCTGGCGATCGCCGTACTGTTCTGGTTTTTCAGCTGGCCGCCACCCGATAAAAGCCATCGCCCCAGAACCCGGCAATCCTGGGCAGAGGAAATGCGCCCCTTGCGGGAACTGCGGGTATGGCGCTTCGGCCTCTACTACTACTTTGTCTTCGGCGGCTTCCTGGCCCTGACCCTGTGGCTGCCCCAGTACTACGTGGGCGAATACGGTCTCGACCTGAAAACCGCCTCCTTCGTCACCCTGCTGTTCACCCTGCC
>NZ_JBFHQR010000100.1:0-9063 GCF_041592135.1 Porticoccus sp. | reverse complement strand
TGCGGTGCGGTGCGGTGCGGTGCGGTGCGGTGCGGCGTTGGCGCTACGACTCGATCTGCCGGCATTTAGGAAGTGGCGGTTTCGGCCGCCGTGCTTTCTTTCTCCGTTTCGCTACTGATTGCGGTTTACAGCGGTATCTGGGAAAGAAACACAACACCCACTCCCGGGCTTTTCCCCCCTGAGGGATGGCCGCCGCACGGGGAACGGGCGACAGGGCACTGTTTGCCTTGAGCAAACAGTGCCAATTCATTGACATGACAGGTTAAAGGCGCAATGCTCAGCGTTCATTCTAGGGCGCGATCAGGGACGATGATGGCTCACTTGCCCCGAATACCTCGGCCAGATGATTCAGAACATCGTCGCTATCGAGCAGATAAGCCACTGAATAATTTCCGAACAATAAACCTGAATCCGCTTTGAGCGCTGGGAATGTTTATCATCAATAGCCGTTCAAAAATACCAGGAAAGCATCTAGTTTCGCTTCGCTTCAATTGCCCGCTGAGCTGGGCGTTGGGCAACCCGAGGAGCCCACGACTGGTAGACACCCGGTATAGTTGATTGGCCTATATGGACGTGCTCCCCATGTTGACCTATCACTCCCTTGACACACCGCCGGTCGAAGAGTGGCTTGAGCTCCTCAACTCAGATTTAGTGCGCAAACACCTTATCCAGCATCCACAGTTCACAACGGAAACTCTTGGGATTTGGCTGCAAAGTAAAATCGAATTAGATCAGGAACCGGGCTGTAGACTTCGAGCCATTCACTCTGACGGAATGCTTATCGGATGGTGTGGTATCCAGGTCGAATCCGGCAATTACGAAGTTGCCCTTGTTCTTTCGCCGAAATATTGGGGACATGGCCGAGCAGCCCTGAATCAGGTAATAAAGTGGGCACAAGAACTAGGCCACAAGCGGCTGCTCGCGCATTTACCGCCAACAAGATCACAGAAAAAAGCCCTTGAAAGACTTTTCGGCCAGCCTATTGGCGCAAGCAGCATCCAGGGACATATTTTCAACACCTACCAAATGGAAATTTAACCAGGCATAGGCTCCGGACTTTGTAGCTCCCCGCTTTAGTCCATATGCACGGGTTTCATTTGCAGGTACAGCTTGCTCATGGTGCAGGCAAAAGCGAGTAACATCCCGAAATCAGGGTCAACAAGGAGGAGAACCGATGGTTGAGAAAATACTGGTGGGACCACTGCTGGACGGCGATCGACTCTATGCGAATGAGCTCTGGACCACCGTTCCCGAGATGCGCAAGTGTGGTAAAAATACGCGTAACCGGGACGGTTTACGCTACACTTCCGCCACCTCTACATCGGCCATCAGAAAACGGGATACTCTGCGAATTTATGACTTATCGCGCCCCCATCGGGATTTTTGACTCTGGCATCGGCGGCCTGTCGATTGCCAGCAAGGTGAGAGCGTTGCTGCCCGGTGAAGACATCGTCTATGTGGCGGATTCGGGCCACGCCCCCTACGGCGACCGCTCCGATCAGTACATCCTGGAAAGGTCTTTTGCGGTCACGGATTTCCTGATCTCACGCAATGTGAAAGCCGTTGTGGTGGCCTGCAATACCGCGACCACCACGTCTATTGCGGCGCTGCGCGCCCGCTATGCTGTGCCCTTTATCGGTGTCGAGCCGGGGATCAAGCCCGCGGTGCTCAACAGCCGGAGCGGGGTGGTGGGCGTGCTGGCCACCGCCAAGACACTGGTGACGGATTCTTTCACCGCGCTGGCCAACGCGGTGGCGGCAAATGTCAGAATAGAAATCATGCCGTGCCCGGAACTTGTGTTGCAGATTGAGGCGTTAAAACTCGATCACCACGAAGCGGCGGGGCTGGTGAAAAAATATCTGCAACCGCTGCTGGAACAAGGCGCGGATACCATTGTGCTGGGCTGCACCCACTATGCCCATCTGGCCCATGTGATCGCAGGGGTGGCGGGGCCAAATGTTTCGATTGTGAGCACGGAAACGGCGGTCGCCAATGAGGTGCGCCGACGCCTTGAAAGGGAAGGTCTGGTCACCAATAAGGTTCAAGCCGGATTTGATGAGTTCTGGAGTAACGGTTCTCTGGAGCACTTTCAGAGACAGCTGGACCGGTTGTGGGGGCGGCCGGTTACAGTAGGGCAGTTTTAATGTCACCCAGCTTCAGGCCGGGAACGGATTCGATTTTGTGGGCAGAGAAAATACCAAGATGCTAACGAACACGACTGAACGCCGGTTTCTCCCCGGCTGGATAATGAGCAAGCTGGTTTTTCCGGTGATCGCTCTGCTAGTTTGCAGTTTCACCGCCGCTGAATCGGTCAGCCTAAAACCCCTTGACCAGTATTACGCCCACGCGACCGCTGCTGAGTGGCAGCAGGCGTTGCCGATCATCCAGGAGCTGGTCGAGGAGGATCCGAGCATTCCCTCAAGGTGGTTCCAATACGGCTCCTGCCTCGAAGAACTGCAACAGCATGCAGAGGCGATTTTGGCATTCAAACGGGCCTATGCGCTGGACTCGACGGACTTTGGCGCCCAGTACCGGATTTTCAGGAATTACGCCCTGGCCGGTGATGTGGCGGGCTTCGTGGGATTTGCCCGGCTGGAGGTGGTTAAAACCCCCCGGATTATCGAGCGGATCAACCAGAGAGAAGAGTTCGAGGCGATGGTTTCAAGTGCGGCCTATCGGGAATTCCTGGCAGAGTTGTCGCAGCAAGCCCCGCATGGGGAATACCAGCAAGGGGGCCGGTTCTAACCGCGAGTGAGCCGTCATCCCGATGGCGTCGCATTGATGGCAGTTAAAGGTCGCAGATGAGAGCAGGCGGGTTTTATGCGCTAGGGATTACCAGCCTGTGGGCGTAAGCTGCTACTTTATCCGCCCCGCCAACAACAGTAACATCAGGGAAAGATTGGATACCCCGCTAAACTGCTATCCTTAGCCATTGTTTAAGCGGAGTTCTTAACGGAATTTGGGCGTTTCCTATGGCTCGTGGTGATCATATCTATGTACGTCGTTTTGGTGGCACTTACGCCCACCACGGCATTGATGCGGGCGATGGCACGGTCATCCACTACACCAGCAGTCACTGGGTGACCCCCCGTGTGGTCAGGCGCACCAGCCTGGAAAAATTTGCCCGCGGCGATGAAATCCTGGTGCGCGACTACGAACAATTCTTTGAAACCCTGAAGCGGGGTGACATCCTCGAACGCACCAGCCTCGGCATCAATAAGTTGATGGACAGCCTGCGGGGCCTGAAGGTGGAGGAGCTGGATTTTTCACCGGATGCGGTGATCCAGCGCGCCGAGAGCCGGCTGGGGGAGTTTGCCTTTGATCTGATGTTCAACAACTGCGAACACTTTGCCACCTGGTGTAAAACCGGTATCAGCAACAGCGAGCAGATTACCGATCTGTGGCGCCGCGCCCTGACCGGTGGCGGCTTTGCCAAGTACCGCACCAGCGAGGCGCTGACCAACCTGGTGGAGTTGCCCTGGCGCCTGCTGAGATAGGTTTATTTCACCATTTCCGCCAGTAAAAACTCCACCAGCGCTTTTTGCGCGTGCAGGCGGTTTTCCGCCTCGTCCCATACCACTGACCATTTTGACTCCAGCATGGTGTCGCTGATTTCCAGGCCGCGGTAGGCGGGCAGGCAGTGCATGAACAGGGCGTCCGGGGCGGCCAGCGCCATTAATTCTTCGTTGACCTGGAAGCCGTAAAAGTCTTTTTCGCGCTGCTTTTTTTCCTCTTCCTGGCCCATGGAGGCCCAGGTATCGGTGACCACCAGGTCGGCATCCTTCAGTGCGGCGGCGGGATCGCGCACGATGGAAACCCGGTCGCTGAATTTATCCAGCAGCACCTGTGAAGGCTCATAGCCTTCCGGGCAGGCGATCACCAGCTCGAAGTCGAGCATGTCCGCGGCATTCATGTAGGACTGGCACATGTTGTTGCCATCCCCCACCCAGGCGACGCGTTTGCCGCGAATGCTGCCCCGGTGTTCCAGATAGGTCTGCATGTCGGCCAGCAACTGGCAGGGGTGGAAATCGTCGGTGAGGGCATTGATGACGGGTACGCTGGAATACTCGGCAAAGGTGGTGATGCGATCGTGACCGAAGGTGCGGATCATGATGATGTCCACCATGCGCGAAATGACCCGGGCCGAGTCTTCCACCGGTTCGCCGCGACCGAGCTGGGTGTCGTTGGGGGACAGGAACAGCGCACTGCCACCGAGCTGGGCCATGCCCGTTTCAAAGGAAACCCGGGTGCGGGTGGACGACTTTTCAAAGATCATCGCCATCACCTTGCCTTCACAGGGCCGTGAATCAATGCCATCGCGGTGCTGATTTTTGATCTCAACTGCCCGTTGCAGCAGTGTTTCCAGTTCTGTCTTTGACAGGTCCTGCAAGGTCAGGAAGTGTCTCAATGCCATAGTCGGTTACTCCTGTGTGAGCAGCTCAGCCAGTATCTGGACAAGTTGATCAGCTTCTTCATGGCGGATGGTCAGGGGTGGCAGCAGCCGGATAACAGACTGGGCCGTCACGTTGATCAGCAAACCCCTGGCGGCGGCTTTATCCACCAATTCCGGACAGGGTTGCTTCATCTCCACCGCCAGCATCAGGCCCTGACCGCGCACCTCCAGCACATCCTTGTTGCCTGAAAGTTGCTCGCGCAACTGCTGTTTCAGGTAGTCGCCCATGGTGCCGGCCTGTTCGCACAGTTGTTCTTCAATGATGACCTTGACCGTCGCCAGCGCCGCGGCGCAGGCCAGCGGGTTGCCGCCAAAGGTGGAGCCGTGGCTGCCCGGCTGCATCAGCTCGGCGGCTTTGGGGCCGGCCAGGCAGGCGCCGATGGGCATGCCGTTGCCGAGTCCCTTGGCAGTGGTGACGACGTCCGGCAGCATATTGAAATGCTGGTAGTTGAAGTATTTTCCGGTGCGGCCGTTGCCGGTCTGGATCTCATCCAGCATCAGCAGCCAGTTGTGCTCGTCACAGAGTTGCCGCAGGCCGGGCAGGTAATCGGCTGCGGGGGTGCGGATACCGCCTTCACCCTGGATCGGCTCCATCAGTACCGCCACCACATTGCGGTTGTTTTTGGCGATGTTCTGCAGGGATTTGAGGTCGTTGTAGGGCGCCCGTACAAAGCCGCTGACCAGCGGTTCGAAGCCGGCCTGGACCTTGCGGTTACCGGTGGCGGTCAGGGTGGCCAGGGTGCGACCGTGGAAGGCATTTTCCAGCACAATGATGGTCGGTTCGGCAATACCCTTGCTGTGTCCAAACAGCCGCGCCAGCTTGATGGCGGCTTCGTTGGCTTCCGCGCCGGAGTTGCAGAAAAACATTTTTTCCAGCCCGGAGAGTTCGCGCAGTTTTTCCGCCAGTGCTTCCTGGCCGGGAATATTGTACAGGTTGGAACAGTGGGTCAGGGTGGCGGCCTGGTCGGCAATCGCCTGGGCGACAGCGGGGTGGGCGTGGCCGAGGCCGCACACGGCGATGCCGGAGATGGCGTCCAGATAGCGCTTGCCCTGATCATCCCAAACCCAGCTGCCCTGGCCCTTGGTCAGGGTGATTTTGCGGGTGCCGTAATTGTTCATCAATGCCTTGCTGGTCATAGCAATCTTCCAAAACGAAAAAAGGCAGTCGCCGCTGCGCTGCCCAAGGCCCGAAATACTATAGGGATTTATTCGGAATGGCAATTCTTGCCGGGAATCAGCGCTGTTGTCACCTCACCGGCCTCCACCATTGAGTCTGCGGCGGCTGTTCCAGGCCAAAATACCCGTTATTGCCAGCACACACAGCAGGATGCCGATCAGGTCGACAAACAGAACCCCCGCTGTACCAAAGAAGCGCCCGCTGTGCAGATCGAGGATCAGGGTTTCCAGGGAGATGCCCGGCAAATCCTCAATGGCGTCGAGCTGTTCAGCGAGTTGCGGCGGGATTGCCTGCGGTTTGCTCCAGCCGTCGGCCCGGAAGGGCTGTTGGGTCAGCGCCAGGGTATCCAGATCGATCCTGTAGGTCTGATTTGAACTGCCCAGCAGGATGTGATCTCCGGCGACCTGCAATCTGTCGGCGTCGTCGGGTAAACCCTGCAGTCGACCGAGTTTTTCGATCAGTTCTCCCTCCACCGTCAATATCACCAGCCCATCCTGACACAGCGCCAACAGCATGGTGGGCAGTGCCGCCGCGCCGAGCAGTGGCGGCTGGCAGTCGGCAACCGCTTGATCGTCCAGGAATAAATTCCTGCCGCCGGGTTGGCTGAGCCATTTTCCAAACAGTGGCACGCCGGTTGGTTCGGCGTCCTCCAAGCCGTACCAGTGGAGCAGCCAGTTTGCCCGCAGCTCTTTTTTGGCTAGTTCGAGGGCAGGGGAGTGGTTGAGCAGCACCCCGGTGATGGCCAGGAAGAACACCATGGCAGTGATGCCGAAACCGATCCTGCGGTGCCATTGCTGGTTGAATATCAGCGTCTTACGGGGTCTGTGGGACAAGGGTGCCGTTCTCTTTTGCTGTTTTTTGGGCGACGTGCTGGTGGTAGAACAGGGCCAGGGTAGTGACCTTGCGGACGGCGCGGACCGATAGGGTGGCGCCGGTGATACCGTCGATGTGTTTGTCCAGCTTCAGTTCGGGGGTTATTTTGACATCCCGGAACTGGTCGGTAAATGCGGGATAGCGCACTTCCCAGCCGCGGCTCTCGCGGAAGGCCAGTATCTTTACCTGGGCGACCTGGTCGTCGCGAATGACCACGCCAATGGTAATGGGCAGTTCCTTGCCGATCTCCTCCATGATCCAGGCGGTGGTGCCGCCGGATTGCCAGTAACGGGTTCGCAGCCCGCGCACCTGGCGATGCATGATCTCAGTGGCGGTTTCTTTCAGTTGTGGGGTCAGCAGCAGAGACTTTGCTTCCGGTGGCTCCCCGGCAAATACTTCGGCGATAAATTCAGGTCCCGTCTGGTACACGCCCTTGGCAACGGCGCCCGCGCTCAGGGCCAGGCACAGGACAAAAAGGAGAGCCGCTGATGCGGCTCTCCCAAAGCGTGGTGAGAAGACTTGTCTGTTTAGAAACTCCAACCTACCCCCAGATTAAAGCCGCGCAGCTCGTCGCCGCTTTCCACTTCCTGGCGCATGTAATCGGCTTTCAGTACCACGTGCTCGTCGAGCCAGTAGTTTACACCAACGTCATACTGTTGTTTCTCGGTGTCGTTGCTGTCGCCGGCCTGGTTGTCCCATTCACTGTAGCGGGCGAACAGGCCCAGTTTTTCGGTGAGTTTGTAGGAGGGCTCAACATAAAAGCCTTCCTGCTCATCGGCGCCGGCCTTGAAGATTTCGATGGCATCGTCGATGTCCCAGTGGGCGTAGAGGGCGCGAATGCCGAAGGGGCCGCGGTTGTAGATGGCGTGGGCTTCCCACAGGGTGGCATCCACTTCCTCTTCGCCGCCAAAGGTTTCGCCCTGCCACAGGTCGGACTGGTACTGAACCGTGGTTGCCAGCTCCAGGCCGGGTACGCCGGTGTATTTCAGGCGACCGGTGTAGGCCAGGTCGTCGCCCTTGGCTTCACTGACTTTCTGGCGGCCATCGCGGATTTTCCATTTGGAACTGGTGGGGTCAATAAACAGCCCGGAGTGAACCCCGGCATCGTAGCTGAAGCCATGGCCCAGTTCGCCGCTGAACAGGGTGCCGCCTTCCCACCAGGTGGCCGGCAGAATGTCTTTCTCGACGTTGTTGCGCTCGACGCCGTAGAAGGCGTCCGGTTCGTGGGTTTCGTTGATAATGCCCACCGGCATCAGGAACACACCGGCCTTGGCGCGGTGGTTCTGGGCGTAATCCCATTCGATGTAGGCCTGCTCCACTTCCACTTCGCCATTTTTACCTTCGCCGGCGACGTTGTGCTCCACTTCCAGCTCGGAATAGAAACGCAAATCGTCGTTGAACTGGTGTCCGAAGTACACCACAAAACGGTGCAGGTCGAACTCGTCTTTGGAGTTGTCGGAATTGTCGGAAGTCAGGTTGTTATAGTGGACTTCGCCGTAGCCGCCAATGCTGGTTTTCTCGGCCCACTCGGCCAGCTTGGCAACCGGACCGGCGCTCACTTCCTCGACGGCGGCAAAGGTGGCCTCGGTTTTCTCTTCGGTCTGGGCAACGCGCTGTTCGGTAGCGCTCAACTGTGATTTTAACTGGGTAATCTCGGCCTGTTGCTGTTGGACCAGATCCCACATGTCTTCAAGGCTTGGTGAGGCGGCCTGGGTTGCTGTCGCCAGGCCCAGTCCGGCCAGGGCCAGCAGGGTTTTCTTGTGCATGCTGTTTCTCCGATAGATAGTTGTAATGTGCTTGTTAAACAACGGTCAGCACTATAAAGAGAACCATTCTCAAATGCAAACAGTTCCTATTTGTATTAGCATGTGGAGTGAAAGGGGAAGAATTTTGAGTTGGGTAGTGTCCGTCACCGGGGGAGTGGAGTAGAATAGTTGACCTTTATAGTCGACTATTTATGGCACTAATTTTTAGAGGTATGAATTCATGGATATTATGGAAACCATTCGCGAGCAGGTGGAAGGTAATCCGGTCATTCTTTATATGAAAGGCTCTCCCAATCAGCCTCAGTGCGGCTTCTCTGCCCGCACCGTGGAAGCCCTGATGGCCTGTGGCGAGCGCTTTGCGTATGTGGACGTATTGACCAATCCGGAAATTCGCGCCAACTTGCCAAAATACGCCAACTGGCCTACGTTTCCACAACTGTGGGTCAATGGCGAGCTGGTTGGCGGCTGCGACATCATCGTCGAAATGCACGCGAACGGTGAGTTGGCAGCCCTGATAAAAGAAGCGACCCAGAAAGAGAGCTGATCGCGCCGGCGTTTAAGCCAGCTTATTACGGTTATAGCGAATAACAATGAGACATGGAAATCTCATTGTGTAAGATGACTTCTATCGTTTTGAGATTGGGCTGCCCTGCGCAGCCGTGATTTTCCTTAAAAATAACTGACTTGAAGAGGAGTTAGACCATGGGAGTTTTAGTTGGTAAACCGGCACCGGATTTCACCGCTGGTGCAGTACTGGGCAATGGCGAAATCGTTGACGGTTTCAAGCTGTCTGA
>NZ_JBFHQR010000099.1:0-9068 GCF_041592135.1 Porticoccus sp. | reverse complement strand
GCCATCAACAGATTGTTGGCCACGCCCAGCAGCAATTCCGTCGCCATCAACATCACCATGGTCAGCGCCAACAGGCGCACCTGATTATTTTTGACGCGCAACAGCGCACCGCAAATTATGACCGCCAACAACCCCAGTACCACTCCGCCGATGCGGTGGGTCACATGGATAGCCATCCGCGCCTCTGTTTCGAGCTTGCCGCCGAGGTAGTTGGGGCCGACACTCTGGGCCAGATCGAAGCCGCCCCTGAAATCCATCTCCGGCCACCACTGTTGCTGACAGGTGGGAAAATCCCCACAGGCAAACGCGGCGTAATTCGCACTGGTCCAGCCGCCCAGGGCAATCTGCACAAACAGCGCGACCAGCATCAGTATCAGCCAGGGCTTGAGGCGATGTAGCTGGCGGGTAGCTGTCGGGGAAACCTGCCATGGCCTGCTGCCCAAACGCAGGGCGAGCAACCATAACAGCGAAAAGGTTGTCATGCCAGCCACGAGGTGGAACGTGACCACCTGGGGCAACAATTTCAGGGTCACGGACCACATGCCGAAAAAAGCCTGCCAGACCACCAGAAACAGAATCAGCGTCGGCAGGCGGAAGGGGTATTCCTCCATCTCCCTGCGGCGCCAGGAAATGATGGCAAGGGCGATCACCAGCAGGCCCAGCGCAGCAGCCGTATAGCGGTGCAGCATTTCCACCCAGGCCTTGCCGGGTTCAAAGGGTGAATCCGGGTATAGCTTTTCGGCTTGAGCGATATCTGCCGCACCACTGGGCCAGAGCATATGACCGTAACAGGCGGGCCAGTCCGGGCAGCCCAACCCCGCATCGGTCAAGCGCGCGAATACCCCCAACAGCAATACCAATGCCGCCAGCAGGGCGGCCACCAGTGCCAACCTGAATCCAGCTTTGCGGTATCTCGGCTTGCTAAATCTGATCATGAATGCAGACGGCCTGTTTTCCAGTATTGAGGTAATCAATGGTCCGGGGAGTATTTCATCAGGTGCTCGATGTCTTCGATAATCTCATTACCGCTATTGGCCAGCGTGTAGCTCATCATGATGAGCCCATCCTGGTCCACCAGATAAGCCCTTAATGGGTTCCCTGAATCCGCGTTACCCAGAAGGGGTGCATTGGTTCCCGCCAACAGGGCTTTCAGCGGCTCTTCATCCGCGTACAGGGTGTGAAGGAATGGATGCTGTTTCATGTATTCGCTGGTGTCACTATCAAGGTGGCTATCAAGGTTCAGGTACAGGCGCTCGAAGCGGCGGCTGTACTTGCCCAGACTGATGTGTACCTGGCGGGTCAAATAGAGGAGGTCCTGGCACGCCTGGTTGCAATGCGCATGACCCGGTATCAGCATCCGCCATTTCACTTTCTGGTCATCGAACAACCACGCCTGACCCTCGGCATCGTTTAACTGCAGGGTTTTGATGGAGACCGCCGGCAATACAAACTCGCCGTGATTGGTGGTGCCCAATTTTTTCAATAGGCGTTCACGGGATTCCTCGCTGTGTGGAAACAACAGGAATCCGGCAATAATCACACCGCTCAGGATGCCCACCATCAGCCAGACTTGCCACTGACCAGCTTTCTTACTCTGTTGCTGACTCATCAGCCTTCCTCTTTTGTTGTCTGCTCTGCCCTGCGGCGACTTTTTATCCACGCACCCAGGTTTGAATTAGCGAATAGGCTAAGGACGACCAGGGCGATCGCCAGCGCCGCCCACTGCACGGCATAACCGATGTGTTTTCCCGGCGTCAGATTGACCACCTCCCAGCCGGTTTCCAACGCTCCCGGTGTGTGCTCGTCGAGCCTGAGGCTGTAATCGTAGAGTGGTATGGACAGTTTTTCTGCCACCTTTTCCGGTGACGCATTCTGAATAATTTTCGCACCGGCCTCAACTGCCCAGCGATCTTCCCCCAGCATCAACTGCTCACCGGGGGAGCGATACAAGTAACCGGTCAACGCCACCACCCCCTGTTCATCCGGTACCGGCGGTAACTGGCTGCGATCCGCATTGCCCAATAACCAGCCGCGGTTGACCAGCAGCCATTGGCCATTTTCCGCCTTGAACGGAGAGATCACCTCAAAACCCGGCCGGCCATGCCGGACCCGATTATCCAGCAACAGGGGAGAGCGGTTGTCATATTCACCCCGTACCCGTACCCGCAGATACTGGCGGTCCTGCTGCTGTTCAGCTTCCTGCAGTGACACCGGTTGAGCGCTTGCACGCTGGCGGTTGCTTTCCACAAGCTGCTCTTTTTCGGCCGCACGCTCCAGCTGCCACAATGCCAGATTGACCGTGACGGGCAGAAAAAACGCCGCAAAAAGTAGCAATTTCCAGTTCCACTGCCACTGGAAAGAAACGCTGGATTGTTGCTGTGTCTGCTGTGACATCTGTGGTTAAATCATTTTCTTTGAATTGCGAATCCAAAGACCATGTTGCTAAAAGCCATAATCGTGTTGCTCTTCATTGCCGTATTGATCAGTCTCAGTAGTGCACTGGTGTTCCTGATGAAGGACGTCGGCAACCCGAGGAAAAGAACACTTTACGCGCTCGGTGTCAGGGTGGTGCTGGCCATCGCACTGGTCGGCACCATTGCCTGGGGCATCTATTCAGGTCGGCTTTCCAGCCAGGCCCCCTGGGACAGAGAGCTGCACCCGGAAAGAGTCGCACCGCAAAGCCAACCCTGATTGATCAACAAATCCCTTTCTTCCCCATAGATAAAAACGGCCAGGTTATCCTGGCCGTTTTTACGACTGCGTGTCTTTCCGGCGCCGATCAGGCCAGCACGTAAACGAAGATGAACAGGCCTACCCAGACCACATCCACGAAGTGCCAGTACCAGGATGCCGCCTCAAAGCCAAACGCGTCGTGATGGCTGAAGTGACCTTTCAGGCCGCGCAGGAATTGCACCAGCAGCATAAAGGTACCCATGGTCACGTGCGCACCGTGGAAACCGGTGAGCATGAAGAAGGTGGTGCCGTAGATACCGGACTCCAGGGTCAGGCCCATATGTTGGTAAGCATGAACATACTCTTCCACCTGCAGCACCAGGAAGATCGCGCCCAGGATAACGGTCAAACCCAACCAGGCATTGAACTTGGTGCGGTTGCTGTTTTTCAGGGCGGAGTGCGCCATGTGCACAGTCACACTGGAGGTCAGTAGAATTACCGTGTTCCACAGGGGCAGCCAGCTCATCAGCTTGCTCCAGCCGGGGAAGCTCATGTTCTCATGGGGTCCGATGAACTTGGCATTTTCGCCATTCGCCACCATATCCGGGGTGGTCATCAGCGGCCATTCCGGCTTGAAACCTTCCCACAACAATGAGCTATTGGGGTGGCCACCCTCACCGCCGAGCCAGGGCAGTACCAGGACACGAACGTAGAAGAGGGCGCCGAAGAAGCAGGCAAAGAACATCACTTCAGAAAAGATGAACCAGCCCATGCCCCAAACATAGGAGCGCTTGAGTTGATCGCTGTTCATGCCCGCCATGTTTTCTTTAATGACCGTGCTGAACCAGGTGTACAGGGTAAAGGCCATAATCAGGGCCCCGGCCAGGAATACCATGGCGCTACCTCCCTGTACCCAGGAGCCAGCACCATAAGCCATCGTGCCCATTCCAGTAGCTGCCATAATCGGCAACTTGCTCTGCTCGGGGACGTAATAGTTGCTCTCAGTTGACATTGGTTTTCTCCGTCATCGTCATGCGCTTGCGCACAACACTTTTATCATTGATTCACTTGTGCCACCGAATCGCTGACGCGACTCGTGATATCAAACAGGGTATAGGCCAGCGTTATGGTGGTAACGGCTTCAGGCAAGTCACGATCCACAATGAACACCAGCGGCAACTCAGCTTCTTCACCTGCTTTCAAAGGTTGCTGGTGAAAACAGAAACACTCTGTTTTGTGCAAATACTCGGCCGCATTGAAGGGGGTCACGTTAGGAATAGCCTGTGCCACCATATCCCGGCTGGTACTGTTCTTGGCGTAAAACGCCACCTCGGTCGGTTCCCCGGGATGTACCGATACTTCATACACCTTGGGATTAAACTGCCAGGGCATGGCGCCATTATTGGTCGCCAGGAACTGTACCGTCACCGTGCGGCTGGTATCTACACCAGCTTCTGTTACCTGATAGGGTCCACCTGTTTTGCCGCCGATGCCTGTGATTTCACAGAACATGTTGTACAGCGGCGGCATCACAAATAACGCAAAAAGGAACATGCATACGGCACCGCCCAGCAGCTTGACCAGCAAAATCCTGAGCGGATTGGCAGCCATGTTCCTCATCCTTCCTTGTTACTTCACTTCCGGCGGTGTGGAGAAGGTGTGGTAGGGGGCGGGGGTGGCAACAGTCCACTCCAGGCCCTCAGCACCTTCCCATGTTTTCGGTTCGCTCACGGGGGTACCCGCTTTGATGGTGCGAATCACGTTAAACAGGAACAGCAGCTGGGAAGATCCGTAAATAAAGGCGCCAATACTGGAGATCATATTCCAGTCCGAGAACTGCAGGGCGTAGTCGGCATAGCGACGGGGCATACCGGCCAGACCCAGGAAGTGCTGCGGGAAGAATGTGATGTTGAATCCGATAAAGGAGATCCAGAACTGCACCTTACCCATGGTTTCGCTGTACATCCGACCGGTCCATTTCGGCAGCCAGTAGTACACTGCCGCGGTGCCGGAGAATACCGCACCTGCCACCATCACGTAGTGGAAGTGGGCCACCACGAAGTAGCTGTCGTGGTATTGCACATCGGAAGGCGCAATCGCCAGCATCAAGCCGGTGAAGCCACCAATGGTGAACAGGATGACAAAGGCAATCGCAAACAGCATGGGGGTTTCGTAACTGAGCGAACCACGGAACATGGTGCTTATCCAGTTAAATACCTTGGCGGCTGTCGGCACAGCAATCAGCATGGTGGCGTACATGAAGTACAGCTCACCGCCCACCGGCATACCCACCAAAAACATGTGGTGAGCCCACACGATAAATGACAGGAAGGCGATGGAAGCCGTTGCATACACCATGGAGCTGTAACCAAACAGCGGCTTGCGGCTGAAAGTCGGGATGATATGGGAGATCACACCGAAGGCCGGCAGGATGATGATGTATACCTCGGGGTGCCCAAAGAACCAGAACACGTGCTGGAACAGAACCGGATCACCACCACCAGCGGCGTCAAAGAAGCTGGTGCCGAAGTTGATATCCATCAGCATCATGGTGACCGCACCGGCCAGAACCGGCATCACGGCAATCAGCAGGAATGCGGTGATCAACCAGGTCCAGACGAACATCGGCATTTTCATCAGGGTCATGCCGGGCGCGCGCATATTGAGCACGGTGGCGATGATATTGATGGAACCCATGATGGATGAGGCACCCATGATGTGAACACCGAAGATGAAGAAGTTCACCGTGCTCGGGGCATAGGTGGTGGACAACGGCGCATAGAAGGTCCAGCCGAAGTTCGGCGCACCTCCTTCCATGAACAGCGTGGATGCCAACAGCGCAAAAGCGAACGGCAGAATCCAGAAGCTCAGGTTGTTCATGCGCGGCAGCGCCATATCCGGCGCACCGATCATCATCGGGATCAGCCAGTTGGCCAAGCCGACAAAGGCCGGCATGATGGCGCCGAACACCATCACCAGACCGTGCATGGTGGTCATTTGGTTAAAGAATTCGGGCTTGATGATTTGCATGCCGGGCTGGAACAGCTCGGCGCGAATCACCATGGCGAAGAAGCCACCCAACAGGAACATGGCGAAGCTGAACCAGAGGTACATCGTGCCAATGTCTTTGTGGTTGGTGGTAAAGAGCCAGCGGCCAATACCTTTAGCGGGACCGTGTGCCATGACTTAATCCTCCTTATTGGCCTTGCTTGAATTTGAGAACGTCAATGGGCTGCACCAGATCGCCAGTCGCATTACCCCAAGCGTTGCGCTCATAGGTAATGATGGCTGCCAGGTCCACTTCAGAGAGCTGTCCACCAAAGGCCTGCATTGCAGTGCCCGCCTTACCATTGACCACGATATCCAGGTGGCCTTTGACATCGCCGGTGGCGATGGCCGAGCCTTTCAGGCCGGGGAACACACCGGGAATACCTTCACCGTTGCCCATATGGCAAGCGGCACAGGAGCGGTTATAGGCCGCTTCACCCTGAGCCATCAGCTCATCCAGTGTAAAGGTCTTGTTAGCCAGTTCGCGCACGGCTGCCACCTCCGCCTTCTTCTTGTCCAGCCAGGCGTTGTACTCTGCTTTTTCGAGCACATTGACCACAATCGGCATGAAGGCGTGGCCCTTACCACAGAGCTCCGCACATTCACCGCGGTAAATACCGGGCTCTTCAATATAGGCCCAGGTCTCGTTAACCAGTCCGGGAATAGCGTCTTTTTTCACGCCCAGATCCGGCACCCACCAGGAGTGGATCACGTCCTTGCCGGTAATCAGGAAACGGACTTTGGTTTTGACTGGCAGAACCAGTGCCTGGGAAACTTCCTGGAGATAGTATTGGCTTTTGGGGGCGGTGTTGTAGATCTCTTCTTCCGGTGTGGTCAGCTCGCTCATATAGGCGACGTCTTCACCGAGATACTCATACTGCCACTTCCACTGATAGCCAGTGATCTTGATGTCCATCTCAGCTTCAGCTGTGTCGTAAACATCCAGCAGCGCGCTGGTTGCAGGAATCGCCATAACGATCAGCAGCAGTGCAGGAATCACTGTCCAGACTATTTCCGCGGTGGTGTTTTCGTGGAAGTTAGCCGCCACAGCACCTTTTGATTTCCGGTGTGCGAACATGCTGTAAAACATCACACCGAAAACGCCAATTCCGATTACCACACAGATCCAGAAAATGATCATGTGAATATCGTAGATTGCGTTGCTCACGGGGGTTACCCCCTTGGGCATGTTAACAGCCCAACGCTGTGCGTCTTCTGCCAGTGCCTGACCCATTGCGGCCAGGGACATAACAGGGGCAAGCACAAGCGCGAAAAGCATACGTGCTCTTCTTGACATCGCCCTATCTCCAGTCATTAAGTTATTGTTTATAAGTAATGCAGTTTCCGGCCACGACTGGACACCCAGTACTGGACAGGAAAAACCGCGCGAGTATACCAGACTTTTTCCGCTGCGCTCCAGACTATTCCCCCCCGGCAGTTGGGGTTTTTCTGTCAGAATGGCCTTTTTTAAACCCCGGCCGCGCATGCTCAAACCCCATATTTCCCGACAGGTTTTCCGAATCGCCCTGCCGATGACACTGGCCAGCCTGAGCGTGCCACTGCTCGGTTTGGTGGATACCGGTATTCTCGGCCATCTGCCCTCGGACAATTACCTGGCTGCGGTTGCCGCCGGCAGCAGTGTGCTGACCATGCTGTTCTGGTTGTTTGGCTTCCTGAGAATGGGCAGCACCGGCTTGACAGCCAGGGCCTGGGGGGCAGGGGACCTGCAGCGCTGCCGGGAACTGCTGTTTCAGTCGTTACTGTTATCCGTGCTGATTGGCTGTGGACTGGTGCTGCTGCGGCAACCTATCCTCGAGACAACCCTGGCACTGATCGCCCCGTCGGCCGAGGCGCGGCCCCTGGCGCTGGAGTACTGTGCCATTCGCATCTTCGCCGCACCCGTCACCCTCGCGACCTACTGCGCCATCGGCTGGCTGCTCGGCCTGCAACAGGCCAGATCGACACTGGCTGTCATGCTGTTTGTCAATCTGGCCAATGTGGCACTGGATTTTTGGTTTATTGTCGGCCTCGACTGGAACAGCCGCGGCGCCGCCTGGGCCTCCCTCACCGCGGAGTATGCCGGCGCAGCCCTGGCCCTGCTGCTGGTCACCCTGAAACTCAAAGCGCTGCCTGCGCCCTGCAGCTGGCGGCGACTCGGCCACTGGCCGCGCTATCGAGAGTTTTTTGCGGTGAATCGACACCTGTTTGTGCGCACGGCGTTGCTGGTGTTTACCATGATATTCTTTACCGCGCAGGGGGCGCGACAGGGCGACGCGGTGCTCGCCGCCAACGCCATTCTCATGCAACTACTGTTACTGGTGGCCTTTACCCAGGACGGTTTTGCCCACGCCGCCGAGTCCCTGACCGGCCAGGCTATCGGCTCCCGTCAGCTGGATCGTTTTTACCAAATTTGTTTCACCAGCGCCTTCTGGGGACTGCTGATCGCCCTGCTGGCCACACTGCTATACCTGCTGTTTCCGCGCGCCATTATCCAGCTGTTTACCGATCTTCCCGCCGTCGCCACCGCCGCCCTGAATTATTGGCCCTGGCTGACCGCCTTACCCTTGACCGGCCTGGCCTGCTTCATGGCGGATGGCATCTTCATCGGCAGCGGCAAGACTCAAGCCATGCAAAACAGCATGCTGATCGCGGTGCTGCTGGTGTTTTTGCCACTCTGGTACGCTTCCCGACCGCTGGGCAACCACGGACTCTGGCTTGCCTATCTCGGCTTCTTGGCGGCGCGAAGCCTGTTGATGGCGGGTCTGTTTGTCCGCTATTCAAGACAGCACCTGTGGGACAACGGCAACACCTGAGTAGCCTGGAAATCTGGCGCCCTTATGACAAGATGTTCTTTGCCTTTTCAGTTCGCTCGACTAGGTTTTGAATATGGATACTGTCAACCTCCGCCAGGCTATCGCCACCGCCAAGGCCCACGAGCAGTCAACGGGGCAACTTGCACATTTAATGCAAACCCGGGCAAATCGCCTGCATCACACCATCCAGTTACCGCCCCGGAATATCGTCCCCGCCCTGTTGAACTTTATTATCCACTACATTGATCAGGTCCCGGAATTCATCGATGCGGTGGACGCCATCGCCAATGAATGCAACATCAGCGATTACACGGAACCTGTCATGAACGTGGCCAAGGAATTTTTTATCCAGCCCCCGGAACTGATCGACGGACACCACGGCCTGAGTGCACTGATGGACGAATCCTACCTGGCCCACCGCCTGATTGAAGAAGTCAATGACCGCTTCATGTCTCGCTACAACATGCCGCTGGTGCCCATGGACATGACCCGCTCCAACCTGATCATCCACCACCTGATCGGCGAGCCCTTTGC
>NZ_JBFHQR010000098.1:0-9097 GCF_041592135.1 Porticoccus sp. | reverse complement strand
CCAGCGTTGTTGTCATTCGCTCATTTAGAATAACTAAACCACGCTCATTCCGCCTCGCTGGAAGCAAAAATGACCTCCAGCAGTGGTAATCAAATTAGTGTGAACAGGCCCTAAAAAGGTTTTTCGCTATAGCGGGCTATCCATTGCCTGTTTCGCGCGGTTGCCACCCGATGCGCACAGGGTTTCGCAATGTGCCCTCCCGCAGTTGGACGCAACCGGTTTTCACGGAATGGTTATGCGCACCTGATGTGGCGCAGCAAGGGAGCTGGTAAGCTGGGAGCTGTGGCCATCAAATTAGTGTAAACAGGCCCGCATCCGGATTTCAGTAAAACATCATCTGGCCGACAATCCCCGGAATACCCATTTTGGTTGTGCTGGACTGACTGTAATCCAGCTCGTAGATGAGAGAGAATTGGGCGTTAATGGGAATGGTGCTCCACTCACGGGGTGCGAATACCGGTTTTGAAATGGCTTGCCTGCGGGGGTAAACGCAGGTGCTGCTTGAGCTGGAACAGGAAATGAACCAACTAGCATTGGAACAGGAGATTGATCGTTTGACCCGGCAAGTCAGCCGGTTGACCTGCCAGGTTGATGAATATCAGCTGCGCATGACGGAGTTAAGGCGGCGCAGCGATATTCAGGACGCTTTGAATGAAATACTCAATATCTCGCTGATGCCCATTTCCCTGGCCCAGCAGTTGGAGAAAATTTTGCAGCTGGTGCTGGGTATCCCCTGGTTGGCCCTGGATCAAAAAGGTTGCGTCTTTCTCGCCAACGAGCAAGGCACGGCCCTGAAGATGGTGGCCCAGCACAATCTGGGGGAACCGCTGTTGAACCTCTGTCGCCAGATCAAGTTCGGCCAGTGTTTGTGCGGCCAAGCCGCAGCCACCCAGGAGCTGATTTTCCGCGATAGGGTAGACCATGACCACGCTATCCACCCCGAGGGCATGAAACCCCACGGCCACTACAACATGCCCATCGTCGCCGACGGCAAAACCCTCGGGGTGTTGAACCTGTATGTGCGCGAGGGTCACGAACCATCGGATTTGGAGGACGAGTTTCTCGCTGTCTGTGGCAAGGCGATGGCCAGTATCATCGAACGCAAAAAGATCGAAGAGCGCCTGCACCGGCTTTCCTACCTGGATGAGCTGACGGGTATTGCCAATCGGCGCAGTTTCATGAACCACCTGGCCCGGCTCATCGATGACGCCCATTTGCAGAAGCGCATGTTCGCCGTACTGTTCGTCGACCTGGATAACTTCAAACTGGTCAATGATCGCTACGGCCATGAGTTCGGCGACCGGATTCTCACTGAAGCGGTCGGCCGGATCGAAAGCTGCCTGAGGGATACCGATTTTTTCGCCCGCCTCGGGGGCGATGAATTTGTGGTGCTGTTGGAAATGGTTGCCTGTGAGGACAGGGCGCTGGACATTGCCCGCCAAGTGATAGAGGCGGTATCTCAGCCCTATTGCAGCATGGGGGATAGCCTGTCGATCAGCGCCAGCATCGGTGTCAGCCTCTACCCGCAGCACAGCGAGTATTCTGAAAGCCTGCTGAAGATGGCGGATTTGGCGCTTTACCAGGCCAAGGGCAGGCGCGGTGAGGCCTTCTTGTACCAACCCTGATCAGGCGGCAAAAAGTACTTACAGGCCAAACACCGTCGTCGCCAGATAGCTGTTGTAGCCGATGTAGCAGGCCAGCAGGATGGCACCTTCAAAACGGTTGATCCTGCCCGGCCCCCGAAAGCCGTAGCAGAACACAAACAGCAACAATGTCAGTGCGGTCATCAGCAGCAAGTCGCGGTTCAATACCTCTGGACCTACCGCCATGGGGTGAATGGCACCGGCAATCCCCACTACCGCCAGGGTGTTGAAAATATTGGAGCCGAGGATATTGCCGAGGGCGATATCGTGCTCGCCCTTGCGGGTGGCGGCGAGGGACGAGGCCAGCTCCGGCAGGGAGGTGCCCACGGCGATAATGGTCAGGCCGATCACCAGGTCGCTGACCCCAAGTCCCTGGGCGATCTCGACGGCACCCCAGACCAGCAGGCGGGAACTGGCAACCAGCAACAGCAGCCCCAGGATCAGTCGCGTCATTGATTTCGACAGGGGGCGGGGATGTGCCGCCAGCTCCTGGGCGACTTCATTGCCCAGTCCATCGGCTTTATTGCGCAGCCCCTGCCAGATCGTCCAACCCATCAAGCCACCGAACAGCAGCAGTAATACCCAGGCGTCGTCCCGGGATACTTGCCCATCCCAAAGCTGAAAGGACGCCAGGCCGCAGAGCAGGATCAGGATCGGCAGCTCTTTGCGCAACACCTGGGAGTGCACGGCGATGGGGCTGATCAGCGCGGTGAGGCCCAGTATCAGCGCGATATTGGTAATGTTGGAACCGTAGGCATTACCCAGCGCAATGCCCGGGTTGCCCTGCGAGGCGGCCAGGGCGGAAACCACCATCTCCGGGGCGGAGGTGCCAAAACCGACAATGACCATGCCGATCAACAGCGGTGGCATGCCAAAGTGGCCCGCCGTGCCCGCGGCCCCGTCGACGAACTGGTCGGCGCTCCAGACAAGAATAACGAGACCCGCGACAACGGCCAGTAGTGGGATAAGCATAGAACTTCCTGTTGAGCAGTTTGTGGGCTGAGGCGAATGGGACGGAATGATCTTACCCGGCAGCGCAAATGGCAACCTTTTGTTGCCTTCCGTATTGGGCCATCTTTGATCCGATCAATTCGCAGCAGGCGGTTTGATCAGCAAACTGAACACCAATCCGAACACCAGCGCCGCTGCGCCGATACCAAAGGCCTCACCGAGGCTGCCGCCAGAGGAAAGCCACTGTTTGGTCAGCCACGGGCCGGCGATCTGCGCCAGGCCATAGAGGGCGACCAGGGCTGCTGACAGCCTCGGACCCTGGTGAGGTTGCAGGGCGCGGCCGATGCGCTGGGTCAATAATACGGTGCCGAGAAAGGTGCCTCCCACCAGCAAGCCGCAGCAAATGATGCCGCCGGGCCCGCTGACGAACACGGCGGCCAGCACCCCGGTCAGCTGCAGCAGAAAATTGAGGCGCAGTGCCGGCAAGTCGCCCAGTCGCGAACCCAGATGGTTCCACAGCCAGGCGGAGGGGATGGTGGCCAGCGCTACGATCAGCCAGGAACCGCTGGTCAGCCAGTGCCCCTGGGGCAGGCTCAAGCTGGCCAGCAGGGGCAGGAAGGTCATCGGCAGAATATAGCCCAGTCCCGCGCCGGCATAGGACAGGAACAGTGGCAGGCTGGTTCGAGTCAGCAGCGTTTTCTCGGGTGCCCCTCGCCCACTGCTCGAAGGGGGCGAGGCGGGAACATCCAGTCGTATCAGCTGCCGACTGCCCCACCAGACCAGCGGCAGTGAAACAAGCGCCGCCGGCCACCAGCGGGCGGGGCCATCCAGCCAGCCGGAGGTGGTGCTGACCAGGGCGCTGGACAGCAGCAGCCCAACACCGACACCGAGGTACACCAGGCCGCTCAGGGAGGCGCGCCCCCGGGTGACCAGCCACTCCAGCACCAGTGCCGGCGCCTGGACAAACACAATGCCGTTGGCGATGCCGTTCAGGCAGCGGGTGAGGCCCAGCGCGGTCGGTTGTTCCAACTGTGTCTGCGCCAGTGTGGTGAGGGTATGGATGAGCAGGGCAAGGGGCAGCATCACGCGTATCCGGGAAATGCTGTGCCAGCGCACCGCCAGCAGCGCCCCCAACAGATAACCCAGGTAATTCCAGGTGGCAATGGCCGCACCTTGTCCTGTCGTCAACATGCCGTCGCTGATGAAATAGGGCAGCAGCGGTGTGTAGACAAATCTGCCGAGGGTGTGAACGACCAGCAACACCACCGCACCGGCCAGCAGGGCGGTGTAGGTGTTGCGTTGTGTTGCTTCAGTCGCCTGGGGCAGGTTCATCGTGTGGGCAGTTTGTAAAAAGTGGCTGTGTTGGGATTAGAACAGAAAAGCTCACCTTCTGCTGATGCTCCCAAAGTCGAAGCCTGGAGATGTGCGAGGCTCGGCGCCGAGGGCTACCTTTCCGTGTAGAGGTTACGCTGCCCGGTATGTCGCTTCTCTGCATCTGATAATGCTCCCTGCATGGGGAGTGTAGGCCGGGGTATCAGTGACGCTCATCCCAGGAAGCAGCCTTTCATCTGCTGCGGAAGGCGGGCAGTGAAGTTTTAACTAATCTTATCTCTGATAGGTGAGTGTTTGCCCTTCGCCAGTAAATATGTGGGTGTAGTCATGGATGATACCGTTATTCACACAGAAAGAAGGAAGGGACTGCCGGCATTGCCGTCGAGCTATCAGTTGGAAAAATATCTATATCTGGCCCAGTTGCTAACCGTCCATCAAATGGAAAATTTTGGTTGGGATCTTGCGATTGTCAGGCGCAACGGCAGGCCGCGCCCGCTGGCCTTGCTGAAGAGCTACAGTCAAAATAAATGGATGGCAATCGAGGCAGACGGCGTGGTCGTTGAAAATCCCGATATCTCGATACGCTAGCGAATACGCCCCGCACCCAAAGATTTGCGGGCGGACACCGCCTCCTGCCCTTTTTTGTCAGCACCGTCGCCACTGAAATAGCGCAGTCATGGCGCGCAGGTTGGTCTCCCCCAGCTTATACCCCGGCAGCAACCACAGGGTTCGAGCAGAACAAAAATCGACCTGGGGTGAAGGGCTGGAAAGCGTGGCGTCAGGGCGTCGGTGTAGGTTTCTCGTTCAGTTTTTCAACGGCCGGTTGATAGCCCTGGCTGACAGACTGTTGCAGCCAGTGCAGTGATTGGGCCCTGTCTTGAGGTCGACCCACACCGGTTTCATACATCACCGATAAGGCGTACTGGGCCTCGGCATTGCCGCCTCTGGCAGCCCGCTCGAATAATTCGCCGGCGCGCTCGATATCCTGCTCGACCCCGAGCCCGGTTTCGTATAACCAGGCCAGGCGGGTGATGGCGACATAATCGGGTGGGGTCGCATGAGACATCTCGATCAGTTGCTCCCGGGCTTGCTCCAGCTCGCCTTTGGCAATCAGTTGCCGGACCCTGAACATGGGGTCGAGGGAGGCGTCGGCCCCCAGATTGATCGACTCCAGCAGTTTGGCGGCATCCTCATCACCGTCCAGTGCGGCCACCGTCAGCCAGTGGGTCGCCATTTCCGCACTCACCAGGTCGGGGTGGTTTGTATGCATCAGTCCCACCTGATAGGCCCCGGCGCGGCTGCCCTTTTCGGCGGCCAGCAGGTAGTAATCCCGGGCCTTGGCGATGTCCTGATCAACACCCATGCCCTGCTCATAGAGAATGCCCAGGTTGAAGGCCGCCTCGCCGCTGCCCTTGCCGCCAATGTGCAACCACATCTCCCGGGCCGTCTCGTAATGAGCCATCTTGAATTCCGCGTAGGCCATATAGAGTTGCATCTTGGGTTCTGCGGCGTGGAACTCCTCCGGCAGCTCGGTCGCTGCCTGACTGTGGGCTGCTAATAGCAGTGGCAGCAACAAATAACGGATTTGATTAAGCATGGCTATCGTCCGGGCAAAGATGTTCTCGGCACTTATCCTTGCATTGAAGCAGTCCGGGAGCAGCAGCGCCACGGTGCTTTGGTCCAGGGAGGTAGGCGGGGCGTGAAATGTTAAGGGTGTGGAGGTGACGGTTGACTGAGTACTCAACAAAAAGGCCCCACCCGAGGGTGAGGCCTTTTGCTATATGGTGGAGGCGGCGGGAATTGAACCCGCGTCCGTCAGTCCTCTGCCGAGGGATCTACATGCTTAGTTCAGTCTATTATATTTAGCTGTCTACAGCCCGGCTGACAGGGCGCGCAAACAGCGATTCCGGTAAGTGTTTAGCGAATCCACCCCGGACGAGCTTCATCGCGATCTTGTGAGTATGACACCTGAGTGCTTCGCCACTACCCTAGGGTAGTTGAAGCGCTGGACGCACAAGCACGGCTCCAGTCAGATGGCATTCTACCGTTTCTTAGGCGGCGAGTGCGTAGTTGTCGTCGTTGGCAACTAATAGTTTGCGACTTTGGATTAACGAGATTGTCACCATCTCGGCATGCACCCAGGGTTTTGTAACCGGCGTCGAATCCAAATCGCCCCCTGAAGCTGGTGGTTTACTCTTTCCATCTCCCCGGCCCAGGCCGAGGTGGCGCATCCTATCACAGGAAAGGTTGTTCATTAGACTTTTTCTATGGCGTAAGTTCACTGGTCAGGTTGTGACTGCCTAGTCTTCGATGATCTGGGCTTGCAGGTAGTTCTGGATGCCCATTTTTTCGATCAGGCCCAATTGGGTCTCCAGCCAGTCCACGTGTTCTTCTTCCGACGAGAGGATATCGTTGAAGATATCGCGGCTGCCAAAATCCCTGATGGATTCCGCATAGGCAATGGCTTCCCGCAATACCGGGATGGCTTCCAACTCCAGTTTGAGGTCGCATTTGAGCATTTCCTCGGTGTTCTCGCCCACATAGAACTTGCCCAGGTCCTGCAGGTTGGGAAGACCTTCCAGAAACAGGATGCGCTCGGTGACGGTATCCGCGTGTTTCATTTCATCAATGGACTCATGGTATTCCTTTTCACCGATCTCCTTCAGCCCCCAGTCCTTGTACATCTTGGCGTGCAGGAAGTATTGATTTATGGCGCGCAGTTCGTTGCCCAGCACCTTGTTCAAATACTCGATGATCTTTTTGTCGCCTTTCATGGGACGTCCTCCGGGATGCCGTGAAGTGGGTGGTCACTGTCTGGTATAGGTTACCCAGTTCGAGGGGCTGCTACTACAGGATTATGGCCAAAAAAGGACCCGACTGGGCCTTGGCGATAGCTGTTTGGGAGATAGAAATGAAAGAAAGTGGTATGGCGGGCCTAGGCGGTTCCCATGGCATTGAAAAAGCTGGCCTCCGCCAATGCCTCCTGGAGTATGGCCTTTGCCTCGGTAACGCATTTGCCGCACTGTCCGGTGGCGCCAGTACATTTTCTCAGCGACCTCAGGTTTGAGACGCCATTCTCCACAGCTTCGCGGATGTCCCGGTCGGTGACGGCTTTGCAGTTGCACACATACATAATGTGACCATTTCCACTTTTGTGGATGAGAACGATTCGCAATCCTAAATGGTAACGATTATCAATGTCAAAGGGTTTTGGCCGACTCGCGGCAAATTTTTTGGTTGCGGGGGATTGGAAAGTGGCGGTGTGGCCGCGAATCACAGGGTCAAAATAGCGTTCCGCGGCGTTTTTAGGCGGGGCTAGTGGCTGTGCCGCATCAGCCGCTGTTTCTGCCGCTCCCAGTCGCGGTTTTTCTCGGTCTCGCGTTTGTCGTGTTCCTTCTTGCCCTTGGCCAGGGCAATCTCGCATTTCACCAGGTGTTTTTTCCAGTACAGCGCGGTGGCCACGCAGGTGTAGCCCTTCTGATTGACGCCATTGAACAACCGGCTGAGTTCCCGCTCGTGCAGCAGCAGCTTGCGGGTTCTGGTGGGATCGGTCACGAAGTGAGTGGAGGCGGTGGCCAACGGCGTAATGTGCACCCCCAGCAGAAAGGCTTCCCCGTCTTTCAGCAGCACATAGCTGTCTGTAATCTGGACTTTGCCAGCGCGGAGACTCTTCACCTCCCAGCCCTTTAACACCACCCCGGCCTCGAATTTCTCTTCCAGATGGTATTCGTGACGGGCGCGTTTGTTGAGCGCGATGGTGGAACTTTGGTTTGATTTTTGGGGTTTCTTTGCCATGGGGCGGCATTATAAGGATTGCGCCGGGGGGCGCCTATGGTTTTGTGACGGAGAGCATTTCTCGCTTGGTTTTGCCGGACACGGATTGCCGGTACAATCGAGCCCATCGAGGTATGAGTAACGCCAATGGCGGATGAACAACTGACAGCCCCGGGTGCTGGCGCCAACGAAGCCTCCGACCGGCGCGGTATGCACGGTTCCTGGACCAGCCGCTGGACCTTTGTCATGGCCGCCACGGGCTCCGCCGTGGGACTCGGCAATATCTGGAAGTTTCCCTATATTGCCGGTGAGAACGGCGGTGGCGCGTTTGTGCTGGTGTACCTGTGCTGCATCCTGCTGGTGGGTATGCCGGTGATGGTGGCCGAGGTGATGCTCGGCCGTCGTGGTCGCCAGAGCCCCATTAACGCCATGCGCTATCTGACGCAAGAAGCTGGCCTGCACGGTGCCTGGAATGCCATCGGCTGGCTGGGGGTGACCGCCGGCTTGATGATTCTCTCCTACTACGCAGTGATTGCCGGCTGGGCGCTCTACTACATCGGACAGATGGCGGCGGGGACTTTCCAGGGTGCCAGCGCCGATCAGGCCGGCGCGGTGTTCGGCGACTTGCTGGCCAATCCCCGGCAATTGATCTTTTGGCAGAGCATTTTCATGCTGTTGACGATGGCCGTGGTGATCGGCGGCGTGACCCGGGGGTTGGGGGTTGCCGTGCGCATTCTGATGCCACTGCTGTTTGTGCTGCTGCTGGTTTTGTTGGGGTTCTCGATTCAGCGCGGCGATTTTGCCCGCGGCTTCAGCTTCCTGTTCAGCTTTAACACCGAGGCACTGACCTGGTCCGGGGTGCTGGAAGCCATGGGTCATGCCTTTTTTACCCTCAGCCTGGGCATGGGTGCCATCATGGCCTATGGCGCCTATATGCCGGAACATGCCCGTATCGGTCGCACGGTGCTGGCGGTGGGATTCCTCGATACCCTGGTGGCGTTGCTGGCGGGGCTGGCGATTTTCCCCATTGTCTTTGCCAACCCGACCATTGCACCCGGCGCCGGCCCCGGCCTGATGTTTGTAAGCCTGCCGGTTGCCTTTGGCAACATGGCGGGCGGCCTGCTGTTTGGCAGTCTCTTTTTTGTGCTGGTGACCGTGGCGGCCTGGAGCTCGGCGATTTCGCTGATTGAACCGGCGGTGGCGTTCCTGATCGAGTCAAAGGGTTTCAACCGCTTTGCGGCCAATCTGTTGCTGGGTGGTATTGCCTGGGTGGTGGGGCTGGGCAGCGTGCTGTCGTTTAATCTGTGGGCCGATGCGCGGTTGGCCGGGTTCAACTTTTTTGAATTTATGGACTTTCTCACCTCCAGTGTGATGCTGCCCCTGACGGGACTGTTTAT